>JAGCHA010000067.1 GCA_017649325.1 Ruminococcus sp.
AGGGTCTGATGATAGAGAGCTATATCGAGGACGGAAGCCAGAAGATAGGCGAGAACATCTTCGGCAAGTCGATAACCGACCCATGCCTCGGCTGGGAGAAGTCGGAGCGCCTCGTTCTCGATATTGCTGACTTGCTGTAAGATTTTTCAAAAAAGGTATTGACAAATCCGCTTAATGGTGATAAAATAACATTAGTTAAAATGCTATGACGAAGAGAAGTAGCTTCGGAGTTCGCTTTCAGAGAGCGCGGGTAAGGTGTGAGCCGCGTATCAGAGCCGTTGTGAATAACACTTCCGAGCAGCAAACCCAAAGGCTCTGCCGAGTAGGGGCGACGTTCTCCGCACGTTACAGCGGACAAGAGTGACTGCTTTTGTTGTGTTCCCGAGATTTCGGGAGAAGTTATTGCTTCGATGATAAAAGCGGTAAATTCAGGTGGCACCACGGGTATTATGCTCCCGTCCTGTTTCAGGGCGGGAGCTTTTCGTATTCTCTCGTCTGAATAAAAAACGAAAGGAAAGAATATTATGAAGCACACAGACATCAAGGACATCATCACCACAGGTGAGTTCACAGGCAAAGAAGTCACCGTATGCGGCTGGGTTCGCACATCGCGCAACTCCAAGAGCGTTGCGTTCATCGAGCTCAATGACGGTACTTCGCTCAAGAATTTACAGGTCGTAGTCGAAAAGGGCGAGGGAGACTTCAAGGAGCCGCGTGTCGGCACTTCCGTGAAGGTCGTCGGCAAGGTCGTTGAGGGCAGAAACAATACCTTCGAGATAAACACTGTTCCCGAGAATATAACCATACTCGGCGACGCTCCCACAGATTATCCGCTCCAGAAGAAGGGACACACGCTCGAATTCCTGCGTACTATCCCCCACCTCCGCGGCAGAACGAACACATTCAACGCTGTAATGCGCGTGCGCTCGGTACTGGCGGCTGCTCTGCACAGATACTTCCAGAGCCATAACTACGTTTACGTGAATACTCCCCTCATCACGGGAAGTGACTGCGAGGGCGCCGGTGAGATGTTCACCGTTACTACTAACGGCTTCTCGCACGATTTCAAGACCGAGGAAGAGTACTACGCTAACGACTTCTTCGGCAGAAAGGCAGGTCTCTCTGTTTCGGGTCAGCTTGAGGGCGAAATGGGCGCGACTGCTTTCGGAAAGATTTACACATTCGGTCCTTCGTTCCGTGCCGAGAACTCCAATACTCCCAAGCACCTTGCCGAGTTCTGGCACATCGAGCCCGAGATAGCTTTCGCGGAGCTTGATGACGTTATCGAGATAGCTGAGGATATGGTCAAGTACGTTATCCGTGAACTCCTTGACACTTGTCCCGACGAGGTCGCTTTCTTCGATGCTCACTTCGAAAAGGGGCTCAAAGCCCGCCTCGAGGAGCTTATCTCCCACGATTTCGGCAGAGTAACCTACACCGAGGCTATCAAGCTCCTTCAGGAGTCGGGCGAGAAGTTCGTTTACCCGGTAGAATGGGGCTGTGACCTACAGACCGAGCACGAGAGATATATCTCCGAGAAGGTCTTCAAGAAGGCTGTTTTCGTTACAGATTATCCCAAGGAGATAAAATCCTTCTACATGAAGCAGAATCCCGACGGCAAGACTGTTGCGGCTGTTGACCTCCTTGTTCCCGGCGTCGGCGAGATAATCGGCGGAAGCGAGCGTGAGGCTGACTACGACAAACTCATCGCCGCTATGAAGGAGAGAAATATGAACCTCGACCTCTACTCCGATTACCTTGATCTCCGCAAATACGGTACTGTTCCGCACGGCGGCTTCGGTCTCGGCTTCGAGCGTCTGATAATGTACACGACGGGTATGGCTAATATCCGCGACGTTATAATGTTCCCGAGAACAGTAGGCTCTATAAGATAATAGCATTAATAAGGATGAATGAATATGAAAAAAACTTTTTCAATTTTTGCAGCAGCACTGCTACTGACTGTTTCCCTCGCCTCCTGCGGCAAAGACAACCTTGATAACGAGGAGATAATGAAGCCTGAGCCGCCTTCAACTATAACCACTACAGTTACCACTACCACTACTACCACCACTACGACTAAGGCTACAACTAAGAAAACAACAAAAGCTACCTCGACAACTGCTCGTACTACTGAAACGACCACTAAGACTTCAAAGACGGGTTCTGCTTCACCTATAGGAAGGTGGAAGGTCTCAGGCGACGAAGACAACGAAATGGCTGAATACATTGCCGATTCATCAGGTGATGTAAATCTCAGCGACCTCATCTTCGAATTCGGTGACAATGGCTTTTGTAAGTTAGAGATCGAATCGGATGTTTCAGACATGTTGAGCCTGACAGATGAAGGTTTCAATTTCTACGGAATTATCTATAAAGATATCAAATATGACGGCTCTGTACTGACTCTCAATGCTGACGGCGAAGTAATTGATTTCAAGCGCTGCGACTCGCCCGACCTGAATTCAAAGTACGGAAAATACACCTGCGACGAGCTCGAAGATGATGAACATGATGTCGATGATTTCGATATGTACGAGTATTTATTCGATTTCAGAAGCTCAGGTGAAGCGTATATGATTGCCTCGTTTTCCATGAAGTACAGCTATGATGCCGAAAAGAAGACTATGAACTTTATGGATCATAATGACATCGCAGTTGAATTTGAAGGAAACAAGATGATTCTGAAATCAGCGGACGGCTCCAGATCCGTCTTTGAACGCGCAGACTAATATCTAAATGCTCCTGCACAACAGCCGTCAATGGCGCCGACTGTTGTTATAAAACCACGAAAGGAAAGTGAATAATATGTCAAGGTCACTTTATATCCCCGAGGGCTATAAATCGGCTCTCACGCTGAGAGAGACTCAGCACGCTATCAAATACATCAAGGACATCTTCCAGCAGGCACTCTCATTCGCGCTCACTCTCGACCGCGTATCCGCGCCCCTCATCGTAAAAAAGGGCAGCGGTATCAACGATGACCTCAACGGCGTTGAGCGCAAGGTCGACTTCTCCATAAAGGAGATCGACGGCGAGGGCGAGGTCGTGCAGTCGCTCGCGAAGTGGAAGAGAATGGCTCTCTACCGCTACGGCTACAAGGCTGGCGAGGGTATCTACACTGATATGAATGCTATCCGCCGAGATGATGATACCGACAACACCCACTCCATTTTCGTTGACCAGTGGGACTGGGAGAAGGTAATCACCCGTGAGGACAGAAATATTCAGTTCCTGAAGGAGACCGTGACCTCCGTTGTCAAAGCTATCGCATACACAAAGCGAAAGGTAAGTCTCCGCTACCCGCAGATTGCAGGTCAGATATGCGAGAAGCCCTATTTCATCACAACTCAGGAGCTTGAGGACAAATATCCCGACAAGACGGGTCACGAGCGCGAGCGTCTTATCACTCAGGAGCACAAGACAGTTTTCCTTATGCAGATAGGCGGTAAGCTCGCAAGCGGCGAGAAGCACGACGGACGCGCTCCAGACTACGATGACTGGTCGCTCAACGGCGATATCCTTATCTGGGACGATATCCTCGACGATTCACTCGAAGTATCGTCTATGGGTATCCGTGTTGACGCTGATTCACTGAAGGCTCAGCTCGCTGAGTGCGGTGCGGAGGACAGGATGCAGTACCGTTACCACCAGATGATCGCTGACGGTACTCTCCCGCTCACTATTGGCGGAGGTATCGGTCAGTCGAGACTGTGTATGCTCCTCCTCAACAAGGCGCACATTGGTGAGGTACAGTCCTCGATCTGGACGGACGAAATGGTGCAGAAATGTGCCGAGAACGGTATAACTCTCTTATAACAGCTAAGCCGAGGTACACACCTCGGCTTTTCTATTGACAAACAGTTCCTTTCAATGTATAATGAGTGTAATAATTCATCTTTAGGCAAAAACTAAATATAAGGAGTTTACTTATGCGACTGAAAAGACTTATAGCGGCGGCAATATCAGCTGTTATCGCGCTCACTCCCGCCCTCTCGGGTGCTCCGCTTATAACACAGGCGGCTGAGCAGTCCGTCACATTTAGCCACTTCGACACCAACATCAACGGCGGAGAACCTATCCGCGGTGTTGACGTCTCGTCGATTATCTCCATTGAAAATGCGGGAGTGAAATTCTACAGCGAGGACGGTCGGGAACAGGACATCTTTGAGACCCTCTCCGAGAACGGAGTCAACTACATCCGCATTCGCATATGGAACGAACCTAACGACGGAAACGGTCACACCTACGGCGGCGGAAACAATGACGTCAAGGTCGCGGGAGAGATTGGCAAACGTGCCTCCCAATACGGAATGAAGCTTCTCGTGGACATACAGTATTCCGACTTCTGGGCTGACCCCGCCAAGCAGACACGCCCGAAATACTGGGCTCAGCACGACCACGAAACGCTCAAAGGCGAGATATACAAGTGGACAAAATGGGTGCTTGAATCAATTACCAATGACGGCGGAGATATCGGTATGGTCCAGGTCGGCAACGAGACAAACTGCTTCTTCTGCGGCGAAAAGGATATGTACAAAATATGTGACCTCTTTGCGAGCGGAAACAAAGCTGTGCGTGACTTCGACCGCAATATCCTCATCGCTCATCACTTCGCCAACCCGAACAAGACCGACTACTACAAGTGGTACGCTCAGGTGATGAACGAGTGCGGTCTTGACTATGACGTATTCGCAACATCTTATTACCCGTACTGGCACGGTTCGCTCGACAACCTCACAGGTGTGCTCAAATATATCGGCGACACTTACCACAAGTACGTAATGGTCGCGGAAACGGCTTACCCGTACACCAACGAAGACGGCGACGGATTTGGCAACACAGTGACTTCGCAGTCCTCCAACGTCGACCTGAGATACCCGATATCAGTCGACGGACAGGCTCAGTGTCTGACCGACGTTTTCCAAGCTGTTGCAAATACGGGCAAATGGGGACTCGGGGTTTTCTACTGGGAACCCGCGTGGCTCGGAACTCCCGATAATATGTCGTGGGAACAGCGCAAGTCTCAGTGGAACACCTACGGTAACGGCTGGGCAGCCGATGCAGCTAAGGAGTACGACCGTGACTGCACTGAGGCGGGCGGCTCCAGCTACGATAATCAGGCGCTTTTCGACAAGAACGGCAAGCCTCTCAACTCGCTGAAGGTGTTCACACGAATACTCCCTCAGCAGGAGAAGGTCAAGCCCGTTCAGGGAATCGAAGTTACAGAGGGACTCTACAGGATAAAGAACGTTAACAGTGGCAAGTACCTTTCCGTAATAAACGGCGAAGAGCGTTCGGGTGTGAGCGTTATACAGTACAAGGCTGACGGTGCAGCTGAATACAATACGTGGCATATCAAGTCCGCCGGAGACGGAAGCTATGAGATATACTCCGGGCTTGGCGGCGGTCAGAAGTTTGTGCTCGAATTCGACACGCAGAAGGGCTACAACTACAACACAGGCATTTCCTCTGCCAATGGCGGAGACGCTCAGAAGTTCATATTTGTTGCAAATGGTGACAAAATGTTGATCACTACCAAGGACAGCAAGGGTCGCTATGCTATCGAGCTTGACGAAGCCGTTATTGATAACAACGGCAATGTCAGACGCGAGCTCAGCAACGCTGTGGAGAATCTCTTGTGGGAGCTTGAGCCCGTCGATGAATATGTCCTTTTCGGCGACATCAACAGCGATGACAGGGTAGATACCTTCGACCTCATTCTCCTCCGCCAAAGTGTTACTGGCGGTGCTGTAACAAGCGCATCAGACGTCAACGACGACGGTGAAACGAGTGTTGCAGACCTCGTTAAGCTCGAACGATTCCTACTCGGAGCAGAAAGCTTTGACAGACCGAGTAAGGGAACTCCGCGAAACACTATAGTTCCGAGGATATAAATTAAAAGTCAGGGAGGCAGGCTCGCGGACTGTATCGCAGCAAATACAGTAAAGCAGAATTTCAGGAACCTCTCCCATAACATTCCTCTAAAAATAATCAGCCTCCTGTGACAAGAATACTATCACAGGAGGCTGATTTTACAATATTGATTTTTCGATGATGATATTTTGCAGTGATATCAGTCAAACATAGGAGTCGAGAGGTAACGCTCGCCTGTGTCGGGGAGAAGCGCTACTATCGTCTTACCCTTGTTCTCGGGACGCTTTGCAAGCTGGATAGCTGCCCACAGAGCTGCACCAGAGGATATACCTACGAGAACGCCCTCGCTGCGTACTATCTTTCTGCCTGTCTCGAATGCGTCTTCGTTCTGAACACGTATAACTTCGTCGTAAATGCTTGTGTTGAGTGTCTCGGGGACGAAACCTGCTCCGATACCCTGTATCTTATGAGGACCTGCTTTGCCCTCGGAAAGTACGGGAGAGCTGTCGGGCTCAACTGCTACTACCTTTACATTGCTATTCTGTGACTTGAGGTATGCGCCTGCACCGCTGAGAGTACCGCCTGTACCTACGCCTGCAACGAATATATCGACCTTACCGTCTGTGTCGTTCCATATCTCGACGCCTGTAGTACGCTCATGTACAGCAGGGTTAGCGGGATTGGTGAACTGTGAAGGAATAAAGCTGTTCGGAATTTCTGCTGCAAGCTCGTTTGCCTTCTCGATAGCGCCCTTCATACCCTTGGAGCCGTCTGTGAGTACGAGCTCTGCGCCGTATGCCTTCATGAGATTGCGGCGCTCGATACTCATTGTCTCGGGCATAGTGATGATGAGCCTGTATCCGCGCGATGCTGCAACGGAAGCAAGACCGATACCTGTGTTGCCGCTGGTAGGCTCAATGATAACGCTGCCTTCTTTGAGAAGTCCCTTCTCCTCTGCGTCGTCTATCATAGCCTTAGCTATTCTGTCCTTGACGCTTCCTGCGGGATTGAAGTACTCGAGCTTAACAAGAACCTTTGCTTCAAGACCGAGCTCCTTCTCAATGTTGCCGAGTTCGAGGATAGGTGTATTGCCGATGAGGTCAGTAATTCTGCTGTAAACTTTCATAATAATTCTCCTTTAAATATATAATAGTTGATGTTGGATGCGAGTGAAGTGCTTCAACATCGTTTATCCATAATATACATATCAATACCGCCTTACTCTCATATCCTATAGGTTTGCTATGTTTATATTATATCAGGTGATTTGCTGTTTGTCAATACCTTTTTTCGAATTTTTTCCTATTAATTTACTATGAATTAAAACCATGCATAAAAAAGCACTCCGTCGGGAGTGCCCTTTTAATTTATTCCGTTATCTTACCGCTTGACTTCCAGTCGCTGTACTCGGGACAGACGTATCTGCTGCGCCCCTCAGTCTTCTTGCCGATGTTTATCGCCTTCGCGGGACATCTGTTCACGCAGGAATAACAGCCTATGCAGTAGCGGTCAAAGTGCGGTACTCCTGTTGGTGAGAGGCGTACGTTGTTGACGGGACAGACGCTCTCGCACTTGCCGCAGCTCACGCAGTCCTCGCTGACCGTGTACTTGCTGCTGCTGACAAAAAAGCGGTTGAACATATAGTTGACCGTGCCTGAAGCGAGTCCCGCAAACGGCGTATCGTCAAATTTTTCTATCATCGAGCCGAGCATGATGCGGTCGGAGAGAGTCTTCATCAGCGGAAGCGATGCCTTTATCTTGACCTCTGCCTCCTCGGGTGTGGGGAGATCGCTGCCGTAGATGTAGTTATTCGGCATCGGGACTCCGCAAGCGCCCATATAAGCCATATCCTTTGCGTAGGCTAGCTTTTCGAGCGAATACTCGAAGTCGCCAGTCTGCGACTCCATTGTCGCGATGAAGTATATCTGCTCGCTGCCTGTGAGGTCAGCGCGGGCGATGACCTTCTCTATCAGCTTGGGGAATCTCCACGCATATATCGGTGCGCAGAATACGAATGGCTTGACAGAGTTGAACCGCAGCGGACGCTTGTACTTGAGCACCTCGCCGAGGTCTACACACTCGTCACCGACGTGGTCGGCTATGTATTCTGCGACAAATTTTGTATTTCCTGTGCCTGTGAAATAAAGTATCATAATAACGCCTCCTTTTTAGGATACGTTTATTATAGCACAGTTATTACGGAAAATCAACCGTTTTGGAACGCAACATCATCAATTTTCCAGCTATTTTCTTCCTTAACACAGGAAAACTCTACATTTACTGTCTTCGTCTGTCCGATATCGGTCGTGAATGTGTATTCTGCGCTGACATCGGCAGTATCACCTTCTGTCACGGGGTCACAGCTAATACTATGGACTTCATCCGAAAAATACGGTATCGCAAAGGCAAAATACATTTTTCTGTAGATCATTCCGTCTAAGAGAATAAACACATAAGGATAAGGTGTATTTTTTCCGTAGTCTTCGGACAATTCGGCTTCCGTCAATACATCTTCGTTTTTAAATCTGCTGAAATCCTTGACCTTCCATACCGTATCTATCTCATCGTCGGAAGGATTCGGGTCAAGGTATTTCTGCATAAATTTTTTGGTGAATATCCTTTTAACAGCCGTCTCGACCTTCTCGGGAGTATCATAGATCGGATTCGAGTACGGGGCAAACATGATCTGCTCCTGTCTATCCCCGTCTTTTAAATTGTATGTGACAACATTTTCCGCTGAGATATAATGGTGTGAAGCAAGCGCACACATCAGTTCTGCATATTCTTCAACAAGGTCGCCTATCTCTTCGCTTGCTCTGACAACCTGATCACCTTCATTTGATGTTTCTCCGCTTTCAGAAGCAACTTTTTCCACCGACGTCACGTGCCATTCACAGTCTTTAAGCTTCCACAGCTTGAATTCATAGGTCATGGGCATCTGGTTTATCTCGGAATAATTAGACCTGTGACCTGTCTTGCGGCGGAACACTATCTCGAGCGGGTCGCTGCTGACTATCTCGGGCTCGTCTGTGAACGGGAGCAGTAAACGGTCTGCCTGATACTGATATATCATTTCGCGGTCTTCATTTCTTCCCTGCGCGTACATCGCCCCCTTGTACTCGATAAAATACGGTTCATTTTCCTCGAAGCTGACAAGGTCGCCCTCGTTTACGCTGTCGTCGACCTTTCCGAACATTTCACTGCCATAAAGCTTGTAGAAAAGCGAGAAGTCCATACCCGAAATGATGCGGATCTCCTCGATAGAATGAGCGTTCCAGTACGGATTGTCATTATTCGAGTAGTCGTCCTCTATCTTATAGTACATTCTCTCTCTTTTTTCGCTGCCTATCTGTACAGTAAAGCTGATGCTGTCCGTCTCGGAAACGGGGCGTTCGTAGATATAATCCTGTAGCTGAACGTAGCGGTCTGAGAAGCGCTTTGCAGTCTCAATCGAGTCGATATCCGCCTCAAAAATCAGTTCATTCACCTTTTCGTCATCAATATTTGTCGAGGCTATGCGCCATTCGCCTGCCTCGTTGCGAACGACCTCGATAACATAAGGCTTTTCAACCGTTTCTCCATGCGTGTATTTGAAGAGGTCAGCGGGCGTTGAATCGTATCCCTCTCCCTTACGGTTGAACATAACCTTCACTGTAAACGAATCTTCATCCTTTTCGGTAATATCAAAGGTGTCATAAATCAGATGTGTGTTGACATCAACGCTATAGTCAAAATAATAGGTGTACAACTTGCCATTGTAGAGGAAGAATCTCGCACATTGTGGGTCCTCAGCGTAGAAATCAGAGGCAGAATAGCTCTCACCTTCTACAAAAGCGCTCTTGTCAATAGCCTCACCGAGGTCATAATTGTTATTGATGTATTCCTCGGTCATATACTTTGCTCCGAGTGCGCGGAAGTCATCTATGCTTTTAATTTTATCGTCAGCTAATCGGGCAATCTTGATATCATCGCCCTCGACGCGGAGCGTGACTATGGTTCTTGGGTCGCCCTGCGGACATTCTAACCGTGTAAGGAATTCGACATATCCGTCAAGGAGGTAGGTAGCTATTTCCTCGTAGTCCTTATCCGAGGACGGCGACATCATATCCACCGCCGCACTGTCGCTGAAGCCGTCAAGCGTGCCGTTCTTCACGTAGTAGGCAAGTCCGCCAGAGCCCGCAAGCAACACGCCTGCTGCGGCTACAGAAGCGAGCCTGCGCTTCCATACGGGGCGGGAGTAACGCTCAACGCCGCTGACAGAGTCGCCTGTCTCGAATTTTCCCATTGTATCCTTATTGAACTTTCTTTCGCTCATTTTATATATCCTGTTCCTTTCCTCGGCAGAGAGGAGAGGCAGCTGCTCGGGCAGCTCATCGCCCGTGCGGCCGAACAGTTCGTCTATGTCGTGCTTATCAATCATATATCCTCAACTCCCCTTTCCGACAGCAGCTCCCTAAGCTTCGCACGTGCGCGGACGCTTCGCTTCTGGACTGCCGAGTCCGTCATTTTCAGGACTGCTGCTATCTCGCGGACAGTCCTGCCGTAGTAATACTGCTGAGTGATTATAGTAGTGTCGGGCTCTCCGAGGCTTTTTACGCAGCTCATAAGTATTCGGCTGAGCTCCGCACTCTCGGCAGAAGCCACGATATCCTCGGAGGAGCGCAGCTCCCCTACCGTATCGTCTATCGGGACTGAACGCCCGCTGCGTACTGACAGTCTGCGGAAATAGTCCGTAGCCGTCCTGCGCGCGATAACGCCGATTATACCTCGCAAGTCGCCATCGTAGCCGTTGTCGCCGCTGCAAGCGCGGTAGATCTCCGCGAAAACGTCGCTGACGCATTCTTCGATGTCCTCGCGGCTTGCGCAGTTTTTCAGCTTCATAGCCGCTATAGCGTACACGTAGGCACAGTACTCGTCGAAGAGCGCACGCCTCCCCTTTTCGGCTGACACGCGCATGAGCTCCCTGAGCTCGCTGTCCGTCATATGGTCACCACCTTTGAAACGTTTCATTATTACTACTCGCACTACACATGCACTTTCGGACACTGTACAGAGAATTTCTTTTACTTATTATAACATACAAGCCGATTCTGTCAAGAAAAAAACTTACCGAGCCGCAATTCGGCTCGGTAAGTCAGAGAAGTATGAATATTAGGTTATGTCTTATAGGATTCGGGAAGCCCGGATATCTGTCCTGCATCGAGCTTCTGTATGGACAGCGCGTCCTTGGCAGTTATACCATCACCGTGGTCGCAGACATCAGCATTCGCCTCGCCCTCGGGCTTCAAAGAGTATTTGTCTTTGTTGGCGATGCCCTGTAATATTGCAACAGCATCAGCAACGGTCACCTTTTTGTCAAGGTTAGCGTCTCCCCACAGTCTGTCACCGCTCGAAGACGTTGTGACAGTCTGCTTGGTAGTGGAAGTGGTAACAGCAGAGGAAGTAGCGGTCGTAGTCTTTGCTGTTGTCGCAGTCGGACGGGTCCCACCCTCATCAGCCATGGGGTAGGTCTTGAGGTCGGGGAGCTCGTCGAGCGTAATGCAGTACTCACTGTTGTATATCTCAATGAGGTTATCGACAGGATTATTCTGCTCACTTGTGAGGTAGTTCATATACCACGGGCAGAAATAGAGCCATGCCGCCCTGTCATTGACGAGGTTTTCAAGCGAGGGAATGGAGTCGTTCTCTGTCATAGCAACCATTTTCTGTCCGTCAGTCCCCTGCACAAGGCTGTAGAAGGTAGAAGCGATGGAGCTGAGATTGGGCTGACCATCCATAGCGTTGTACTTGTCATAGCCTACGATATCAACTACGTCGTCGCCCGGATACCAGTCAGCGGCAGCGGGGGAAGTTGAGCCTGTCCACTCCCAGATGAGATTATCGAGTCCGTACTCATTGGTGAGCTTGTCATAGAGCAGACGGTAAAGCTGCTTGCAGGGTTCGGGACCTTCGGCTCCCCACCAGAACCACGCGCCCTCAGCCTCGTGGAGAGGTCTCCACAGTATCGGGACGTCGGCTTCCTTGAGCTTTGTAAGCTCACCTGCGATGAGGTCGATATCCGCGAGGAGCTTCTTGTTCTCCCATGTCCCCTCCTTGAGCGCACGTGATACGCTGAATGTGGTATAAGGCGTATTACCTGTAGATTCAACGTAGAATGCCACGCCGCCCTCGGTGCATTCCTCGTCCGAGGGAACGTTCCAGTGCCAAGTCACCGTTGCGATGCCGTGGTACTTATTTACCCACTCGATGCAGCGCTCGGGAGCGTGGTCGCGCCAGTCCATCGAAGTATTATACGCGAGAAAGTCGATACCGCGTATAGCGGGCTGTTTGCCCGTCTGCTCTTTAATGTATTGAAATTCAGCTTCGTTGTCCTTGATGAATACATCAGGGCTGTTCCAGCTGTTATAGTTATGCTCTCCGCAATATTCCTGCTGACCTGCGATGATGTGGCTTCCGTACTGGTCAAGCAGGTAGCTGTACAGTCTCTTTGCAGAGTCCGAGGCATTGGGGTTACTGAGCTGCTTCGTGGGTGAAAGGTTGGCTATCTTCTCATCTGCGGGTTTAAGAGTGAGGTAGTCAAAGAAAGTATAGCCCCAGTATGCTTTAAGCTCAATAATGTTCTTGCCCTTTTTTAAGTTGACAAGTCCTCCGGAAGTTTCCTTAAATGACATCGTATAAGGGAAAGTTACCTCGCCCTGATTCGAGCCGTTGACGTTGAGGTACTGCACCTTTTTGCGAGGGTCGCCGGGTTCGCAGTAGGATATCGTCATCTCGTACAGTCCTGCTTCGGGAACGTCGACCTCCACCTGCAAAGAAGTACCTTTTTGGTCGAGATAAGCAAAGCCCTTGCCCGAAAATCCGTCCAGATCAAGACCCTCGGGGAAATCGCCGAAGTTAACTCCTTCTGTTCCGTTAGTGTAAAGCTTAGCACCCTCTGCCTTTGCCTCCTCAAATTCGTACTTCATAGTATCCTCCGCACTGGCTTGTGTGAACATATTTATCGGAGCAGTAACGCTCCCCGAAAAAGTGACTGCCGCAGCAAGGAAAGCCGCTGCCATCTTCTTAATTGATACTAAAATCATAATTACAGCCTCCTTAAATTAAGGGTATACTATAATTATAGTTTAACATGGATATAATGACAAGTCAAGTGTATTCGGTTGAAAAGTAATTTGAGAAAATCAAGTATTGATTTAGCTAAACACAAAAAGTAAACCGCCTTTTGTTAAAGGCGGTCAACAGTTGTTAAGTTAATAACAGATTAACGTTAAATCTTTGTTATGTCTACTAGCTCAACGTCGTTTATCGTCCTGCCTGATTCGAGAACCTTCGCAAGCGATTTCGCGGTATCTATCGCTGTCAGACTGCAAATCGAGCGCTCTATGGACTTACGTCTCATCTTGACGCTGTCGCGCTCCGGGAGTCTGCCTTTCGCAGAAGTTGAGATAACATAGTGTATCTTTCCGCTTTCGAGCAGTGTCACGACATTCGGCTCGCCGTCCGATATCTTGCGAACGAGATGTGAGGCTATCATATTTCGGGTCAGCACGCTCTGTGTGCCCGAAGTTGCGTACAGCTCGAAGCCCATACGCTCGAATTTGTCCGCGATAGGCAATATTTCGCGCTTGTCTGAATCGCGGACGGAGATGAGTACTCCGCCCTCTCGCTTGAGGTCGAAGCCCGCCGCGATGAGTCCCTTGAGGAGAGCGTCCTCGAGGTTACGTCCGATACCGAGGCACTCACCGGTTGACTTCATCTCAGGTCCGAGCATAGTATCAACATCAGTGAGCTTCTCGAAGCTGAATACAGGCACCTTTACGGCAACGTAGTCGCCTGCGGGGTAAAGTCCGCTCTCGTAGCCCATATCTTTGAGCTTTGCGCCGAACATTATCTTTGTAGCGATGTCGACCATCGGGATACCCGTTACCTTGCTGATATAGGGAACTGTTCTCGACGAACGCGGGTTGACCTCTATGACAAATACCTCATGATTGTACACTACGTACTGGATATTCACAAGTCCGATAACGTTGAGTTCCTTCGCGAGCTTGCGGGTGTACTCGACGATTATGCGCTTGATACGGTCTGAGAGGTGCTGTGCGGGATATATCGAAATTGAGTCACCCGAGTGGACGCCTGCACGCTCGATGTGCTCCATAATGCCCGGGATAAGGAAGTCCTCACCGTCGCAGATAGCATCGACTTCGACCTCTGTGCCCATCATATACTTGTCTATGAGGACGGGGTTCTCGATGTTGTGGCTCATGATGATGCCCATATACTCCTTGACGTCGGCATCGGAATGAGCGATTATCATATTCTGTCCGCCGAGAACGTATGACGGACGGAGCAGCACGGGATAGCCGAGCTGATTAGCCGCCACAAGAGCCTCCTCCGTATTCATAACGGTGTGCCCCGCAGGACGCGGGATTCCGCATTTTTCGAGGACTTCGTCAAAACGCTCCCTGTCCTCTGCTGCGTCTATCATATCAGCAGATGTACCGAGGATATTCACGCCCATATCAGAAAGGTGACGCGTGAGCTTGATAGCCGTCTGACCACCGAACTGTACTACTACGCCGTAGGGCTGTTCAGTCTCGATGATAGCCTCGACGTCCTCCTTGGTGAGCGGGTCGAAGTAGAGGCGGTCGCCTGTATCAAAGTCGGTAGAGACAGTCTCGGGGTTGTTGTTGCAGATAACAGCCTCGTAGCCGAGCTCTTTGAGCGTCCATACACAGTGTACCGAACAGTAGTCAAACTCGATACCCTGTCCGATACGTATCGGACCTGAACCGAAAACGATGACTTTTTTCTTGCCTGTATCGGTGCGCTCAATGAACTGCTTAGCCTCGTTCTCCTCGTCGAATGTTGAGTAGAAGTATGGCGTTTCAGCCTTGAACTCGCCCGCGCATGTATCGACCATCTTGAATACGGCACGCTTGCGTTTGGGGCACTTCTGTCCGGAAAGGCGCTCGATAGTGCTGTCGAGGTAGCCGTACTGCTTTGCGGTGTCGTACTTCTCCTCCGTGAGCTCGCCCTCTGCGAGCCATTTTTCAAGCTCCACAAGGTTGAGAAGCTTGTAGAGGAACCAGTTGTCTATCATGGTTATCTCGTGTATCTCCTCGGGAGTGATACCGCGCTTCAAAGCCTCGAATACGCAGAAGGAGCGCTCGTCGTCCACGTCATGGAGCTTTTCTCTTACTTCGTCGTCAGTGAGCTTGGTGAACTTCTTCATAGTCATGGTGTCGAGTCCGAGCTCTATCGAGCGGACAGCCTTCATCATTGCCTGCTCGAAGCTTGTGCCGATAGCCATGACCTCGCCGGTAGCCTTCATCTGTGTGCCGAGGGTACGCTTTGCGTATACGAATTTGTCGAATGCCCATTTCGGGAACTTTATTACAACGTAATCAAGTGCGGGCTCAAAGCACGCGTAAGTCTTGCCTGTTACCTGATTGATTATCTCGTCGAGAGTATAGCCTATCGCTATCTTTGCCGCAGTTTTAGCTATCGGGTAACCCGTAGCCTTCGATGCGAGCGCCGATGAACGCGATACGCGCGGATTTACCTCGATGACCGCGTACTGGAAGCTTGTCGGATGGAGTGCGAACTGACAGTTGCATCCGCCCTCGACTTTGAGCTCCTTGATGATGTTGATAGCAGCGGTACGAAGCATCTGATATTCGCGGTCGCTGAGCGTTACAGCGGGAGCGATAACGATACTGTCTCCCGTGTGGACACCTACGGGGTCGAAGTTCTCCATGGAGCAGACTGTAATTACGTTGCCCTTGGCGTCACGGATAACTTCAAACTCTATCTCCTTCCAGCCGCTTATGCACTTCTCGACAAGTATCTGCGTGATAGGCGACAGACGGAGTCCGTTTGTGGCTATCTCGTGGAGCTCCTCCTCGTTCTGAGCAATACCGCCGCCGGTGCCTCCGAGTGTGAAAGCGGGACGTACAATAACGGGATAATCTATGACCTTAGCGAAGTCGAGCGCGTCTTCGACGGTCTCAACGACCTTAGACGGTATGCACGGCTCGCCTATCTTCTCCATTGTGTCCTTGAAAGCCTGTCTGTCCTCTGCCTTGTGGATAGTCTCGGGGTCGGCTCCGAGGAGCTTTACTCCGTGCGATTCGAGGAAGCCCTCCACCGCAAGTTGCATTGACAGCGTAAGACCTGTCTGTCCGCCGAGAGTCGAGAGCAGACTGTCGGGCTTCTCCATTTCGATTATGCGCTTGACTACATCAAGAGTCAGCGGCTCGATATAGACCTTGTCAGCAATTGCCTTATCGGTCATTATCGTCGCGGGGTTGGAGTTGACGAGTATTACTTCAAGTCCCTCCTGCTTGAGCGCGCGGCAAGCCTGTGTACCTGCATAGTCAAACTCGGCTGCCTGTCCGATAACGATAGGTCCCGAACCAATTACAAGAACTTTTTTGATATCACTTCTCAGCGGCATTTCACTTACCCTCCTTCATAGTCTCAACGAAATCGTCGAACAAGTACGCAGTATCGAGCGGTCCGCCGTGTGCTTCGGGGTGGAACTGGACCGTTCTTGCGTTTACGGAGGTATAATGTATTCCCTCGCAGGTCTTGTCGTTGGCGTTTATGTGTGATACTCTGCCGACCGACGGGTCAATGCTGTCGCCGATGACAGCATAGCCGTGGTTCTGGCTGGTAACGTAGGTCAGACCGCTTTCGAGGTCGATAACAGGCTGATTTGCACCTCTGTGACCGTATTTGAGCTTCTCGGTTCGTCCGCCGTTGGCAAGAGCCATAAGCTGATGTCCGAGACAGATACCGAATATCGGTATACCGAGCTTCTGTATCTCACGTATATTTGCGATTATCTCAACATTTTCAGCGGGGTCTCCCGGACCGTTCGAGAACATTATGCCGTCAGGAGCGAGCTCCTTCACCTGCTCCGCAGTTGTGTATGCGGGAACTACAATGACCTCGCAGCCGCGCTTCACGAGCTCGCGGCGGATATTTCTCTTGTAGCCGAAATCAAACAGCACTACGCGGCACTTTTTCTCCTCTGGCTGATAAGTCAGAGTCTCGGAGTTTGTCACGTTCTTCACAGCGTCGCGTACTGCGAAAGCCTTGACCTGAGCAAGCAGCTCGTCTTTCTTCTCGTAGACGTTTTCAGTAGTGATAACGCCGTTCATAACGCCTGCCTCGCGGATAACACGGGTAAGACTGCGGGTATCTATTCCGTGAATACCGATAATGTTGTGATCGGTGAGGAAATCATTGATGTTACCCTCACAGCGGAAGTTCGACGGAGCATTGCACCATTCGCGCACGATATATCCGCTGACGTATGACTTCGCCGACTCACTGTCCTCGGAATTAACACCGTAGTTGCCGATTAGCGGGAAAGTCTGCGTAACTATCTGTCCGTAGTAGCTGGGGTCGGTGAGTGTCTCCTGATAGCCCGTCAGACCCGTCGTAAAAACGACCTCGCCGATGACAGTGCCCTTCGCCCCGAAGCTCCTGCCCTCGAAGACCTGACCGTTTGCAAGCATAAGATAGGCTTTTTCGCTCATGTTGAATAAAGACATGGGATCATTCCTTTCGCAATATTCGTGGATTTATTCTATGTCAGCCTCACGCCTTTGTAAGGTGACAGCATAAAACTTGATTTTTACTTGAGGCTGATATACTGGCAGATATCGTCCCTCATGCGGATTACCTCACGGCGGGCTGCCTTTGCGAAGTCGCGCTCGTCGCAGCCCTCCTTCTTGTATGCGCACATAACGGCGCGTGAGGAGTTGACGATAGCTCCGAGACCATTCTCATCGAAGCCGCCCTTAAGACCTTCAGCTCCGCCTCCCTGAGCACCGTAGCCCGGAACAAGGAACATAGTATGCGGAAGTCTCTTGCGGAGCTCGGTTAACATTTCAGGGTATGTCGCACCTACGACTGCTCCGACATCGGAGTAACCGTACTTGCCGATAGCCTCGCTGCCCCACTTCTCGCACATATCGCCCATTGCCTCGTATATGGTACGTCCGTCCGCGAGCTTGATATCCTGTAATTCTCCGCTTGACGGATTCGAAGTTTTTACAAGAACGAATATCCCCTTGTCACGCTGACGGCACACGTTGAGGAGCGGCTTGATACCGTCGCTTCCGAGGTAGCCGTTTACTGTGAGAGCATCCGCACCGAAAGCTTCAAGCTCGTTCTCGCCTACTGCAGTAACGCCGAGGTGAGCATTTGTGTAAGCTTCCATAGTTGCGCCGATGTCGTTGCGCTTGCCGTCAGTCATTACGAACATACCGTTCAGCTTGGCGTAACGGATAGTCTTTTCGAGAGTGCGTATACCGTAGTGACCGTACATCTCATAGTAAGCCGCCTGCGGCTTTATCGCCGGAACTACATCGTGTATCTCGTCGATGATAGCCTGATTGAAGTCGTATATCGCCTTTGCTGCGGCTTTGAGAGTCCAGCCGTCCTTGTCGAGATAGCGGCGCTGGATGTACTCGGGCACATATTCGAGCTTGGGGTCGAGACCTACCACCGTAGGATTTTTCAGTTCAATGATTCTGTCGATAAGTCTGTCAAATGACATATTCTTTACCTCCGTTTTTATATTAGCGGACTCCGTGTCCGAGCTTATCTTGCGTCATAGCGGATAACGCCCTTGGATATCGTGACGAGCGGCTTGCCCGTGAGCGTCATGCCCTTGAAAACTGTGTTGTGTGACTTCGAACGGAGCTTTTCGGGATCAACCGTCCATTTCCTGTTTATATCAGCGATAACAAGGTCAGCCGTTTTCCCGACCTGTATCGCGGGGATCTCCAGACCGAGTATGCGTCTCGGATTCACGCACATCAGCTCAACTACCTTATTAAGGCTTATCTCGCCCGTGTGATAGAGCGCTGTGAGCGTAGCCGCGAGCGATGTTTCAAGTCCGACAACACCATTGGGAGCCTTCTCAAAATCAGCCTTTTCATTTGCAGCGTGCGGAGCGTGGTCTGTGATTATACAGTCTATGGTGCCATCCTTTATGGCGGCAATTATAGCCTTTACGTCCTCGGGAGTTCGCAGAGGCGGGTTCATTCTGTAATCGGCATCGCGCTATTCAAGGAGCTTGTCCGTGAGCATGAAATAGTGCGGAGCTGTCTCACACGTCACCTTTATGCCGCGAGACTTCGCAAATCTGATGATAGCAGCACTTCCCTCAGTGGAAACGTGACAGATATGTATACGTGCATCGACCGAAGAAGCAAGTATTATCTCGCGGGCGGTGATGTAGTCCTCGGAGGCTCTGTCCATGCCTTTGACTCCGAGCTTTGCGGAGGTTTCGCCCTTGTTCATGATACCGCCGCGGATAATGTCCAAGTCCTCGCAGTGCGATGCTACAAGAAGTCCGTTTGTGTTAGACAGCTCGAGCGCTTCTCTCATCTGCTCGGCATTCTTGACGGGCTTGCCGTCGTCGGAGATGCATATACAGCCTGCCGCTTTGAGGGCTTCGTAGTCGCAGAGACCCTCTCCGTTCATTTTTCCCGTGATACAGCCGACAGGGTAAACGTCAACTCCCGTACCCTCAGCCTTGTTGATTATGTAGCGTATGACCTCGGGATCGTCGCACGGCGGGGCGGTATTCGGCATTGCAAGCACTCCCGTAACGCCTCCCGCAAGAGCCGCGCCACAGCCTGTGATAACGTCCTCTTTATGGGTAAACCCGGGGTCGCGGAGGTGTACATGCATATCAAAAAGCGAAGGCATAAGCACGAGGTCGGTGCCGTCGATTATATTCTCAGCCCCATTGCGGATATTGTTCTCGACCTCTGCTATCTTACCGTCCCTGATGAGCACGTCTGTAATGAAGTCGTTCTTTGCGTCTACTGCGCGAATGTTCTTGATTATCAGTGATGACATTAGTTCCTCCTTTGCAGATTCAGCCATATATAGCCACAGAATCACAGCCGTCAAGCTCTGTGACCGATACCTTTACCTTTTCACTGTGAGAGGTCGGCAGATTCTTGCCGACATAGTCAGGACGTATCGGGAGCTCACGGTGTCCCCTGTCTATAAGTACAGCAAGCTGTATCGAGCGTGGTCTGCCACGCTTGATTATAGCGTCTATCGCGGCGCGGACACTCCTGCCGGTGAATATGACGTCGTCGACGATAACGACATTCTTGTCGGTCACCGAAAACGATATATCCGTAGCTTCGTCACCCGTTGTCTCGGAAACATCGTCCCTGTACGGAGTAATATCAAGAGTACCGAACGGTACATCTGCGTGCTCAAGCTCCCCGAGCTTATCGGCGATGCGTCTGCCGATTGGAGCTCCGCGCGAGATTATACCAACGACGCAGATGTTCTCGACGCCCTTGTTGCGTTCGATTATCTCGTAGGAGATACGCGCGACGGCACGGCCTACAGCCACGTCGTCCATAATAACGTGCTTTTTCTCCATAGCCTGCTCCTTTCACGAAAAATGCCCGTCTGACTGACAGACGGGCATACTTACAGCTATAGCTATGACATAGTTATAATATTAAGTAACACGCCTTGTCAACCTCTCAGGATCGAATTAAAGGGTAGTAGTTTTCAACATTAATGATTATAACATATCCTCGCTTCTTTGTAAAGGGGGAAAGCGAAAATATTGAAAACTCTCATTATCTTCCTTTTGCCGCCTTTTTCGCGAGCTTTTTAGCCTTTTTCTTCTCTTTTTTATTTTTCTTTTTCGTCGCCTTGTCAAAAAATTTCTTTCCGAGGAAGAGTTTTATGGCAATTGCGACCACTCCGATGAGTACCTGTGTAATAATTGTTATCAGCGCAGTTTTGTCGTCGACGTTTTTCTCGGGAGGAGTATGCTGTTCCGCAAGGCTCCCTTTTCCCGCGACAGTTTCGTTTCCGAAGCCGAACGAGACTTTTTTAAAGTCCTTCTGATATTTCATACATCAGTCCTCCTTTATAGGTTCAGCGATAAGAAATTTTATCTTCTTTCCCTCAGCTGTGAACATATTCTCGTGCTCAGTGACAAAGTTCTCTATCCCTGTCTCGCTGTGGAGGTCACGGGTGCTGAACTTGATACGGTAGCCCGCCTCCGCAAAATACTCAAAGGATTCGTCGAAGAGCTCGTCGTCATCGGTCTTGAACCACAGCTCTCCCTTCAGAAATTTCTTATAATTCAGGAGCTGCCGCGTGTGAGTGAGGCGGCGCTTCTTGTGCTTCTTCTTAGGCCATGGATTGCAGAAATTGATGTATATCCTGTCCGCACGGTCATTTTCGTCCCATGCGAGCTCAAGGCGCTCGATGTTCTGTATCGCGATACGGACATTATCAGGCTGCATATCCTTTTCACTGTATGCAGATTCGAGCTTGCGCTTTGCGAGCACGAGCATTTCGTTCTTGATGTCCATAGCAACAAAGTTTATTTCGGGATGAGCGGGAGCAGCCTGTGAGATAAAGCCTCCCTTGCCGCAGCCGAGTTCCACGTACAGCGGACGTTCGGGCTCGGAAAACAGGGACGTCCACTTGCCCTTCTGCTCCTGCGGGTCTGGTATATAGAACGGACAAGCCTCAAGCTCGGGCTTTGCCCACGGTTTATGTCGGATACGCATAATTACCTCCGAAAAGTTTATGTACATAATTATATCATATTATTTTGAAAAAAGCAACAGGGGCAACATAATTTTAAGTCCCGAATGCACCTAGCATTTTTTCATTATTCTACTATTATTTACAATTAAATGTCGCAATATCTGGCTTACTGAACGCAAAAAATGGATTGCATTACTCGTTCGAACGTGCTAATATAAATATAAGTTTATATTATAACAAGTTAAAAGAATGTTTTTGTGAATCATTATATTAAAATATCGCCTTAGAAAGATATAATTATATTGGGTAAATTGCCCTCTAAAGGGTAAATAATTATAGAAATGGGGAATACCAATGAAAAAACTTTTCTCACTTGCTGCCGCGGCTCTAACTCTCTCAGCTGCGACAGTAATGCCGTCTGCGATTGCCGGCGCAGACGACGCAGGCTTCCTGATGAGCTGCTCGTTTGAGAACGGCGAGGACGGCTGGTCGGGCAGAGGTGCAGCCAAAGTCGAGGCCTCAAACAATGCCTGCTTCGACGGAATCAACGCCCTTTACTGCTCGAACCGCAGTGATTCGTGGAACGGAGCTGCAATCGAGCTCGGCACCGGAATCAACGCGGGCGAGACCTACAGCTTCAGTGCCAATGTCAGATATGACAGCGGCAAGGACACTGCGCTGTACCACTTCACCATGCAGTATAACGACGGTACAGAAACCAACTATGTCAAAATTGCAAGCGCTACGATCATCAAAGGCAAGTGGGCACAGCTCGCAAATCCTAAGTTCACTATCCCCGAGGGAGCGTCGAATATCTCCGTTTATATCGAAACCGCAAAGGGTACGGGTGATTTCTTTGTAGACGACGTCAAGATAGCGACTGAGGGTACTGCTATCGAGGGAGCAAAGGGTGGAAAGTACATCCCGGGAGACCTATGCGAGGACGGCGTCGTTGATACCTTCGACCTTATCTGCGCGAGAAAACTCATAGTTTCTACCGACAAGGAAGCGAAGGTATCCGTAAATGCCGATGTCGACAAGAGCACTGAGTATGCTGTCAATGACCTTGTTCTGCTTGACGAATTCATCAGCGGCAAGATAATCGAATTCCCTGACAATACTCCCGAAGTCGAAGTAACACCCTTCGAATACGAGGCTAACAAGCAGTTCAAGGAAGCTCCGGGCAACTACTTCAACACCTGCGAGCAGCAGGGCAAGGTAAACAAAGAGAGCTACAACGGAATCAGAGGCAACAAGTCGCTGTACGTCTACACTCCCTACAACTACGACCCTGAAAAAAAATACAACATATTCTACCTCATGCACGGCGGCGGTGAAAACGAGAACACACTCTTCTTCCAGGACGACACAATGATACAGAATATGCTCGACCATATGATCATGAACGGTGAGCTCGAACCGCTCATCGTTGTAACTCCCACATTCAACGGTCAGGGAAGCGAAGCGGCTAACTTCTATGAGGAGCTCCGCGCAAACGTTATCCCCTTCGTTGAGGGCAAGTATTCAACTTATGCCGAATCCACCTCCGAAGAGGACATAAGAGCTTCAAGAATGCACCGTGCCTACGGCGGCTTCTCGATGGGTTCCGTATCCACATGGCAGGTATTCAAGAACGATATCGACCTCGTTGGCTACTTCATGCCTCTCAGCGGTGACCACTGGGGCGGTCAGGGCGCCTATGGCAAGGCAAAAGACCTCGCGGACGCTGTTGACAGGTCCGGCTTCACGGACAGACAGTTCTTCATCTTCGCAGCTACCGGCTCGGACGACATAGCATACCCCAACGTTAATCCGCAGATTGACGAGATGAAGAAGATGAGCCAGTTCAAGTTCACGTCCGATTTCTCCGAGGGCAACTTCTACTTTATGGTAGCTCCCGGCAAGACACACTGGTGGGGCTACGTAAGACACTACGTATACGACGCTCTCCCCTACTTCTTTCACGAGACAGGCGAGTAAGACGATAACAGCAAGGCGGCACAAAAAATGTGCCGCTTTTTTTCGCTGAGGCGAAATATTTGTTACTCCGAATCTTACTATATAGTCAGAGGACCTCAACGCCTCACGAAAGGAGGCTAATCCATTGGATGATGCATCAATTATTGAGCTGCTCCGTCAGCGGGACGAATCCGCACTTACCGAGCTGAAACGCAAGTATGAGCGCTTATGCCTGTATATCGCAGGGAATGTACTCTCTCAGCGGGAGGATATCGAGGAATGCGTGAGCTCCGCATACTATGAGGTGTGGAACACCATACCGCCTGCCGCTCCAGACTACCTGAAGAGCTACCTCTGCCGAATAGTGCGTAACATAGCCATAAACAGGTACGATTACAACTCCGCTGCAAAGCGAGACAGCCGACTCGCTGTCTCACTCGATGAGATTGCCGACTGCGTTCCGGCGACTCCCGACGAGAACATCTCGCTCTCCGACCTCGCGGGCGCAATAAGCCGCTTCCTGCGGTCACAGGACGATGTTCACAGGCGCGTATTCGTGCGCAGATACACCTACGGCGACTCGCTCGCAGATATCGCGCGGCGTTACTCACTGAACGAGCGGACGGTCGCAACTTATCTCTTCCGTACACGGAAAAAGCTCAGAGAATTTTTGAAGAAAGAGGGGTATGACTATGAATAAGAAGGATTTTATGAAGGCGATGTCAATGATAGACAATGACCTTATGCGTGATGCCGACACTCCCGCAAACGCCGCGGAGTCGGAATACGCAGTGTCAGTCTCAGGCGTAGAGCAGTACCGCCGTCCCGTATGGCAGACTGTGGCAACGCTTGCGGCTTCGCTCCTGCTCGTAGTCGGCGTTGGTGCGGCAGGAATGCACTTCCTCACGCACAGAGGAGCTCCTGCTCCCGAGGAGGAACGCATAATCGCCGCTTCAACCGCAGAGACAGAAACAACTTCCGCTGATACAGACGAGCAGGCTGAGGTGACTACAATGCGGACAAGAAAAAGAGATACGCTGGCTAAGACCACTCTCAGGGACACAGAAACAAAGGAAAGTACTGATACAGAGCCCGTAACAGACCCGTCCGAGGACGGCGTGGTCAAGGGAAAATGCGGAAACGACGGCGAGGAGCGCAAGCCCATAACCACAGCCGCAACGAACTCCCCTGCTCCGCAGACCACTGTCACATCAGGGAAAATAGTTGCTGACTCGACTGCCGTTCAGACAACGGCGATACCCGTATGGACGCAGTTCCCGCAGACGACCCGTATCGACCCAAACTGGTATCCCGGTATCGACCCTTATGACCAAGACTACGACATATTCGCGGACTTGGCAAAGAACAGCTACTCACCTTATACCTGCGACGGCATACCCGAATACAGACTTGTAGCTCCCGACGGAACGGAGTACCTCATCAATCTGTCAGATCAGTGGATATGGCGCAGAACACCTGATATGAGCCCATATGAGGAAATGCAGGAAGCAATGCTCACTCCAAGCCAGTGGTATTACCTTAAGATACATGGAGCAGATGTAGGAATGCGCGAGGACATATACGGCTGGTAAACTCCTATCCTCCATAAGAAGAACCTCTCGGATAACCGAGAGGTTCTTCTTGTTATATGGAGTTTATACAGGTATGAATTTTATTCCGTGGTCTACTATTTCAAACGTGCTCAGCTCGCCGTGCTTTGAGGTGACGTCCCAGTTGCTGTTCACGGACTGTCTGTTGATTCGGAGCTCGCCGTCCTCCTCGTACAACCAGTATACCCTTTCTTCGCCATTTCTGTCAAACGAGGTGTAAATAGAGCCGTTGTGGATATCCCAGACTGCAAGCTGTCCGCATATCCTGCTGCTGAGTCCCATGTCGTAGGTCGTGCAGAGCTCGGGATAGCCGTCTCCGTTGATATCAGCGAAGTAAGCCTGTCCGCCAGTTGCCACACTTCCGAACTTATCGCCTGTTCTCTTGCTGTATATCTCAATGTTTCGCTTCATTCCGTTCCACGAGAATACGTAGTCGGGGTACTGCTTTATTGTGATATTCTCGAAGCTGCGGATATCGAAGCTCGATACGGTCGGGTCGTGCCAGCACCATACGCCGTCCACATCTACGGGGTCGGCAGGCTTTGCGTTGCCGAGCAGCGACAGCGTGTAGATATCGAGTGCGAGCAGGTCGTTATAGTTTGCCTCATAGCCCGTGCCTTCGATAGCAAAATACTTGTTGCCAGCAAGCGTGTACTCGTGTATCACTCCGCTATTGTCAGTGACATAGA
>JAGCHA010000068.1 GCA_017649325.1 Ruminococcus sp.
ACAGAAAAAGCTCCTGTCCGCACAGACAGGAGCTCCTCGTTTATTTGCAGTATTCGGCAATTGCCTTGCTGACAAATGCGGCAGTTCCTTCACCGCCTGCCTTGTCGATGTTCTCGCGGAACCTCGGATCTGCTGAATACATCTGACCGAGATTCGCGAGCATTTTGTCGTCGCAGCTGTAGTAATTCTCGCTGATAGTGTCCTGCAGCTTCTTCACAAGAGCCTGCACATCCTCGCTGTCAGCGGGCTTTTTATTTACAGCGCCGAACTCAGCGAACACGTTCATCAGCTCCTTAGCGAGGAACTTTTCCTCCTCCGCAGAGCGGGATCCGTGCTTCTCCTCATATTCGGCAAAAGCCTTGGTATCGCCCCATTCAGCCTTAGCGCGCGCGGAGAATTCTTCTATCTGCTTATCATCGAATGCTTCAAAATTCATTTTAATTTCTCCTTTATCTCTTAATTCACGAGCAAGCCCGATTATCGCTTCGAGGCGCTGCACCTTCATCGTCAGACATTCTATCTGCTGTCCGAGTGCTTTATCTCTGTCGAAATCTGGAGCATCAAGTATGGCTTTTATCTCGTCGAGCGGGAATTCCAGCTCGCGAAAAAGCAGTATCTGCTGCAAACGCTCCAGAGCCATATCGTCATACAGCCTGTAGCCCGCCTCCGAGCGCTCCGAAGGCGTCAGCAGTCCTATCCTGTCGTAATATTGAAGAGCGCGTATACTCACTCCTGTCAGCTTGCTGACCTCGTTGACTGTCATCATCAGCCACACCTCCTCGTGTGATTTTATTATAAACTATTACGTAACGTCAGGGTCAAGGCTTGAAAAACATTTTTGTAAACTTTCACAAATCCCCTGTTGTGCGTTTGTGCAAAAAATCAACTCCTGTCCAAAAAATCGGACAGGAGTCATAATTATGTTATCGCTCAATCGGTGTACTCAACGCGGTTCTTGCCGTTGTGCTTGCCCTTGTAGAGCCTGCTGTCTGCATGGCTTATGACCTTGTCGATATTATCCTTAGGGAAGCCCTCGCAGATACCTATCGTCACAGTAACCGAGAAGCTTCTGTCTCCGCTCGTGAAGGTCTTTCCGTCCACCAGAGCGATGATGGTTTCTGCGGTCTGTCTGCCCACCTCTATACCCGATTCGGGTATGATGAACAGGAACTCCTCGCCGCCCCACCTCGCAACATATCCCGTAGAGGGGATATTCTCCGCTATTACCTCGGCAACAGCCGAAAGCACCGTATCTCCGAAATCGTGACCGTAGGTGTCGTTGACCTTCTTGAAGTCGTCGACATCGCCGATACCGACAACGTATTTTTTTCCGCTCTTTATACTCTCGTCACATACCGCTGTGAGCTTCTTGCCCATTTCACGGCGGTTGTAAAGCTTTGTCAGCGGATCAGTTGAAGCCAGCATCCTGAGCTTCTCATTCTGCACTCTCAGCTTACACTCAGTATAGTACTGCATATAGGAGTATATCGTCGTTACGTATATGAGCACGAACGCACCCGCGGCAATATTTATTATGTAGAAAACATTGACGAAATATGTGCCCTCAATGTCATATAAAGCAGCTCCGGGCTGCATAAACTGGTATCTGAGCGCACCGTACAGTATGACTGATGAAAGCATTATAGCAAACGGAATTGTCTTGTTTTTCTGCGGGATAAGAAATGCTATTGGTATTATCATCAGCAGGAACATGACGAAATCCGATTCGCATCCAACACACACCGTCGCAAACGCAGCGTGTATAATTATCTCCAAAAGCGTCGCATATACGAGGATAAGCTTCTCTTTTATCCATTTTACCGATATTATCTCAAGTATATAGAATAGCACGCTGAATATGTTGAATATCATCATGCTCTTCACGCCTGCCATTGCAAACAGGACAAGATAGAGCGTATGCGCTGCGAGGCAGGCTGAAAATGCGAAGAAATGTGCGACAAATTGCAGCTTGACCGTCTTCAGCTTGTCGAGCTTCTCTATAAGCTGAAGGTCTTTTTTATATTGTTCGTTTGTATACATACTCGCTTCCCTTCCCTGAACATTCTGAACCAACTTAATTGCTGACTATAATATCTTCTCCGTTCAGAGTGAGTATAAACTGTCCGTTGGAATTTGAAACTCTGCCTCTGTCGACGTAATCGTCAAGATTTACCGTAGTGTCGATAGTGACGTGCGTATCGGAGGTCTCCTGCCTGATATCGGTATTGCCCGTGAAGCCGCCCGTACCGATAGCCTGCTTGCCCGCGGCTTTGAGACGAATGGAAGCCATTTTCACCGTAACGTCGGTGCTGCCTTCAAGTGCTGCAATACCCGAGCAGAATTCGCCGTTCACCGTAATGATAGCGCTTGCCTCCCGAATATCTATCTTAGCAGATTCTCCGCTGAGGGTGCCGATACCCACGAGGTCTATGCCCGACATGAATATCTTTGTCGAGGTCTTGTATATCCTGATGTCACTGTTTCTGCCTACCGAACCTATAGCCGTGCCTCTTGCGGAGGTCATCTGAATACCGATATCGCAGTCGTGTATCACGAGGTTGCTTTCGAAGTATACCGAACCTATGCCGAGGCAGACGTCACCCTGTAAATTCAGTCGGTACTGACCCGAATTAATGTTTATCTGTCCGCCGCTGCCCGAGCCTATAGCTACGCCCGTTTCGCCGCGTGCATTGACGGTAATCCTGCCCGACTGTTCAAAGGTGAGCTCACCGTGGAGCAGACCGATACCGTTGCCGATACCGTAGTATTCGGTCGAGTCGAGGTTTATTTCAAGCCTGCCGTCACCTTCTGTTTTCAGCTTTGACGACTCGGGCACGCGAATACCGCCCACATCGAGTTTGTTGTCGCCGATAAGAACAAGGGTGATATCGCAATCCTCAGCGATGTCTATACAAGGCTTGTTCCTGATGCTTGTCAGCCAAGTATTCTCGAGAATTATCCTCCCCTTGAAGCCCTTTCTCGTCTCGATACGGGTCTGGGAGTCAAGGTCAGGACTGCCCTCTAATGTAACGTCGCCGTTGCCGTTCGCACCGATGATGATGCACTTGATATCCGACTTTAATATCCTTTCGAGCAGTATCCTCTCGGAGCAGTCGGCAAGGTACATCTGCTGACCTATGCCGCTCTCGCGCTCATGACGGAAGCGCTTTATCATCTGCTTGATATCCTCTGAAATGGAGGGGATGATCCTGGGAGAAGGCTTTGCCGTGAAATAGCCCTGCACGAGGTCGGCTCCGAGCAGTATTACCGTGCGGAGCTCCTCCGCAGTCTCAACTCCCTCCGCGAGAGCAAGTATATCGTTATCGTGGCAGAACTGTATTATCTCGCGCACGAAATGGCGCTTCTTGGGGCTGTCCTGGATACAGCTGAGGAGCGAGCGGTCTATCTTGACGTAATTAGGCATATAGCGCAGCAGATTACCCACATTGGAATAGCCGGAGCCGTAGTCGTCGATAGCCATTCTAACGCCCATTTTACGATAACGCTCCTTGAGGGTGTCAATACTCTCATCATCCAACTCGGACTGCTCTGTCATCTCGACGACCGCGGTATCCGCATGCTTCAGGAGCATTTCGGTCACGTGCCTGAAATCCTCAACATTGAGCCTTGCCTCAGGGATACTGTTTATGAATACGAACTTTCCCCAGAAATCATCTTTGCGAGAGTCTATGATACCGAGAATGTTCAGGAAAGTTCCGCGTTCGACGTCCGATAATCTGTTGACGAGCCCCGCGTATCTCAGTATATGCAGCGGAGTGAGCTTCAGTGTGCTCTTAGGTCTCATCAGCGCCTCATAAGAGTATATCTCTCCGTCGACAGTGCTGACTATGGGCTGGAAATAGTAGTCGAACAGGTTCTCGTCGATGAGGCGCTCTGTCTCTCTCAGCTCCGCGCGCTCTGTCTCGGAGAGGGAGGCGAGCTTATGACCAACGACTTCGCTGTTCTTTTTCAGTTCCTTCAGCATAGCAAAGAGTATGTCGACATCGCCGAGAATGAGCCTGTCGAACTCGCTGTCGTGCTCGCGGCGGTATCGTTCGATGATATCGCGGAGCTCGCTCTCGGCAGTATCAGTGGTAAGTCTGCTAAGCAGGTCGTGTATCCAATCGTTACTGTTGCCCATAAATCGTCCCTCCTCGGCTGTTCGGCACCGATTCTTACCGAACAGTATTTTTACCCATTCTTTCTCATTTCGCACAACACATATATCCAGTATAATCATACCATATTTTACACAATAAATCAATAGCAATCGCAAAACAAATGTTAATTTTCTATTAAAACGCAGCTGTTTTTTCGAGCAAAAGCCTTTCCGAATCGCAAAAAATTGACTTCTCCGCTGATGTTATGGTATAATGAATGAAATAAATCAAACAGTCCGTAATACAGGTGAATCTTATGAAACACAAGTCAATAGTCAATGCACTGCTTATTCTCTCACTATGCTGCACACTGACATCATGCTCTGACAAAAACAGCGGACCCGCTCCCTCATCAGAGACAGCAGAAACGACCGATCCAAGCAAAGAACCGACAACCGCTGCTGAAGCTCCCTTTGAGGCGGAGGGTATGCGCTTTTCGGTAAAGAGCGGCTTCTACGACGCTCCCTTTGACCTTGAAATATCGGCGGCTGAAGGCACCGAGATATACTACACTCTTGACGGCAGTATTCCCACTTCAGACAGCACACGGTATGACTCCCCAATCGCCGTGTCCGACCGCTCAGATGAGGAGAACAAGCTCAGCACACAAAGGGGTATCGCTCAGCCTGTCAGTGACTTAGACGCCTTCGTCCCCACGAAAAAAACAGACAAGGCAACGGTAGTACGTGCCGTAGCAGTCGACAAAAACGGCATTCAGAGCTCTGTCGTGTCCTGCACCTACTTCGTCGGCTTCGGCGATAAGGCGGAGTATTACAAGGACGTGAAGATAGTCTCGATGATGACCGACGAGGCTGACCTCTTCGACTACGAAAAAGGCATATACGCCCTCGGCAAGGTCTACGACGACTGGAAGAACGGCGACGGATTTGACCCCGAGACTCCCGAATGGTTCATGCCCGCAAACTACACTCAGCACGGCAGGGAATGGGAGCGCGAGGCTACACTGCAATTCTTCGAGGGCGGTCAGCTTGCTCATGAGCAAAAAGTCGGCATTCGTATACACGGCGGAGCTACACGCTCCTACCCGCAGAAGAGCTTCAACGTCTACGCCCGCAAGGAATACGGTGCAGGCAAGCTCAAATATGACCTCTTTTCGGGAAATGTCAAGTGCAAGTCGGACGGCTCAACCGTTACCGAATTCGACTCCTTCGTCCTGCGTAACGGCGGCAACGACGCGCAGTATACCCGCTTCCGTGACAAGCTCATACAGTCCCTCGTCAGCGACAGAGCCTTCCTCACTCAGGGAATGGAACCTTGCATACTTTTCATTGACGGCGAATTCTGGGGGCACTACGAACTCACCGAAAAGCTTGACAACGACTTCATCAGCACCCATTACGGCGTGCCCGCAAAGGATATCTGCATCATCAAGAAGGAGGCTCTCGAGGACGGCTCCGAAGAGACCTTCACAGAATGGGAGCATCTCCGCGAATGGATACTTGCGACCGATTTCTCCGAGCAGCCTGAATATGACGAGCTCTGCAAGCGTGTGGATATACAGAGCTTCATGGACTATGTCAGCACCGAGCTGTATATAAACAACTCCGACTGGCGCAGAGGCAACACCGCCTACTGGAAGGCTGAAACCGTCGACGAGAGCAATCCCTATGCCGACGGAAAGTGGCGCTTCCTGCTGTTCGACACCGAGTACAGCTCCGGGCTTTACGGCGAGGCTCTCCCCTCTGATAACAACATCGAGACATTCATCGGCAATGAATGCTTCATCACCGACCTCTTCAACGCCGCTATGGAGAACGAGGGCTTCCGCGAACAGTTCCGCGAGACCTTCAGGGACATCGCCGACAACAACTTCGCCAGCGGCAAGGTCGACGCTGAGATCGACAGGCTCTCCAAGGAGTACAAGGAAATGACAGTAGCCACATATAACCGTTTCTGGCACGGCTGGTACGGCGGAAGCGCCGCAGAGAGCAACTACCTCGACGCCGTATACGACCTCAAAAGCTTCTTCGATAAAAGACACGACTACATAACGAAATATCTCGATGAGATGTATAAATGACAAACAGGCAGCCTCGGGCTGCCTGCTTTTTTTCAGTCATTGCGCTGCTTTTTGTGCGCGACTTTGTATTCATACATTCTGTGGTCTGCTTCCTGAATCTTTTCATCCAGCGCATTATGCTCCGACGCAGGGAAACATACGCAGCCGACGCTTGCCGTGATATCGAACAGTCTGCTCGGCTGAGCGGCATTTTTATCCGCAAGGAACTTTTCAAACTTACTGATACGCTCCTGACCGTCCTGCTCCGTCAGCCTGCCTGCGGCTATGATAACGAATTCATCGCCGCCGATACGCACGGCGATATCATCCTTGTCGGATATCGACTTTATCGCATCCGCTATGGTCATGATCCCGACATCGCCCTGCTCATGTCCGAAATGGTCGTTTATGTGCTTCAAACCGTCCATATCTATTACCCAGATGAGGAAACTTTCATCGGGAGCTACCTGCTCTCTGCGGCGGTCGTACATCATCTCCATTCCGCGGCGGTTGAACAGTCCCGTCATTGAATCATGGACAGAGTAATCTATCAGCTTGCTTACGACTCTGACCATGTGCAGCGAGTTGTTGACATTACGAAGCCACAATGTCGAGACCTCGTCTGCCGTTCTTTTTGCGTCCATAGACGTTTGCAGCACAGCAAATCCAATTGTATCGTCACTGAAATGCGACGGCAGGAAATAGAATACTACCGGCTCGCCGCGCTCCTCGTCGAGAGCAGGGAGCATTTGCTTCGTCGGGAAAGCATGCTCCTCGGAATCAACGGCATAACGCTTCTCGTTCTCACTCTCGGATTCATTCTGCGGGATACAGCGCATTACGCAGCGCATGGTCTCGGGATAGCCATTCAGGCAGCGGCTCGCGGGATCGCTCCAGTCGCTCCTGAGCACCAGATAGAAACGGCGATACGGCTGTAAAAGGTAAGATACATCGGTAATAGTATCAAGTATCTGTTTCTTGTCCTGAATTACCGACAAGGTCTCAAACATATAGCTCTCGTGAAGTCCCTGCATATCATTTACAGTCAGGCTTCCGTCGGGATTTCTGTTCCTCTCGTTGGGATTCAAACCCGAGCCCTGCAGCAAACGCAGGTCGTCAGCGCTCTGCACACAACCGCAGCTCCTGCCGATACGCAAGCCGTAATGCGGCAGCAGCTCCACGTCTTCCTCCGGGATCTCAGGCTCAATCTGCTTGTGTATCAGGTTGACAGCGCTTGCAGCCATACCGTAAACGTCGGGATTATAGGACGTAATGCTGACCGTATTGTACATCGCATCCTTTGTGGCGTCGTAACCTGTCACGCGGACCTGCTCGGGGACCTTCACACCATCCATGATAAGACGGTTTGCAAGTCCTATAGCCATATAGTCGTTTGCGCAGACGACCGCATCCGGCATGGCGACCTCACCCGACAGTATCCTGTTTGCGAACTCCTCTCCGCCTGTATACCAGAAGTTGCCATAGAAGACATTATCCTTTGACCCGTCAAGCCCCTCTGCCTTCATCTGCTCGCAGAATGCTTCAGCACGAGCTTCAGAGACTACATAGTCCTTCTGTCCTGTGAGTATGTACAGCTTACGGCAATGGTGATCGTTGACGAGGTGCTTTACCACCTGACGGATCGCTTTTCTGTCGTCCGTATAGACAGCCGGGTAATCGGCAAACGGGAGGTCAAGTGATATCACAGGCTTTGTGCAATGCTGGCGCAGGTCGGATTCAAGCTTCTCGAGCACCTCTTTCACCTGATCCTCTACCAGCGCAAGCGAGGCTACAAGAACACCGTCCACCAGATCGTAGTTTATCAGGTTGAAGATGTTCAGCTCACCTCTGAGATAAACCTTGTCAGGGTGACACACCTTGACCATAGTGCTGAAAACCAACAGGTCATAATTATATTTTGCGCACTGGTCGCGGACGCCCGTAATAACTGACTGTGAATAATCAGCACTCGGGTCCGAAATCAGAAGCGCGAGCCGCTTTCTTGGAACGTGACTATTCATGATAGCCCCCCTCACTTTTTATTACGAAACACAAAGATTTTTTATTATATTTTACTCTATCACCTTATGAAAGTCAAGATATTATTTCTTAATAATCTGAAAAGATTTGCACCTGCACTTTGCAAAACAGCCTTCGGATTTAAAGGGGCTGACAGAAAAGTCCCGCCATTAAGGCGGGACTCTCCGTAATACTATGTTTATCAGTCTCCGACAAGCATCATACTGAGCTTTGACATATCTGTCATATCAGCCTTTCCGTCGCCGTTGATATCAGCGTTCTTCTCGTTGATCTCAACTTCCTGATGACTGATAAGCTGTCTGAATGTTGCAAGGTCCGCAATATCAATGCTTCCGTCGCTGTTGACATCTCCCTTTATCTCATCATCACAGAGCAGTTCGCAGAGGAGGTTATAGTCAATGTAGTCGACCTTACCGTTTCCGTCAATATCAGCCTGCTTTTCGATGATCTTATTCTGCTTGCTGACGAAGACGTAATTCTCAAAGACTTCCTTATCTGTCTTATTGACCTCGCCGTCGCCGTTTGCATCGCCCTTAACATTGGAATCAACAAGCTTCAGACTGAGCATTGAGAGGTCTGTGATATCCACAACACCGTCATCGTTCATATCAGCATTGTCCATGTTTATTTCAACGTCCGCACTCTTTGCGATGAACTGTCTGAGAGTTGCAAGGTCTGTGAGTTCAACGAAGCCGTCGCCGGTAACGTCGCCTCTTATCTTGGATTCGATGTTAGTGTGTTCGCAGATAGTCTCATCTCCGCCCGTGGAGATGTAAGAGTAATACTCAAGGACGATAGATGCGTCCTTAGCGCTGACTGCACCGTCACCGTCAACGTCGCTAACAGCCTTGCCGTCGCTGTCGAGGCCTGATTCGCCGCCTGTTGACAGCCTTGCATATTCCTGAAGGATAGCAGAAGCGTCAGATGAGTCTATCCTTGAGTTTCCGTCTGTATCGCCCTTTGTAACGATGACGATTATTCTTGAACCCTCGGGAACATTGGGCAGCGTGATGACGACCTTATTGCCGCTCGTCTCGGTAGTCACGGGAGCAGCCGCAGTTGTAACAGCAGTCGGGGACGTCGGAGCTGCTGTAGTTGCGGCAGCTGTCGTAGTTGCAGCAGGCGCAGTCGTTGTTCCCTGAGCAGGTTCAAGAGCCACAAATGTACGGCTGTACTTATTGGCATATGCCTCTGCCGTACTGCCCGAATATCCGTATATCACAGCTTCCTTGCTTATAGTCTCGGGAGAATCGAAGATGAAGCACTTCTCATTGGGAATGGTTATCTTCTTCATTGCAGAGCAGTTCTCAAAAGCGCCCTTTCCCAGTGACTCAACAGTGCCCGGGAGCGATATCTCTGACAGCGATGTGCAGTTTCTGAACACATAGCTACCGATAGTCCTTACGTCATCTTTTTTGAACATGAAGGACTTCAAACTACGGCAGTCCTCGAAGGCATGAGACTGAATATCGGTCACAGGCGAGAAGAGCTCGAACGTTTCAAGCCCCTTCAATGCGCTGAATGCTGAGTTGCCGATAGTCTTTATCTGGCCGCCGAGCTGGATATTCTTGTAGCCCTCACGCTCGGCATATGCATAGTTGGGAACTTTATCCTGCTCGATGATAAGGTCCTCACGGCCATCTGCCATATTGCAGCCCTTTACGAGCATATCGTTGATAACGAGAGCTCCCGCTGAGGTAAGACTCTTCGCCTCCCACGGAGTGCCGCTGAAAGATGTAGCACCGATGACCTTTACGCTTGCGGGGATAGTCACGTCCGCGAGCTCATAGCAGTCAGCAAAGGCATAATCGCTTATAGCAACTGTTCCCTCGGGGATATTTGCAGACTTGCCGCAGGCGCCTCCGTCCGCAACGATGTTGTTCACGATAACGAGAGGATTCTTTACGCGCTGGGCATACAGCCACTTTGTATTGCTGAATGCATAGCCGCCGATCTCGTTTACCGAAGTCGGGATACTGATATTTTCAAGGTTCTTGCACATTGCAAACGCGCTCTCGCCTATGGAAGTAACACTGTCGGGGATAGTAACGCTGACAATGCTCGAATTGCCAAGGAAAGCGTACTCGCCTATCGCTGTTACGGGAAGTCCCTGATACTCGGCAGGTATCGTCACCTTATCCCCTGCCGCTGTGTACTTCGCAAGAACAGCGTGGTCTGCATATATGTCGTATACCATTGTTTCCGTTTCAGCAGCAGAAACTGTAAATGCTGTGCCGCCAAATGCAGCAAAACCTGCCTGTGCAGCAGGACTTATCACCATAGCCGCCGACAAAGCAACACTTAAAAATTTCTTTGATATTTTCATTTATTTGCTCCAATCTTATTATTTGCCGATAATTGACGGGAAATCCACATAGCAATAGTCAAGATCAACATTTATGCTGATGCCGTCGACTCTGCCTGTTTTCGAATACTGCCACATTCCCGCAG
>JAGCHA010000069.1 GCA_017649325.1 Ruminococcus sp.
AACAGAAAAATGCTATAGATAATAAAAGAAAAATAATGAAGTACAAAGGCTACAGCGATAAGGAAATAGCCGCAGAAGTAAAAAAGATGACACAAAAGATCGTGCTCGGCTTCAATACCGATACCTTTTGGCTCATCAATGATTGCTACAAAAATACAGTGACAAACTATGCAGAACTGAAACCTCAACCCGAGCACAAACCAATTTTCGATGGCATCATCAATTCATTCAACGACGTCAAGAACCAGTACAATAAGCTCCTTGAAGTCGAGAAGGAGCGTACAAAGCTAAAGCAATCAGGCAAGGATGTCGGTATGAAGAAGAAGGTAGAACTTGAGCAGAAATACAAAAAAGTTTTCTTTGACCTGAAACGAAGCACGAAATTTGCCGCTGACGCGATGCAGGAATTCGTCAGCATGGACATTAACAGACCGCACGACCCAAAACACTCCACACCTGAAATGGATGATGAAAGAGCTTTCATTTCTTCGGTAACAGAGTACGTAAATGTAGTCCGCGGATTCTCGGCATCACGCGAGAAAAAAGTAAAGCGTGAGCGTGAAGAGCGCATGAAAGACCTCTCGCCGAAAGCGAAGGAAGCTCAGCGCTACCTTGAAGCCCAAGACGCCATATATTCCACGGCGCAGGAACTCTCTGACGGACTTCTCACCTTCCGCGGCAAGCCGCAATACGCCCAAGTATGCAAATCTGTCTCAAAAGTGGCAAAGACATACAATGCCATGATAGAAGCCGAAAAGAAGTATGGTGAAAACAAGAACGACAAGACCCGCAGTGAGTACGAAAAAGCTCTCAAAGCCATGCAGGCACAGGTGAATGAAGCCAAAGCCGCTGCCGCAGTATACAACGAATACAAGGAGGGCACGGGCAACTGGGGCGCTCATGCAGGCAAGAACGCAAGGAAGCGCATCAATGCCGTCGCAAGGGTAGAACTGCTCGCAGAAAATGTGACCGCCCTTATTTCACCGAAGCTGAAAGATTTGGAAAAGAAGAACAAGGAATTAAACATGAAGCGTCCCTCCGCACTTTCGCTCAAAGACGGATAGGGGCAAAGGACAATGTCAAACGCCATAAAGAAGCCCAAAGCATTATGATAGAGCTTACGAATACGCAAGAACAGGGACTGTTGGATAACTCAACAGCCCCTTTATCTTTACTTTCATTTTCAGATATGTCTGCGCTTTGCGAGCTTTTCCGCGTACATATCGGCATCGGTCTCCTTGACGAGGAACTCGAAGTCGGTATTCTGCGTAGAATCGGTAATATAAATGCCCATACTCGCCGATATCAGGTATGGCTTTCCCGCCTTTGCGTTATAATCACTCAGTCTGGAGCTGATACCCTGCTTTATCTGCTTGGGGTCACATTCGCCCGTGATGACGGCAAGCATCTCGTCTCCGCCGAAGCGCACGCATATCGCGTCCTCAGGGACTGAATCACGCAGAGCTCCCGCAACCGTGCGAATGGCGTTATCACCCGCACCGTGTCCATAGTTGTCATTGATATATTTAAGTCCGTCCAGATCGACCAGAAAAACGGTTATCGGAACTTTTTCGCCCTCCATTTCACGCTTGCGCAAATCGAACTCGTTGTTGAAGCTGAGACGGTTGTACAGTCCCGTGAGCGAGTCGTACTTGTACATTTTCTCGATGCGCGCAGTCAGATAGAGCTGATATTTCAGGTTGACATAGCCGCCGAGACCGCTTCCGATAGTGTTGACTATCTGCGGTATCTTGCAGAAATCGACGATATCATAGTCGCTGAAATGAAAACATACGTATCCGAGCGGCACGTTCATATAGGAAATGACATTGAATATCAGCGGATTACCGCCCTCCAGCACCTTATCAAGGTTGGGGATGATATCCCTGCGTCTGAACGCTTCCTGACGGAAATTCTTAACGTCGCTGTCAAAGAACACGAACATTTCGTCCGCGAAATCCATACGGCTGTTTCCCGCGAAGTAATTCTTTTTGCAGTCGATGCAGTCCTTGTTGATAATACAGGTCATATCCCTGATAGTATCCGTGAACATCTTGCAGGCGCAGTCGATGATATCCGTACAGCTCTGCATACTCTCGGCGATAGCCGCAAGTATCATATTATCGTCCTGATAACGGTAGAAGCGGTCGTTAAAGCTCCTCAGTATACCGTTGCGGAGAACATCATCCACCTTATCGCAGCCGCAGGAATTATGTATCACGAGCACAGGCTCAACGAGATAGCTTCCCGTAGTCACCCCGTCCTCGAATATACCTTTGATCGCCTCCAGAAGCTTCGGGACAGCCGCCGCAGGACCGCAATAGCTTGAGGTCATGCGCGGGATAGAGAGATTTATCTCATCTATGCCGTCAAAGCCCGTGACGATGATGTCCCCGGGGACCTTGTAGCCGTGTTCAAACAGAACAGCGCTGACATTTATCGCCATGATATCATTAGCGCAGATAACGGCATCGGGGATATCCCCCTTTGCGAGCAGCACCTCCATAGCTTCGCGCGCAGGCTTAGCCCAGAAGTTTCCATAGCTCACCATATCCTGAGTGAACTTTATCCCGTTCTCCTCGATGACCTTTTTGAAGACCTCCATGCGCTCGTCGGAGAAGATATTGTCCTTATAGCCGCCCATAAAATGCGGCTTTTTAGCGCCGTGGAATTCGATGATGTGGCGCACTACCTCTTCGAAGCCCTTCTTATAGTTAAAGCATATATCCACGCAGTCATCACGCGTTCCATCCACCATAACGACAGGTACATTATGCTGCTTTGCAGACTTGATGATCCTGTCGGTAATAGTCTGATTCTTTATACGCTCATACATAATGATAACGACATCGGTAATATTAAAGTCAACGAGTCCGAAAACAGCTGATTCGGCGCGGATATTCTCGTCGCTCCAGTAGAGATCGGTATTGACGTTATATATAAAGAGGAGCGAATCGAACTCCTTCAACCCGTCATTGAGCTGCATGATGAATCTGATATTATCTACATCGTTCAGCCTTGAGGTGCAAAGCGAGACGACTTTACGTCCGTTCAGCATTCGTTTCACCTACTTTTGCCGTTAAAATTCGTTCCGCATACTGCGATGAACAGCGCCGGAACCATCTACTAGTATTATATCACTATTTTACAACGATTTCAACTGACAAAACAGTTACAAGTTGACAATAAAGGTAAATTTTCTGTGAACACAAACAGGCTGAAAGCTCCTCCCCCGTTAACCCGCTATAACATTTTTCGATAGGTATTGACAAATTCCTATCAGTGTAGTATAATTAATTCATACCTTATCAAGAGCGGCGGAGGAAACAGGTCCTGTGAAGCCCGGCAACCTGATATTCAAGGTGCTAAATCCTGCGGTATATACCGAAAGATGAGGAGCAATGAACAAGGTTCAGTACGCGCGTCTTTTTGGGCGCGCTTTCTTTTTGGTAAGGCACAAATTTATTGGAGGTTCAAAAATGAAAAAGGTTTTCTTCACTTCGGAATCTGTTACAGAGGGTCATCCCGATAAGATATGCGACCAGATATCCGACGCTGTCCTCGACGCAATGCTCGAGCAGGACGAGAACTCGCGCGTTGCCTGCGAGACAATCGTAACAACGGGTATGGTGCTCTGCATGGGCGAGATATCCACAAAGGCAAGAGTTGATATCCCCGCGATAGCACGTCAGGTCATCACCGATATCGGCTACGACCGCGCCAAGTACGGCTTTGACGCACACACCTGCTCTGTGCTCACATCTATCGACGAGCAGTCGCCCGACATCGCAATGGGCGTAAACGAGGCGTTCGAGTACCGTGAGCAGAACAGCGACAACGACGGTCTCTCCAACGGTGCAGGCGACCAGGGCATTATGTTCGGCTTCGCGTGCAACGAGACTCCCGAGCTCATGCCGCTGCCGATATCTCTCGCACATAAGCTCGCTCTCCGTCTCACAGAGGTGAGAAAAGACGGCACACTGCGTTATCTCCGTCCCGACGGCAAGACTCAGGTGACCATAGAGTACCATGACAATACTCCTGTCCGCGTAGACGCGGTAGTCGTTTCCTCACAGCACTCGGCTGATGTCTCCCTCGAGCAGGTAAGACGCGACATCGAGGAGACCGTTATCCGCGAGGTCATCCCCGCAAACCTCATGGACGAAAACACCAAGATATTCATCAATCCCACAGGCAGATTCGTTGTCGGCGGACCTCAGGGCGACAGCGGTCTCACAGGACGCAAGATAATCGTTGATACATACGGCGGATACTCACGCCACGGCGGCGGAGCTTTCAGCGGCAAGGATCCGACGAAGGTAGACCGCAGCGCAGCATATGCGGCTCGCTATATAGCCAAGAACATCGTAGCAGCAGGTCTTGCGGACAAGTGCGAGGTGCAGCTCTCGTACGCTATCGGCGTAGCAACGCCCATATCCATACTTGTAGACACATTCGGCACGGGAAAGGTCGACGAGAACGAGCTCTCAGAGGCTGTAGCAAAGGTATTCGACCTCAGACCTACAGCGATAATCAATATGCTCGACCTCAGAAAGCCGCAGTACAGACAGCTTGCGGCATACGGACACATGGGACGCGAGGACCTCGGCGTTGCATGGGAAAAGACCGACAGAGCAGAAGCTCTCAAGGCAGCATTGCAGTAATAAGAAGCGGACGTCAAGGACGTCCGCTTTTTTGCAAGCAATTATTCTCAGCTCTTTTTTCTATAGCCTGTCGGGGTAACACCGACTATCTTCTTGAACTGGCGCATAAAGTGCTCCTCGTTATCATAGCCGCACATCGCCGCCACCTGCGAAACGGTACAGCTTGTCTCGCTGAGTATCTCCTTTGCCTTTTCGATCTTGCCGTTGATGACGTCGGTCATGCACGACACGCCGAATACTTCGCGGTAGATGTGCTGGAAATAAGACCTCGACATATTCACGTCAGCCGCCATGAGATCGACGTTCCACTTCTTCTGCGGGTTGCGGTAGATCTTCTCGCGGAGCTCCACGAGAAGGTTATAGTGTGGTTCTGCCGCCGCCGACTGACTTATCTCGCGCGGACGGCACTGCTCGTCCACTTTCAGCAGCAGAGTTTTCAGCATTACGTCCGTCATTTTCAGCCTGTGGCTGTTCATGGAGTAGAACTCCGACGTGATATTGCGCATGAGGGAGTCGATGAAGTCGGTATCGGCAAAGCGCAGCGGCAGGTTGAAGATGAGCTCGAGCGGCTCGAAAAACTCGCTGTCGCCCTCGGCATCGAATAGGAGCCAATTGCAGACAAGGAAGTCATCCTCGGCGGCGTAGTCTGCCTCGCAGCTGCCGTCGTAGACGATGATAGTATCCTCGGGGAGCACAGCTTTTCTGCCTCCGAAGCGGAAACTGATGCGGCTTTTTGCGTGAACGAGCAGAAAAACTCCGGTCTCATTATCACGGTGAAAGCTGTAGCCGCTTTCGTACACCGAGCCGTAGCCGGTAGCGCGGATATTCACGGGTCACTCCTCCTTTTCTGCGATAAAACGCCATTCTATACTTTTCCAGTAGTCTCCCGCGTAGTCTATCCCCACGCGCGGAGCCGTCCTTATCCTCGGGCGGAAGCCGTCGTCCTCTATCCATATCCGCTCGTTGCCGTCTATGGGCTCGCCGTTGAAACTCCCATCCACCTTTAAATATTTCGTCAGCTTTGCGGGACCGTTGTGAATCTCTCCCGCGCGCAGGAGCACGCCCTGCGGCTGACCGTCCCCGCCCGTTATCACGTTCATCAGCCAGTGCATTCCGTAGCAGAGGTAGACGTATATCCTTCCGCTCTCGCCAAAGAGAAGCTCCGTCCGCGGAGTACGACCCTTTGCGGCATGACAGCCCTTGTCCTCCTCGCCGCGGTAAGCCTCTGTCTCGGCTATGCGCTCGCGGAGCTCGCTGCCGTCGGGCAGTCTGCGGACAAGCACCTTTCCCACGAGGTCGAGGGCGACGTCAAGCACGTCCCGCGCGAAGAATTCGCCCGTCAGCCTCATACGCGCAAACTCTGCTCAAGCTCGGTATCGGGCTTGACGAATGCGGTCTTGTAGTTGGTGAAAATGACCTTGCCGGGCTTTGCACCCGAGGGCTTCTTCACATACCGTGCGAGGCAGTAGTCCACAGGCACGAGCGTGGAATTGCGCCCCTTACTGTTGACCGCGGCAATTATCGCCGCCTCCTCGATAGTATTATCGGGCGGAGTCTCGCCGTCGGTCACGATAATGACGTGCGAGCCCGTAATTGTCTGCGTATGGAGCCATATATCGGACTTTTCCGCGAATTTGAGCGTGAGCTGGTCGTTCTGACAATTATTGCGCCCGACGAGTATCGTGTAGCCGTCACTGGACTTGTACTCTATCGGCGGCAGAGCTTTCGGAGGCTTTGCCTTGCTGCCTCCCGAGCGGATATAGCCCTGCTGCACAAGCTCGAGGCGCAGCTGAATGATGTCATTCTCGGACTCGGCACGGGTCAACGCGTCGAATACGCTGTCGAGGTAGGCGAGCTCCTCCTCGCCCTTCTCTATCTGTCTCGCGAGCTTCTCCTCGGCGGTCACGCACTTCTTGTACTCGGAATAGTACCTCTGCGCGTTCTGCGCGGGAGTCTTGCGGATATCGAGCTCTATGCTGACCGTCGGGCAGCCCTCCTCGTAGAAGTTCTCGATCTCCGCGGAGCTGTCGCCCTTCTGTATGCGATAGATGTTGGCGGAGATGAGGTCTCCCCACAGCTTGAACCTGTCCTTTTCCGCGCAGGCAGCGAGCTCCTGCTGCTGAGCAGAGATTCGGCGCGAGGTGCGCTCAGTGAGGTTGACAAGGAGCTTGAACAGGTCGTTTGCGCGTTGTTTGGTACGGGCGGCGCGGTCGCGTTCGTAGTAGAAGTAGTCGAGGAGCTCCGACGCCGAGCCGAGTTCCTTAGTCAGCATGAGCGTGCCGTACTGACTGAGGCGCACGAACGAGAAATCCTTGAGCATACCGTCTCTGTCGGCGGCGACACAGAAGCAGCACTCGCCCTCGGTGAGCTTCTGCTTTGCGGACTTTATCGCAAAGAGCAGGCGGTCGAGCTGGTCGCCGTCCACGGTATCGCTGCGGAGCTCCGCTCCCCTGCCCGCGAAGAAAGTCCACTCCCTCGCGAGTACGGGCGATATGCCCTCGAATACGCGTATCAGCGCCTTTGAGAGTTCCGCGGGCTGCACCTCGCGCAGACGCGCCGTTATCTCGTCGGGCTCGGCGGTGAGGAAGTTGAGCCTGTCATCGCGCGGCGGGAGCGTATACTTCATTCCCGGGAGCACCATTCGCTCGCGGGACATCTCCTCGTCGACGCGCTTGATACTGTCGATGACCCTGCCCTCGTGATCGATGACGATGAGGTTCGAGCACCTGCCCATTATCTCGCAGGCGAGAGTTACCGTCACGACGTCGCCAAGCTCGTTCACGCACTCGAAGTCGAGGAAGAGTATGCGCTCTAGCCCGTCCTGACGCACCGCAATGAGTTTGCCGCTGCCGAGGCGCTTGCGCAGCAGCATACAGAACATGGGCGGAGTCTGCGGGTTATCGACCGACTTCTCGGTAACGTGAACTCGCGCGCTGCCCGCATTGGCCGATATATAAAGCTTTTTGCTGCCCGAGCGTGTGCGTATGGAGATGACAGCCTCCTCGCGTGAGGGCTGGTGTATCTTCTCGATACGACCGCCGACCAGCGGCTGTAATTCGTTCTTTACTGCGTACAGAAATGCTCCGTCCAGAGCCATAATATCAATCCTCTCATTTTAAGCCCCACAATCCGTAGGGGTCATTTATCAGCTCATTCTCGTACAGCGACACCACCGACCGGATATCGAAGAACATCGCCTTACAGCCGCCTATCATCGCCTCCTTTATGAGACCTTGCTCGAACGCCATAGCCTGTATGGTGTACCACGCCTTCACGGGAGGGTGTCCCGCCTCGACGAACCACTCATCGGGCGGATAAATGCGGTCGATAGCTTCGTTCGTCGCAAACATCGCGGTTATGTCCGCGGGAGTGATAGTCTCTACGTAGTGCATGGCGGTCAGCTTGTATATGTCCACACCGAGCAGCAAAGCCTTTCCTCCGTTGTGTATAGCATAGTCAAGCCCGCCCGTAAGAGCCTCTCCTGCGTGTTTTCCCCAGCCCGCAGTGCTTATGGTATCGCGACCGCAGACCGTATCGGGAAGCTGTCTGAACGTATCCGCGACTACTCCCATGGCAGTCGTCGGAGCATCGGGGTCGAGCACCTTTATCTTTACCGTAATTCCGAGCTGTCTGTCCTGCTCGGTCAGCGTGAGTTCTCTGCTGAGCCTGAGCGCGGGCATAAAGATGCTGCCCTCGTCGGTGACGAGCTCCTTGAGCGTATCTATGACCGTCATCGCGCCGCCCTCGAGCTCCCCAAAGCTGCTGAGAGAGCTGTGTACCTCCAGTACCATGCCTTTTTCCACGCCGAGCTCGGTGAGAGCGTTTTTCAGTTCCTGTTTTGTGACCATTATCTCTCAGCTGCCCTTTCAAAATTGTCCGCGATGAAGCTGAGCAGCGGCTTGCGCACGATCAGTTCCCTGTTCCCGCGCCACCACAGATACGACTCGCGCAGAGCTCCCGCAAGTGGCGTGACCTTCGGCATTATTGCGCTCATCGTCTCCACGCCGAGGACGTACTCGTAGTCATAGAACGGAAAGTAGCTCCGCTGCGGCACCTCCGCGCCCACGTAACGGAACTCTGGCTCCTTGCCGAGAACGGCGTAGCACAGCCGCACCCACTGCTCACACGTTACAGTTTCGGGGTCGCCGACGTTGAAGATATGCTGCTCGGGCTGCTCCGCGAGCAGGAGCTCCATGAAGCGGCACATATCACCGATGTGGAAGAATTGCAGCCGCATCTGCCCGTTCTTCGGGAGATAGAAGGGTCTGTCCGCCTCCGCGCACTCAAAGACGAATGCCTCGCGGTAGAGGTTGTTCATCGCGCCGCAAAGGTACGGCGGGCGCAGGATATAGGCATTCGGGACGTGTTCGCGCAGCCATTTCTCGGCAGCGAGCTTGTCCGTGCCGTACGCACCCCAAATTGAGTTCGCGCCGCACTCCATGTCCTCGCGGAAGGGCTGCGGCAGGGTCTCGGGGTAGACCGCGCTCGAGCTGACGAAGATGTAGCTCCCGAAGTCACCGAGCGCCTCGTTCAGCGTGCGGACGTCCTCCTCGTTGTATGAGGTCACGTCAAGCACAGCGTCGAAGCTGTACTCCTTCAGCACGTCGCCGAGGGAGTGCCTGTCCGCACGGATATGGCATACATTCGGGGACTGTGGCTTACTCCCGCGGTTGAGGACATAGACCTCATGCCCCTTAGCCGCAAAATATTCGGCAGTGTATCTGCTTGCAAAGACCGTTCCGCCTGTGACTAATATTTTCATCTTTCGCCCCTCATTTCTTGCGATAGGTAAGCACTTCAAAATCCGCCTGAGCAGTCAGCTCCGCGAGAACTTCAAGACGCTCCTGCTCAGTCCTGCCTGTCTTATAGTAATACGGAGTCATCGAGAACAGGCTGCGGATATCCGTACTGTCACGGAACTCCATAGTGAAGCTGACACGGCGAGCAGAGATATGCTCAAAGCCCTCAAGCTCATAGGGCTTGACCTCATTCCTGTACGGATTATCATATATTGCCTTTTTCAGCTCCCAAAGGTGGTTCTCGGAGGGTATCGCCATTATCATCACACCGTTGTTTTTCAGCACACGACTGTACTCTTCGCCGCAGTAGGGAGCAAACATCGTGACAAGCACATCACAACTTCCGCTCGCGACGGGCAGATGAAACACGCTCGCCGCAGCAAACCTCACGGACTTGTCGCGCTTGGCGGCATACTCGACAGCCACCTTTGAGATATCGACTCCGTACATTTTCGCCGCAATATCCGACCTGTCAAAACTTGCTCTGATATTGAAGGTGTAGTAACCCTCACCGCAGCCCGCATCAAGGACGACGCTGCCGTTTTTCGCGTATTTCAGGGCTTCCTCGCACACAGCCTCACTCAGCGGAGAATAATACCCCTTGTCGAGAAATTCCCGCCGAGCCTGCACCATGAGCTTGTTGTCGCCGTGAACAGCCTTGCCCATATGCTTCGAGAGCAGCAGATTCACATAGCCGCTCCGCGCGATATCGAAGCTGTGACGCTTCTGGCAGATATAGCTTTTTCCCGTATTTTCGAGCATTTCCCCGCACACGGGACATATCAGCACACTCATATCCGTCACCTTAGAGATACGCGCACGGGTCTGTGGAACTCTCGGCTATTTCAACATCGAGCTGAGGGAATTCCTTCTCAAGCAAATAGCGTATCTCCTCAAGGACGAGGTTCTCCGTATGGAAGTGTCCGCAGTCAAGGAGCATTATCCCCTGATTTTCGGCTTCTATCCACACATCGTGCTTGACATCGCCCGTGATATACAGTTCGCAGTTCTTGGAAATGGCGTCATCGAGCATCGAACCGCCCGAGCCCGAACAGAAAGCTATCTTCCTGACCGACCTGTCGGGGCTGACAGCAGCCTCCCTGCTCATACGGACGACCTCGCAGCCGAAAACAGCCTTGACCTTCTCGGCAACCTCACCGACCTTTTCCTCATCCGCAAGCTCCACAATGTACCCGAAGCCGTCAGCAAGCTCCTCAACGCCGTCCGTAAGCTCAAAGCACCCTCTCAATCTGCGGAGAATTACACCATTCGTCCCGAACGGCGATTTATCTACGTTCGTGTGCATACAAACCGCCGCGATATCCTCGCTGATAAGCTTGAAAACGGGGTCGCTGCGGGTTATCCGCCTGCGAGGCTCGAAAATAACTGGGTGGTGCGAAATGATGAGGTCAGCGCACTTGTCTGCAGCCTCACTGATAGCTGTTCCGCTGATGTCAAGCGAGAGGAGCACCGTACTGCACTCCATGTACGAATTCTCGACGAGCAGACCCGAGTTGTCCCATTTTTCCTGTGACGCAAAGGGATATACACTGTCGAGGAAGTCCACGACTGCCTGCACGCTCACGTTGTCTGCTCCGTCGGACATCTTCCTGCCGAGCGCGCGATAGTGTACGGACTCGCTCACTTTTCCCGATTTTTCGAGACTTTCCGCTATCTTTATCAGCCTCTCGGACTCGCGCTGCCTGTACTTGCGGGTCAGCAGCTGTTCATCGTCGAAGAAGCCGTACATCGTCTCAAATTCGGTCAGTCGACTGTCGGTCAGCGAAGTCTCCGCGGCGATGACCGTATAGAGCTTGTCCCCGTCCTCGACAAGGTTCTCCGCGACTATCTCAAGCCCGAGCTCATACAGTCTTTTCCGCAGTATTTCTGCCTTTGTCATCGGCTGGAGCACCCAGCGTACGTTCTCCGAAGCTTTTTCTATGGCAGCAGCGATGATATCGGCTATCGTCTCGCCGCCCATTCCTGCGATAACAACATCGCTGACCCCTTCGAGCGGCACTTCCGCCAGCCCGTCGGACAGCACAAGCTCCACTTTATCGGCAATATCGTACTTCTCGACGGTACGCCGCGCGGAATCGAGCGGTCCCTCCTTGATGTCGGACGCAACAACGCGCTCGCACTTCCCCGAGCGTATCAGCTCCGCCGCGAGCAGAGCGTGGTCGGTGCCCACATCGCACACTATCCCCTCTCCACCGACAAGGTCAAAGCAGGCCTGCAATCTTACATCGAGCATAGAAAAACCTCCGCAAATCAAAAATTTCGGCGTGCCGAAGCCCGACACGCCGCGCTTGTACTATTTAATTAGCCCTCAGAATTGAGCTTAGCGAAACAGTCGCTGCAATATACAGGTCTGCCGTCCTTGGGCTCGAAGGGCACCTTTGCCTCTCCGCCGCATGTAGCACAGACACCTGTGTACATAACACGCTCAGCTCTGCCAGCATTCTTTCTTGCGTCGCGGCAAGCCTTGCAGCGCTGGGGCTCATGTGTGAGACCTTTTTCTGCGTAAAATTCCTGTTCGCCTGCTGTGAATACGAACTCGTTTCCACAATCCTTGCAGACTAATGTCTTGTCTTCGTACATTTTCAATACCTCGCTTATAATATTTGGACCACGAGTCGGGCTCACACCGACACCTTTGATAAACAACGCTCTTGATTTAAGCTACCCGGTCATATAATTAGCTGCCGCGCTTTTGACGGACAGTTCGTTTTATTTAAGATACACACGTATCTTCCGCCTTGCTCTCTGCATGGCGTTATCGACGGATTTCTCGGATATACCGAGCTTTTCCGCAGTTTCCCTATAGCTCGCCCCGCGTATCACCGTATCAAACACCCTCCGCTCAGTACCCGAAAGCGCATTCTCTACCGCACTTCTGAGTTCCGAGAAGAACTCCTTGTTCATATAGATGCTCTCGGGAGTCTCACTCTCGGAGAGGACCTCCTCACCGAAGTCGTCGATACTCTCGCACACCGCGGGAGCCTTTGCCGCTCTCGCGCACACCGAGCGCAAACGGTTGACGACACAAACCTCCGCAAATGTAGAGAACTTCGCATTTCTGCCCTTGTCATAAGAAGTTATAGCCTTCAGAAGCGCCATAAGTCCCTCCTGACAGAGGTCATCGCGGTCGGACTCGGAAGCAGAATACACAGCCGCCTTGATAAAGATAAGCTTAGTATAGCGGAGCAGAAGGGCCTCACACGCAAGCTTATCGGCCGCTGCTCTGTCCGCGAGCTCCTCGTCGGACATTCCGCTGTAAACATTGATACTATCCAGTTCTTCCACAGGCTGTTCTCCTTGCGGTCAGATGGGCGAAAAACAATAACGTGCGGCGGTCCTTGTGATGACAGGACCGCCGTCACAGTCATTTTATTCGGATTCCTTTGCAGCCTCTTCCTCAGCAGCCTTCAGGAGGTCTGACATATCGAAGCTGAAATTGTTCTTCTTGGGTGCAGCCTTCTGCTCGGGAGCAGTGCTGTTGTTGTTATTGTTGTGAGCGGGCGTGTTATTACCGCCGTTGTTGTATGAGCCGCCAGATACTCTTGCGAATGCCTCATCGGCAACAGAGCTCTTGGCGTCCTTTGCGGAAGTCGGCTCAAACGTGGGAACGACACCCGAAGGAGCCTTTGCAGCCTCGAATGCAGCCTGAGGAGCAGAAGCTCTCTCAATAGTAGCCTTATCCTCGGGCTCAATGGAGTTGCGAGCCTCACCGATAATGGTCTGAGCTTCATTCATTCTGTCCGTAGCCTGACTTGTGAGCTTGGACATAGAAGCCTTGATGTCTGCAAACTTAGTATTTACGCTCTCTATCTCGTTGATGAGCATGAGACGTACAGTAGAAGACATAGCGTTTATCTTGTCAGCCTTGCTGTTAGCATCCTCAACAGTAGACTTAGCCTGAACGTTAGCGTCCTTGATAGTCTTTTCAGCAGCAGAGTTAGCCTTAGCAACTGTCATCTCGGCAGTCTCATTAGCCTCCTTGATAGTCTTGGCAGCAGTATCGGTAGCATCCTTGAGGGTCTTGTCGGCCTTCTCGTTAGCTTCCCTGACTGTCTTGTCAGCCTTCTCGTTAGCTTCCCTGACTGTCCTGTCAGCATTAGCCTGAGCCTCGCTGACAACCTTATCAGCCTTATCCTTAGCTTCCTTGGTAACGTTGTTAGCTTCCTCTTCTGCCTGTTTCTTGAGCGAGTCAACGGTCTTCTGAGCCTCAGCGAAGAGAGTACCCATCATAGCAGCGGGATTGCTTGCATTAGCCTTGAGTTCCTCAATTTCCTTATTGAGGTTCTTGATCTCGTCATCCTTCTTGGCAACGGCATCGGCAACAGCACTCTCCTTAGCCTTGTTGAGCTCTGCGATCTTGCCTTCTGTCTCGGAAGCTTCCTTTATCTTAGCCTCGAGCTGAGCAGACTTAGCCTCAAGGTCAGATGTGAGCTTAGCGATATCCTGCTTAGCCTTAGCAAGCTCAGCCTCAGCAGCGGGATTGCCTGCGGGAGCAGCCTTCTCTGCGGGAGCAGCAGCAGCCTTCTCGGCAGCAGCGAGCTTGTCGTTTGCGGTCTTGAGCTGACCTCTGAGGGAGTCTATCTCCTTCTTAGCAGCCTCGAGAGCAGCGGTTATCTGTGCATTAGCAGGAGCGCCCGCAGCAGGAGCAGCGGCAGCCTTGTCATTTGCAGCCTTGAGCTCTGCTCTGAGCTTATCAATCTCCTTCTTAGCAGCCTCGAGAGCAGCCTGTGTCTGAGCGTTCATCTGAGCGCCGGCAGCATGAGCAGCAGGAGCAGCTCCGCCCGTTCTGAGCTGAGCGATGACCTTCTCGCTCTCTTCAAGCTTCTTCTGGAGATCCTCGTTTTCCTTCTTAGCAGTTCTGAGCGCATTGTTTGAAGCGTTGAGCTTCTCCTGCAGGTTATCTACCTGATTCCTGTACTTGAGAAGCTCCTGCGGGTCGGCAGGACCTGATTCTTTGGCTTGTTTGAGTTCTTCCTCAAGACCTGATATCTTGGAATTCAGCTCATCGAGGTAGGTGAGTACGTCTTCTTTTACAAAGCCTCCACCTATTTTGGTGGTTCGTAATACGGTTGGTTCGTCCATGGTTCACTCCGTTCCCCGCAGCATGTGCGGAATAAAATTAAGGGATAATACGCCTTGTAATAATTATAACACAATTGCGATTTCAATTCAACCATTAAAATGTAGAAATTTTTAGTTGATTTTAGTGCAATTTACTATATTCACAAACTATAAATAAACAAAAGCGGCTGCATACAAGTCATGCAGCCGCTGATTTTGTTAATTATCTTAGTTGCCGAGTATTTTGAGGATATCGTCCAGGTCGTAATCCGTGCTGGAGGAAACGGGCTTGGGGTCGTTGCCGCCGAGACCGAGACCATCGATGAGCGGATTGTCTATCTGGATAATGTTGTCGAGGTCGCTGCTCTCGCCTGCGGGAGCCTCCTCAGCAACAGGAAGATCTGAATCCTCGAAGCCGGCAGCGATGACAGTAATAGTCATCTCGTCCTGCATATCTTCCTTGAATGCTGTACCGAAGATGAACTCTACGCCGTCAGCAGCGGTATCTGTGATCATCTTTGTTGCCTCATCAACATCAGCAGAGAGAACGTCCTCGGACATAGCGATATTGATAAGAAGTCTCTTGGCACCCGAGATAGAAGTCTCAAGCAGCGGGCTGGAGATGACCGCATTTGCAGCTTCCTTTGCCTTTTCCTTGCCCGAACCGTGACCGATAGCCATATGAGCGTAGCCTGCGCCTCTCATGATGGTGGAAACGTCCGCGAAATCGAGGTTGATGTAGCCCTCTTCAACGATGAGGTCGGAGATGCTCTTGACACCTGTCTTGAGCACGTCGTCAGAAAGCGAGAAGGACTGCTTCATGGTGAGCTGCTGCTTACCGTCGAGAAGCTTCTCGTTAGGAATAACTATGAGTGAATCAACATACTTTCTGAGCTCTGCGATACCTTTTTCAGCCTGAGCCATTTTCTGCTCTCTCTCAAAGAGGAAGGGCTTGGTAACAACAGCAACAGTGAGTATATCCATTTCCTTAGCTATCTTCGCAACAACAGGAGCCGCGCCTGTACCAGTGCCGCCGCCCATACCTGCTGTGATGAAGATCATATCTGCGCCCTTGAGGTGTGCTTCGATCTCGTCTCTGTTCTCTTCGGCACTGCGCTGACCGATCTCGGGCTTATTGCCTGCACCTCTGCCCTTAGTGAGCTTAGTGCCGATCGGTATCCTCGTTGTAGCCTTGGATTTATTGAGAGCCTTAGCGTCAGTATTGATAGCGATGTACTCGATGTCGTTAACGCCCGAATCGACCATGCAGTTTACAGCGTTTCCGCCGCCGCCGCCGACGCCTATGACCTTTATGTTAACATCGGGTTCCATTGCCTCTTCATAATTAAAATCTGACATTTTCGAAACTCCTCCTACTTTTATTTATCTGTATCTTTTAAGTAAATTTCACCCTATAAATACACATATCATTTTAGCATATTATTCGGATTTTTGCAAGTAATACCGAAATTTTTTAAAATTTCGTCAGCTTGCACAACAAGACAGCAAGCGTTTAGTGCGTATTTGCACGTTTTCATCACTGATTGTCATATATTTCGTTATTCTCATAACCGCCGTAGCCGAAATCGTCGCCGTACCAGCCCTCGCCGCCGTCAGCCTGACCGTTATCCTGCCAGTCATTTCCGCCGCCGTCGTCCTGCCATTCGTTGTAATTGCCGCCGTCATCCTGCCAGCTGTAGTCGGGAACTGCGGCTGTTGTCGTAGTGGTCGTGGTATTGATGGGTATACCGTTCGCATCTGTCATTATTGCCGGCTCAGTCTCCTCTGCGAGCTCGCCGCTCGGACGGAAGCTGCAAACATGCGAGCCTATCATCATCAGATAACCTTTTTTGCCCTTTACACCCTCGTCGTTCATTGCTTCCTGAGCGAGATCGAGCTTATACTCCACATCGTTCCAGTTGCCCATTTTGAACATAAGCCCATTTCGGTAGTTGACTGTTATCGCATACTCATTTGACAGGTCTATCGAAGCTATGCCCGTATTGTCGTCTTTGTCGAAACGGCTAATCAGCTGAGTGAATGCATCGTACTTGTTCTCATTCTTTGAGCGGAGAGGCTTGCCCGCCTCAGTATCTGCAGGCTCAAAGCCGTAGATTATCGGGAGATTCTCGGTATCGGTGTAGAAGTTATTATCCGCAAGTATCTTACCGTTTCGGCTCACGAGCAGTACGCCCTTGTCATACTGCACATTATACGCGGGAATACAACGGGTCACCGTTATCCTCAGCGTTGACGGAAAGTCTCTGTCGACCGTTGCCGTCTCGACGTATAGAAGCGAGTCGAGTATGCGCTGCTCTGCCTTTTTGTAGTCGAGCCTGAGCAGATTGTCGCCCGCATGGATACCCGAAGCCTCCACTATCTCCATATAAGTGTAGGTCTCGGACTCGCCCGAAATTACTATCTCGTCAATATTGAAAAGGAATGTGAAGCACATCGTCACGCCCACAGTCAGCACGAGCAGTATCACCACGACGGTATACACGCTCATCATACGCCTTCTGCGGCGCATACGCTTGCCGCTGTTCTTCCTTTCTATATTGGTCTTCTCAACGTCGTTCATATCAACACCAACTCCTGCCGCTCAGACTCTGCGTATCCTTCCGCCGAGCGAGCCGACAGCCTCCTCGATTTTTTCATATCCTCTGTCTATGTGCGAGATACCGCTAAGACAGGTAGTTCCCTCCGCAGCAAGCGCCGCTGCTGCCATTGCCGCTCCGCCGCGAAGGTCGGTAGCCTCGACGTCCGCACCGTGGAGCCTTGCAACTCCGCGCACGACCGCGACCTTCCCCAGCACTTCGATATCCGCACCCATTTTGTTGAGCGCAGCCGTATGACGGTATCGGCAGTCGAATATATTCTCCTCAAAAACGCTGGCACCGTCGGCAGCCGCAAGCGCCGCCATAAGCACAGCCTGCGCGTCCGTGGGAAATCCGGGGTGCGGCATGGTGCGTATCCTGTCGCGGACAGCTCTGAGCCGCGCGCCGCTTCTGAGGTATATCCTGTTTTCCGCGGGATAAATGCGGCAGCCCGTCTGCTCCAGCACGGAGAGAAACGGCTCCATTTCCGCGGTACAGGTATTTTTCAGTATTATCTCTCCGCCCGCCGCAGCGACCATGGAGAGGTAAGTAGCTCCCGCGATACGATCGGGCATGACAGTATGCTCGCAGCCGTGAAGCTTATCCGTGCCGCATATCACGATCGTACTTCCGCCGTCGCCCTTTATATCAGCGCCGCGTTTCCGCAGGAAAGAGCAGAGATCGCAGATCTCGGGCTCGCGGGCGGCGTTGTTGACGGTAGTTTCGCCCTCGGCGCAGACCGCGCAGAGGATAATGTTCTCGGTCGCACCGACCGAAGGAAATGGCAGGTTTATCTTAGCTCCGCGGGCTCTCCCGCCCGCAATGCGGCAGTGTATGCGTCCGCCGCAGTCGGAAATATCCGCGCCGAGCTTTCTCAGCGCCGCAAGGTGCATATCTATCGGCCGCGGACCGAGCTCGCACCCGCCGGGCACGCTGAAAGTACACTCCCCCGTCCTGCCGAGGATAGCCCCCATGAACATTATGGACGAGCGCATCTCACGCATGAGCTCCTCGGGGATCTCCGAGCCCGATGCGCCGCACGGGTCAATGACCGCAGTGCCGTCGGAAATATTGCATTTACAGCCGAGGCAGCTCAGTATCCGCGACGCGGAATACACGTCCGTCAGCGTCGGACAGTTCCTCAGCACCGACTCGCCCTCTCCGAGCAGAGCCGCCGCCATAATGGGAAGAGCGCTGTTTTTGCTGCCCTGCAAGGTCAGCTCGCCGCTGAGACGGCACCCTCCCGTAATGATGAATTTCTGCATAATACCACCTCGCAGCTTTTTGTGTATATTATGCTGTGAGGCGGTGTGGTGTTACGGTTATTTACCGATATGTGCCTGTAGGAATCTGTCGAATGTCTCAGCCATTTCGTCGGGTATGAGCGCGTACATCATATGCCCCTTGTCGGAGAGATGCACTTCGCCGCCGCATTTCTCGGCGAAATCCTGTCCGAATTTCCGCCAGCTGAGGTTCTTGCTGAGCGTTTTCATATCGCTGATGAAGAAGCAGCACGGACATTTCAGCGCTCCCGTATCGGCAGCCTTCCTTGCGTTATCGGTCACTAGGCGTGATTCCTCGTAATATTCGCGGTTGGCGATATTCTTGTAGAAGAGCCTGCGGTAGACCTGCTTCTCCTCGTCGGTGAGTTCATTGCCCGTCATCAGCCCCGAGACATTCTCGGTCTTGCTCTTAATAAGCTTCGCAAAGAAGCCGTCCTTGGCTATTTTCTGCAGGAGCTTATGCGACTTATCGAGCTGTGCGAGCCGCTTATCCTCGCCTATCTCCTTAGACTGCTCCACCGCGAGTTCGGGCACACCCATATCCATGCTCAGCACTGCGCAGACCTCATCGGGGTAGGTATTCGCCCAGTAAACAGCCTCAAAGCCCGAATAGGAATGCGGAGCGAGCACATATGGCGGCTCAACTTCTGCCCTGCGGAGGGCTTCTCGGTCAGCCGCAACGAGATTCTCTATCGTGCGCGGCTCATCAGTGCCGTCACTGAAGCCGTAGCCTGCCTTTTCGATGACAGCAATGCGGTACTTCTTGGACATCCGCCTGTATATCGGCTTATACTCGAGCACAGGACAAGTCACGCCGCTTCCCGACATAAACACTATCGTGACAGTGCCTTCGCCTTCGGTGTAAACGTTGAGCTTGGTGCCGTTCACATCGACCCTGTTCTCATAGTTCATTTCTTCTTCCCCCTCGCGATGAGCTTGTCAACGACCGCAAGAATGCGCTCGTTGGTGTCCGTGAGGTGGAGGTCAGCCGCGCTCTGCGACATCACCTCTACTCTGTCTGGCGACTTGTAAAGGCTCTCTATCTCGGAAATTATCTTCTCGCTGGTAACGTCCTTCTGCTCGATTACAACAGCCGCGCCCGCCTTTCCGAGCACCATTGCGTTATGGTACTGGTGGTTGCCCGCGACTATCGGATAGGGTATCAGTATCGAAGCCTTGCCCGCCGCCTCAAGCTCCGCGAGCGTTGAAGCACCCGAGCGGCAGACAACGAGGTCAGCCGCCGCTAGGCATACGTCCATATCGTTTATGTACTCGGTTATGCGCAGACGGTCGCTTTTCAGCGGTATCCCCGCTGCCTGCATAGCCTGCGGGAAAGTGTCCTTACCCATGCCGCCGTAGCCGTGGATATGGTTGATATTGAGCTTATTTCCCGCGTGCCACTTTATAACGGCTTCCATAGTCTCGTTTATGCAGCCCGCACCAAGACTTCCGCCGAACGAGAGTATCGTGAAATCGTCATTGAAGCCGAGCTTTTTTCTCGCCTCGGACTTCGACAGTGCGTTGATATTGCTTCTTACCGGCAGACCCGTGACGCTGTACTCGAACTTGCTCTTGTCCATGAAGTCGAGCGCCTCCTTGACGGTGAGCATCACATAGTCGACTTCCTTCGAGAGCAGCCTGTTCGTCACACCGGGGTAGGCGTTCTGCTCGTGGATAGCGGTAGGAATGCCCATTCTCGCAGCCTTGCGTATCACGGGACCCGCAGCATATCCGCCCGTACCGATAGCGATATCGGGCTTGAAGCCCTCGATTATCGCCTTTGCTCTTCTGCCCGAAGCGGCGAGATAAGCGATAGCCTTGGCATTTCTGCCGATATTTTCAATAGAGATACGGCGCTGGAATCCCGCCACCTTTATGGTCTCCATTTTATAGCCTGCCTGCGGGACGAGCTTCGCCTCCATGCCCTTGGGCGTTCCCGCGAACAGAAACTCAGTATCGGGATATTTCGACTTTATTATGTCAGCGATAGCGAGACCGGGGTTGATATGTCCGCCCGTACCTCCGCACGAGATAAGAACTCTCATAAGACCGCTCCTTTATGCGTTTTTGGGTTCGTTGAAGTCTCCGCCGCCGTCATCGGGCTCGGGGACGGGTACGACCTCCTCTTTTTCGGGCGGGTAGTACCTGTGCTGCGAGATATTGAGCATAATGCCCATCTCGACGAGCTGCATGACGAGCGCAGTACCGCCGTAGCTGAAAAACGGCAGGGAGATACCCGTATTGGGTATGAGGTTGCTGACAACAGCGAGGTTGAGGACGGTCTGTATGCCTATCTGCGTTGTTATGCCGACCGCGATGAGCATACCGAATCTGTCCTTGCAGCGGACTGCTATGGAATAGCCCTCGATAATGAGGAGAAAGAATACGATGATTATGGCAAGCGCTCCTACGAAGCCTATCTCCTCGCAGACTATCGGGAAAACGAAGTCGTTCTTCGTCTCGGGGAGATAGTGGTACTTCTGGCGCGAGTTTCCGAGTCCGAGACCGAAAAGTCCGCCCGAGCCTATAGCGATTATAGAGTTGGCAGTTTGCCATGTTACGTCGAGGACGTCCGAAAAGGGGTCCTTCCACGAAGCGATACGATTGGCAACGTAGCTTCCGGGCACCTTCGACTGCCACGATACATAGCCGAAGGCTCCGCACGCTGCAGCCAGTCCGAGCGCCGTATACTGCTTCCAGTTAGCGCCGCCGCAGAGTATCATCGCAATGGCGATAGAGCCGATGAGCATGATACCCGAGATATGCTTCTCGAGCGCGATGAGACCGACATAAACGCCGAGCAGCACCACATACTTTACGATACCCGTCTTGAACTCGTTCATTTTTCTGCCGTCGCGCTCCATGCTGTAAGCGAAGTAGATAATGAGTGCAAGCTTTGCTACCTCCGAGGGTTGAAGGTTGATAGGTCCGATATCGATCCAGCGCCTTGCGCCCATAGAGCCGCCTTCGTCGTTACCCATGAGCAGTACCAGCACAAGCAGCACTGCCACCCCGACGTAGAATATTCCCGCAATATTGAAATTTTTCAGCAGCGGGAGTTTTATCGTCTTGAAGTTGTGATAATCCATTTTCATGAAGAATATCATAGCCACGAAGCCAATTCCAGCGAACATCGCCTGCTTCTTGGCGTAGTAGAGACCGTCGCCGTAGTCACTGTACGCCCACGCATAGCTTGCGGAAGCCATCATAACGAGCCCGACTACGAGCAGTATCATGACGTAGGCGAAAAAGGCTACACTGATGTCGCCCGTCCTGCCGTCTCCGATGAAGAACCGCAGGATACCGCCTCGTTTTTTCTTTCTCTTTTTTGTCTGTGCCTGTGCCATTGCGACCTCCTGAAGTCCTGAATAAGAGTTAGCCGTTAAATATAAGCGTCACTATGCCGAGAACGCCGAAGATTATACCGGCGAGTGAGAAAGTGATAACTATCTTATACTCGCTGTAGCCGCTCATCTCGAAGTGGTGGTGGATAGGCGTCATCTTGAAGATACGCTGCCCCTGATGGTCTGAGCGGAGCTTCTTTGTAATTTTGAAGTAGCTCACCTGTATCATTACCGACAGCGCCTCGATTATGTATACGAGAGCCACCAGCAGCAGTACGAGGTGCTTGTGGAACACAAGTCCCACGCCTGTAACAGCCGCTCCGAGGAACATCGAGCCCGTGTCGCCCATGAAGCACTTAGCAGGGTTGAGGTTCCAGATAAGGAAACCGAGACAGCCACCCGCGAGCGCCATAGTGAAGCACGACATCTCGTTCTCGCGCAGGAAAGCGCTGCATATCGTGAATATCAGCATAGCAATGAACGTAACCGAGCCGCACAGTCCGTCGACACCGTCGGTGAGGTTCACCGCATTCGTGAGGTAGATGATAACGGGTATCATCAGCACGTAGTAGAATATACCAAGCTGCGGTGACACCCAGAAACCGAGGTCTATCGCCGTGCTTCCGTCGCCGAACTTATATATCATGAAGAGGAAGCCGAGCCCGAACAATGTCTGGAGCACTATCTTCTGCCACGGAGTCAGACCGTCGTTGTTCTTGCGTACGACCTTGGTATAGTCGTCGATAAAACCTATCAGACCGAAGAGGAGCGAGAAAGCGATGACGCTCAGCAGTCTGTAGAAGGCGTGATGAGTCTCGGGAGCCGTAGTATCAAGCGCATATCTTATGCGGTAAGCCCAGTATCCGCCGACAGCGGTGAGCACCGTAGATATGATGAACATAAATCCGCCCATAGTGGGAGTCCCCTGCTTTTTGGCGTGCCACTGAGGACCGTCCTCGGTCTTGATAGGCTGACCGAACTTTATCCTGTGCAGGAACGGCACCAGCCATTTGCCCGATAATCCTGCTATCGCGAATGACAGCAGTGCAGTGAACAGGTTTATTACCCATAATGACATAGATATAACAACTCCAGTTTATTTATTAATGCGGAATTCCTGATTCCGGATTTGAAACGTTTAGTTTTTTTCGAGCAGTTTCAGCCCGTCGGCGACTACTTCGCGCTCGTCGAAGTGGATATGCTCCATTCCCGCAAGTATCTGATAGTCCTCGTGACCCTTACCCGCGAGGACGATGATATCACCCTTCCGAGCTATCTTCAGCGCGTGGTAGATAGCCTCCCTGCGGTCAACGACCACATCATACGGCACATCGGTACCCTCGAGCCCGACGAGAATGTCACTGATAATAGCCTCGGGTTCCTCGTTGCGCGGGTTATCCGAGGTGACGACCAGTCTGTCCGCGTACAGAGCCGCAGCCTTAGCCATTTTCGGACGCTTTGCGGCGTCGCGGTTGCCTCCGCAGCCGAAGAGGCAGATAAGTCTGCCCTCGGTATATTCCTTGACGCTTCTGAGGATATTCTCGATAGCGTCGGGAGTGTGGGCGTAGTCGCATATGACTGTGAAATCGCGTCCCGTAGGGATGACCTCGCATCTGCCCTTAACGCCGTTATAATTCTCGACAGCGCTTATCACGGTCTCGGCGGGGATACCCTCGCGCAGGCAGACCGCAATTGCAGCCGTGAGGTTAGATACATTGAAAAGCCCCGGGATACGTGTTTTCACTAGATGGGACTTATCGCCGCAGCAGTACCAGAAGCTGCTGCCGGTTGACTTTATCTTAATACCGTCGGCATAGATATCGGCGTTGCCCTTGACGCTGAAGGACTTCCTCTCGCACGATACCTCGCCGCAGAGCCGTCTGCCGTAGTCATCGTCGGTATTGATTATCGCAGCGTCACAGATATCGAAGAGCATTTTCTTCGCCTGATAGTAGTCCTCCATGTCCTTGTGGTAGTCGAGGTGATCCTGCGTGAGGTTTGTGAACACGGCAGTCCTGAAGTGTGACGGGCCTATGCGCTTCTGACAGAGCCCGAAGGAGCTTACCTCCATGACAACGTACTTGCAGCCCGCCTCAGCCATTTTCGCGAGCACTTCCATGAACTCATAGGTGAGCGGAGTTGTATTCTCGGTGTGGAGCACCTCATCGCCTATCTCGTTCTGTATCGTACCGATGAGTCCCGTCTTGAAGCCTGCATACATGAGTATGTGCTTGATGACGCTGGTGGTGGTAGTCTTGCCGTTGGTACCCGTCACGCCGATGAGAGTCATCTTCCTCTCGGGGTGACCGAACCACGCTGCGCATATCCTGCCCCACATTTCGCGGGTATCATCGACGATTATCTGCCTGTCGCCGAGCCCGAGGTCGCGCTCGCAGACAACAGCCGCCGCTCCCTTTCCGAGCATCTCCTTAGCGGCGTCATGGCCGTCGAACTTCGCGCCCTGTATGCAGACAAAGAGGCTGCCTTCCGCGACCTTCCGTGTATCATCTGTTATCGATGTTATCTCCGCATCACCGACTGCCGTCACAGCATTGTCTTCAATGATGTCTCTGAGTTTCATGTTACAGCCTCCGTTTCTTTTGTTATATTCTCTTTTCTTTCCTGCGGAGGTATCAGTCTCCTCCGCTGTATACCATAAATTCAAGCTCTACCGTAGTACCCACGGGCACCTTGCTGCCCGCTTCGGGTATCTGCTTCGTTACAGCGACTCCCGCGTGGTTGACAGAAGCTCCGCGCGCCACGTAGTTGAGCTGACAGTACATTATTGAATCGTTCGCCATACTCGGATCAAGTCCCACGAGGTCGGGGACTTCCGTGTAATCGACGGTGTGATTGCTCTCGGTGTAGAGGTAGACCGTACCGCCCTTTGCCACAGTCGAACCCGTAACAGGTGACTGAGCGACTACCGACGAACCCTCGCCGACGACCTTGTACTGTATATCATAGCCCGAGAGCGTATTTATCGCGTCCTCGAGCGGACCCTCGAGAAGAGGTATCTTCACATCAAGGTTTGCGAGTTCCTCGGTGGAGTATTCGGGGCTTATGCCCATATACGGGAGCACCCTTGTGAGTATGTTTCGCGCCGTAGGAACAGCGACCTTGCTTCCGTAGTATCCGATATCCTTGTTCGGCATATCCGCGAGTACGAGGAGGATTATCTCGGGGTCGTCCGCGGGAGTGAAACAGCAGTACGAAGCACCGTACTCCTGTATCGAAGCGTCCTCCTCCTGATCCTTGTTCATGGTAATGCCTTGAGCGGTGTACATGAGTCGCTGAGAAGTACCCGACTTACCGCCGATAGAATAGCCCTTTATGGTAACGTTTCCGCCGCCGTTGCCCGATACTACCTTTTCGAGGCAGTCGCGCATCTTAGCAGAGGTCTCCTCGGATATGACCTGTCTCTTGACCGTGCGTTCGTTCTTGAAGACGATATTGCCGTCCTCGTCGAGTATCCTGTCCACCACATAGGGCTGGAGCAGATATCCGCCGTTTATAGCCGCACAGTAGGAGGTTATCATTTCCATGGGGGTAATGGTCTCGCCCTGTCCGAACGAGCAGACCGCAAGGTCTACATTGGACATTGTATCGGGGTCGAAGCCGATACCCGCTACCTCATAGGGAAGGTCGATACCCGTCTTGCTGTCGAGTCCGAAAGCGTCGAAGTAATAGCAGAACCGTTCCACTCCGAGACGTCTGCCGACCTCCATGAACGCAGGGTTACAGGAGTTGGTGAGCGCTGTCTGGAAGTCCTGTGGACCGTGACCGCCCTCAAGGTGACACTTTATTGGATTGAGAGCTCCCTGAAGCTGTACAGAGCCCGTACACATGAATGAATCCTTTTCGTAGTCGATGAGGTTCTCCTCGAAAGCGGAAGCGCTGGTAATTACCTTGAATACCGATCCCGGCTCATATATTTCGGAGATGCACTTGTTTCTCCACTGGCGCTCGAGCATCGCGCTCTCTGTCTCCTGCGGAGTGAGCTTCTCGTTGGTGATTATCGGCGAGTGGTCGACAATCTCACGCGGCTGATTGAGGTCGAAGCTGGGATATGTCGCCATACCGTAAACCGCGCCCGTTTTTGCATTCATAAGTATCGCGCACGCACGGTTTTTTATCTCGAACTCAGTCACCATATCCTGGAGATTGTCCTCGAGAATGTACTGGATCTCCATATCGAGAGTCAGATAGACATCGTTGCCGTTCTTGGCAGGATAGGTCTTGGAGTACCTGTACGGCAGCTCATTGCCGTTGGAGTCCTTTGCAGATATGGTCCTGCCGTCCGTACCCGCAAGGTAATCATCGTAGGAAGCCTCGATACCGTAGATACCGTAGCCGTCCGCGTGTGTGAAGCCGATAACGGAAGCGGCGAGCTCGTTCTGCGGGTAATATCTCTTGGTATCCTCCTCGACGTTGAGGCAGGTCATACCGTTGTCGCTGAAAAATTTGAGCAGCTCATCTGCGACGGGCTTCTCCACCTGCTCCTGAAGCACGTGGTACTGCGTGTTCTCCTCCATAGCGGCAGAGACCTTCTCGGGCTTTATACCGAGCTTTGAGGAGAGCAGCTCCACCGCCTCGGCACGGAATGCCTCTGCGGATTCGGGCAGCGTATTGGTAACTACTATCTGCTCCTCCTCACCGTTCTCGTTAGTGGTTGTCTCTATCTTGGGCTGGAAATTACCGTTTGCGATGTCCGCCTTCTGCTTGTCGATACGCTTCTGTAAGCTGTCCATATCTTCGCGGAAGCGTTTGGGATCGAGGAAAACCTTATATACCGACGCACTCTTTGCGAGCGGAGTAGCCTTAGAGTCATAAATAGAGCCGCGGTGAGCGGGAATGATTATCGAGCCGAAGTGCTGGTCGTTAGCCATAGCCTGATACTTCTTGTTGTTGAGCACTGATATATTGAAGAAGTTACCGGCTACCACAGCAAAGAGCCCGAAGAACACCGACGTCAGAATGAACCGCGTTCTCAACTTCATAGACCTTGAAGGAAGATTCTTATTAGCCATAAATTCACTCTTTCTATGCTTAACGCTTCAGCTACTCCACATAACCGCAAAGAAACTGTGCGCTTTTCTTACTTTCGTTATAAAATAGAATAAGGCAGGGTGTTGTCGAGCCCCGCCTTTGAACATCTTCTTTTTTTATGTGATGTCCGTTTCTATGATACTGCCGTATCGAAAACGCTTGTCAGGCGTGGGAGCGTCCTCCCCTGTTCGTATTTTTCCGTTCCCGAACAGGGGCAACGTTCCCGAGTATTCCGATCACTCGCTGTATCTCCTTGGTTCTACTATCACTACGGCATATATATTTTTCAGAGCCGTTAGTATTTAAAAATAATTACGGGCAGCCTTGTTTATATATTATATTGGTCTACCCTCTGAAATATTCGACGCAGTGTTCAAAAAAGCTCCTGACTTTTCCGAGAATGCTCTCGTCCTGCTGAGGAATACTTACAACGTCATCTGTCTGTATCTCAATATATTTTATCTGAGACGAATCGACCTTCTTCATGCCGAGAACATTTTCGGCATAATCCTCGACATTCTTTGCAGACATCTGACTTTCAAGCTCAGACTGCAGTCTGACATTTTCCGCTTCGGCAAGATTCAGCTCACTGTTGAGAGCCGAAACCTTACTGTACATCGTATTTCGCCTGTTAAGGCTGTAGATGACGGTACCGAGCAGAACAGCTGCAAGGGCAGATACCAAAATAACAGTAAACAGGGAGCCGCTTTTAGCCTCATATTTTCTCATGGTTATTTGCGGTCTTTTCGCAGGTGTACCCTGACTCGGCAGCGATTCCGGTCTCTCAGCAGGACTGCTGCTGTAGACGTCCGCACTGTAGCGATAAACCGAATCACGTTCAGCCATTGACATCTGCGCTCCTTTCTGCTTTCTCTATTATCCTGAGCTTTGCACTTCTGCTTCTCGGATTTTCTCCGAGCTCAATTTCGTCAGCCTCTATGGGCTTACGGTTCACAAGAGTTCCCTGCGGCTTGCGTCCGCATACACACTGGGGAAAATCAGGCGGGCATATACAGCCTCTGCACCACCCGGCAAATCTCTGCTTGACAAGCCTGTCCTCGAGAGAATGGAAGGTGATAACTGCAAGTCTGCCCTTGGGATTCAGGCACGCGAAGGCTTTGTCAAGACCTTCCGAAAGGTGGTCGAACTCGCAGTTGACCGCTATCCTTATCGCCTGAAAAGTTTTTTTGCAGGGATTCTTATCGCGTCTCGCCTTCTGCGGAACACTGTCCCTGACAATGTCTGCGAGCTGCCGTGTAGTCTCGATAGGAGCCGACTCTCTTGCGCGAACGATATTCGAGGCGATGCGGCGCGAGAACTTCTCCTCGCCGTACTCAAATATTATTTTCGCAAGCTGCTGCTCATCGAAGCTGTTCACCAGGTCCGCAGCGCTCATTCCGCTCTGGCTCATCCTCATATCGAGAGGCGCGTCGGAATGATAGGAAAAACCTCTGCTCTCCTCATCGAGCTGGTGTGACGAAACTCCCAGATCCATGAGAATGCCGTCCACTCCGCCGATACCGAGTTCATCGAGCACACTGTCAATTTCGGAATAATTGCGGTGTATCACCGCAGCATTCGGAAACTCCGCCAGTCTCGCGCCTGCCGCCGTAATGGCATCGGGGTCGCGGTCGAGGGCGATAAGTCTGCCCTTTTCGCTCAGTCTCTGAGCGATCGCAAAGGAATGACCTCCGCCTCCTGCCGTGCAGTCAACATAGACTCCGTCGGGGCGGATGTTCAGCCCGTCCACTGTCGGTGCGAGCAGAACAGGGGTATGCTTGAATTCCATGACTTACTCCTTTGATATGCTTTGCGGGATATGTCCCCTGACAGACCTGCCGCACGAGCATAAAAGTATCAGAGTGCGATAGTAGCGAGAAGATTCTTCAATTCAGCCTCATCGACCTCAGTCTGTGCGGCCTCAAGTCTGTCGCTCGCCCATATCTCCGCCCTGTTATAGTTACCGATGACAGTCACGTCTCCGGTGATGCCTGCCTTTTCCCTCAGCTTCTGGGAGATAAAGATTCTGCCCTGAGCATCGGGGGTCTGCTTCTCAGCACCGGCAAGGACTTCTCTTCTAAGCTGTTCGGCAACGCCTCCCAGGTCGAAGAGCTTTTTGGCGTATTCGTCAAAATCTTCAATTGAAAAGGCGGCAATATAGCGCTTGTCATGACTCAGGCAGAGATAGAATTCTCCTCCGAGAATATCACGGAGCTTGCTTGGGAAGCTCATACGTCCCTTCGCATCAATACTGGGATTGAATGTGCCACATAATGGCTGACGCATGACCTTCACCTCACCTTCCTTGTTTCCCGGTGGAACATTTCACCTCAATTTGGGTCAAATTTGCACCTGAATGCCTCTTTTCACCCCTTGCTTCTATTATAATTGAAAATCTCTTTCATTTCAATAGCCGCAAGGTCAAAAAGTTGTAACAATTATATTGACAAAAGGCTTGGTTTTTTGTTCATTTTGTTCAATTTTTAACTATTCGCAGTTAAAACACGAACATATGTTTTTAATTTTTTTACCTCTTTCACCCACCAAGGGTAAAAATAGGGAATTATTTTGGAATTTTACACCCCCTGAGGTCTCATCCTCATAAACCGCAAATAAGTCTCTGAGCAGACGGAGCTTTTCCGCTGCTCAAAGACTTACTTATTATAGTATCGTAGCTTTTATTGCAATGTTGATGAAACGGTATCTGTATTCTGTGGTATATCTGTAGTCACGCCGACAGGAGCCTCGCTCGCTGTCTCGGTGGATATCTCTGCGGCGGTCGGAGTCTCTGATGTCGGCTCCGACATACCCTCACTCATATCCTCGGTCGTCTCCTCGGTAGTATCAGTAGTCTCCTCGGTAGTTTCCTCGGGTTCCTTCGGGTCACCGATATTAGTCGGGTGGTTGTTCGGATAAACGACACCCGGTGTGTACTGGTAATCCGCGTCAACGACCTCTATCTCGGAGGAGCCGTGCGGTATAGCCTCGCCCTCGGGTCTGGGAGTATAGAATACGTTGAACTTCGAGGACTTGAGGTTGAGCGCGAGCTTGAACTCATAGCCCTTGACCGTGAGCTGATCGTCGATATTGACGTATGTGACGTAGCCAGTCTCGTCGGAATATTCGGGCTGTATCCACATTGCGGGCTCGTCGGAGAGCTTGATGTTATACGCCTTCTCTATCATATTTCTGAGCTGGAAGTCGTCCACATATGTGACCGTACCGTAGTGCGGGTCATAGCAGGCGTCATAGTCGCTGGACACCGACCTCAGATACGGCAGGTCAGCCCAGAACACCTCGTAGCAGTTAGCAGTGATGCCGCCGCTCGAAGCCGAGAACATCGTAAGCGCGTAGTCATCGTTGTAGAAGAGGGCCTGACCGAGCACATCGCTGACCGCATCGACAACGACCTGCGGCGGGTGCGGCTTGCAGCGGAGGTCTGCTCCGTCTCCGTTATGATACATACAGTAGGTATATACCGCGACTGCCTGAGCCTTGATAGCCTCATAGCTCATGCTTCCGCCTACTTCGTTGAACACTATCTGCGACACCATAGAGAGCACGTCGCCCTTGACTCCGTTAACGGTTATTTCGTCGTCTTCGTCCACACAGGTATCCATCAAGTAGGTATCGGGGTAGTAATGGAAGAGGATATCCTGATAAGTCCAGTCGGAATAGGTCGCGTAGAAATTCGCGCCGTTCTGGCTCATTCCGACGCCGTGTCCCCAGCCATAGGTAACAATCGCGAACTTGCCCGGAGTCGACTCTATCTCCGGCTCGCTCTCAAAGAACGGTATATCGCCGACATAGCCGCCCGTAACGTTGAGCTCGACAGGCGTAGCCTTCTTGCTTTTCTTCTTGGTGCCTGAGCTTCCCGATTCGGGAGAAGCCTCATAGCTGATGAGTGAAAGACTGTCATCGTAGTCGTCGAGAGTAGCCTTGTACCACTCTATCTGCTGCTCCTCCTGCTCTTCCGCCTCGGAAGTAGTCTCCACAGCGGTAGTATCGGTACCGGAAGCGCTTGCAGCAGTACCCTCGGCAGTCGAAGCAGTTGTGGCCGCAGTTGTTGTTGTAGTATCAGCGGCGCTCGCTGTATAGCTCGAACCCGTGAACGCTATCACAGCTCCCGCCACAGCAGCGACCGCCTTTCTGAAAGGTGTTTCCGTCTTCATCGCTATCACCTCTTTCAAAGTCATAATAAGTAAAGATTACTCAGCGTCCTCGGCGGCTTCCTCCGTAGGAGGTTCAGTAGGCGCATGTGCCTTCTTGTACTCCTCTGTCCTCTCGATAGTGTCGAGAGAGCCGCTCTTTTCGCCTTCGCGCAGACGTCTCGCAATGATGATGAAGCGCGAGTTGTCCTCGTCGGCGTAGCAGGTAGACAGCGTAAGGAGCTTGTCGCCGAACTTGACGTCGACGCCCGTATCAAAGAGCTGTCTGCCTCTTGCGAGAGTCATATACTCATTGAAGGTCTCCTCATCGTTGAGCTCCTCCATATCCCAGTAGCCGAAGTCCGTATAGGTGTGACCGCTGGTAATGGCGCAGCAGCAGATCACGTAGTCATAATCCCTGTAATTCGAACTTAGCTCGATGAACGGTGCCTGCTCGAAGAACTGGTAATCCTGACGGTATCTCCTTATCGAGCCGAGCATGGTGTTGTTCGCCATATTGTGTCCGTAGATGACAATATTCTCAGACTGTTCAGCTTCATCGCTGCCGAAGTCGTCACGGAAGTCCATGAACATCGCGCCTTCGCGGTGGAGCTGACGGTCAACGCCGTGCTCGAGATAATATGAGTTCACCTCATACGCCTCTCCGCCGTAATAAGCCACGCCCTCGGGTATCTCTCCGGGGTCGCGCACCACGGGGTAATCGACCTTAGTCTGGTCTATCTTTATCCAGCCGACGATGTCCTTGTTCTCTTTAAGGAGCATCTTGGCTCTTTCAGTCATTCCTGTTTCGGACGGGACATAGTCATACGAAGGGAGTGTAGTTGGCTCGGTAGACGCCTGAGTTACGGGCTCAACCTTGCCGACGATATGCTCCTCCTTGTCACTGCATCCGAAAAGTGCAGCTGCCGTAAGTCCTGCCGCAGCGGCAAGTACTCCGCAGGCAGCAATAAGCTTTGCTTTGCTACTCAATTAAATCATTCCTCGATATTTGCTTTGCTGTTGTCATTCCCGCTCTGTTTGTACGAAACAAACTTGCTCGGGTCGTATTTTTCATTTGGGTGCGACTCATAATACACATTAGGCCACTTGATATTGTCATTGGCCTTGCTGTTCTTGGTACCCGCATACAAGTCCTCGCCCACACGGACGCGGCGCGCCATGAGAATGAGTCGACCGCGGTCATTGCCGATGACATCGGTATTGCAGGTAGATATCGTAAGTATCTGGTCGCCGTACTTTACGTCGACGTCATTGGTGCGGAGAGTCCTTCTCTTTGCCTCGTCAACGAAATCGTAGAACTCGTCCTCATCGTCGAAGTTGAGGGTGTTCCAGCAGTCATACTCGGTATCGCTGTCATCCTCCGCATCGAGCAGGAAGAAAGAGAATATCTTATAGGTATACTGCTCGTAGTTGGAGTTGAACTCGATTATCGGGTGGTTCTCGTAATAATTCTCGTTGCGGCGGTAGTATTTCAGCGTGCCGAACATACTCTCGTCAGCCATATTGTGACCGTAGACGATAAGATTATCGGAGCTCTTCTCGACGAGGCGGTGATCCTCGACGTAGTCGAAGACGTTGCGGTAGTCGAGAAAAAGCGCGCCCGCACGGGAATTCTCGCCCTTGAAGTTGATATTAAGGTACTTGCTGTTATCCTTTGCCTGAACGACGGGCAGAGCCACTATCGGGTCGCCGTCGATGGTAGGTATCGTCATATAGCCGATGACCTCGGAGTTGATGTCAAGGAGCTTCTTAGCGCCCGGCAGCAGGTCGTAGTACTTGTCGTCCGCGGGTTTATCGTCCTCGACTGAAGTTATTATCGGCGTATAGGTACGGTAGATATCGTCGATATTGCTGTACTCCATACGGTTGCGCCAGAGGTCGAGGTAGTAGTCGCCGACCATATATCCGCACACGACTATCGCCACGAGCGAGCCGAGGAACACGAACTTTCTTACTATCTCAAGCGGCTTGTCTCCCTTTTCGGGGAAGAGACCGCGAAGCTTCTGACCGAGGGTCTTGGGCTTCTTCTTTTTTTTCTTCTTCTTTTTTTGGTCGGTATGCATACGCGGCTCGGTATGCGGGGTATTCGCCCACGCCTCGCGCGGCTTTCTCATTGGGCTGAGCGTCGTTCTCGGCGGCTCTGCGGCGTGTGACGGCGGCGCCTCTGCGGCGGGAGCTTCTTTCACAGGAACCTCTTCCTGCGCGGGAGCCTCAACAGCCGCGGGTGCGGGAGCCTCCACGGACGGAGCAGCCACTGCTTCGGGAATTCTATCCTCTGCGGCAGTCTCAGCCGCTCTGTTCTGCGCGGCGAGCTTGCTTTCTCTCACGCGTCTGAACTTCTCGGCGAAGCTCTCCTCCTCGGCGGGAGGTGCAGCTTCAGCAGGCTTAGCCTGTGCGGGAGCGGACTCCTGCGGCTCTTCATCGCGGTGCAGCGAAGCCCTGATAGCCTTTATCCTTTCGGCTTTTCTCAAAGCCTCGGCGGCGGCTTGTTCTTCATTCAGTTTATCCAAAAAATTATCGCTCATAAGTTGATTTCAGCCTCCGCGTGTGGTTTGCGTCAGCCGTACCCGAAGGGCACAGCTGTCCCCTTATCTATATAATTTTACACTATCCCCCGACCCTTGTCAAGGTCTGGGCAAAAAGTTTCACAGTATCACCTTGAACTATTCCGACTCAGTTCACATTTGCGTCATACCGCACAAAAATCATATGTTGAATTTGTGCATAAGTTAAAATGTACGTCAGTCAGGGACAACGCCCCTACGCATTATTTCGAGTAGTTGAACGTCTTGATAGTCGTGCCCTCGACCGCCTTCTGTATCAGCGGCTCGAAATCGAAGCTGTTCTGTGCCTTTTCGATGTCCTCGAGGCGCGGACGCACCTTCGGGTGACGGGGAGTGAACACGGTACAGCAGTCCTCATACGGAAGAGTAGAGGTCTCGAACGTGTCTATTTTACGCGAGATCTCGATTATCTCGGTCTTGTCCATACCAACGAGCGGACGGAGCACAGGTATGCGGCAGACCGCGTCCGTGCAGCCGATAGCCGCCATAGTCTGACTCGCCACCTGTCCGACGCTCTCGCCCGTGATAAGGGCAAGGCAGTTATCCTTTTCAGCTATTCTCTGCGCTATCTCCATCATCAGGCGGCGCATAATTATCGTGAAGAACTCCTCGGGACAGTTGTCCTTGATAGCCTCCTGTATCTCGGTGAACGGCACACAGTAGAACGCGATACCGCCGCACCAGTCGGTCAGCTTCTCGCAGAGCTGCTCCACCTTGAGCTGTGCGCGGTCGGAGGTATATGGCGGGCTGACATAGTGTATCGCCGCGATGTGGACTCCCCTCTTTGCCATCATCCAGCCCGCAACGGGACTGTCAATGCCTCCCGACAGCAGCAGCAGAGCCTTGCCGCTGCTTCCCACAGGGAGACCGCCCGCGCCCTTGATGTTCTCGGCGTGGACGTAGGCGTTGGTGTCGCGAATCTCGACCGTAACCGTGACCTCGGGCTCTTTCACGTCAACACTGAGGTTCGGGAACTTCTCGAGCAGCACGCCGCCGAGCTCCGCACATATTTCCGGCGACTTCATCGGGAAAGCCTTATCCGAGCGCTTTGACGCGACCTTGAACGTCTTAGCCGAGCCGAGCACGCCGCCGCAGTAGTCTATTGCCTTTGCAGTGATATCGGCAAAGTCCTTCTCGCAGACGCACGCGCGGCAGAGCGCGGCGATACCGAAGACCTTGCCCACTCGCTTGACTACCTCATCGAGGTCGATATCGTCATCGAGGGGAGTTATGTAGGTCGTGGACTGTGCGCTCGTCATCTGAAAATGGCCGAGGCGCTTCAGTCTGCGCTTTATGTTTTTCGTGAGCATATCCTCGAAGGACTTCTTGTTCAGTCCCTTGAGCACCATTTCGCCGTATTTTACAAGAACTATCTCTTTCATATTTTTCTCCTATACTATTATAATATTACTTATTCTTCCAGTCTATATTCTCGAAGCTAATGTACCCGATGACATCTCTCGCGCCCTTTAAATTGCCGAACATCTCACGCTGTTCCTCTCTGCTGTAGCTGCGGAGCATATCGTCGGTGAGAGGCTTCTTTTCGAGTGACCATGCTTCGGCGGGGACACCGTCCCTGAATATGACAGCGACAGAAAAGGTAGTATTCCACTGACTCGAATAATAAGTGTTGGTCTCGCTCTGCGGAAGGAGCTCGCACGGCTCATTCACCAGACCGTCCTTGCTGCAAACAGCCCTGACAAGGTATTCCTTATCCGCGGGAATTTCCCTGCCCTGTGCCTCATAGCAGTCTTTCACCTGTGCATAGAGAGCCTTGGCACAGACCGAAGCAACGACATCTCTGTCGTCTATCATACGGCTGCCCCACGCCATATTAATTCCATAGACATAGCTCAGCAGTCCGACGAGAATGAACGCTACCAACGCAAGCGGCCCAAGTATCGTCAGCACCCTGTGGGACTTACCGCCATTCTTCGTGGCATTTTCGACTTCCATGCCATTCATATCGCCCATAACAAACCTCCATTTGCGCGCGGACACGAAGTCCTTGAGTTATCCTCTGACGTTTGCTATACCCTCTCGCAGAGCGGAGGCGAACTCCTCAATCTCAGCTTCTGTCGTCTCTGATGTCATACTGATACGGAGTGCCGAATCCGCACGCTTGCCCGCAATGCCGAACTGCCCGAGCACGCCGCTCTGCTGTCCCTTCGAGCACGCCGAGCCGCTTGAGACATATATTTCGCGGCTTTCAAGGTAGTTGAGCATTATCTCCGAGCGCTTGCCCGCCGCAGAGATATTGACCACATAGGGCGAGCCGTCCGCGGGCGAGTTGACATCCACGCCGTCTATCGCGAAGAGCAGCTCCAAAAGCCGCGTTTTCAGTGATGTTACGCGCTCATAGCGCTCGTTCACGGTCGGCGAGAGCTTCTCGACAGCCGCTCCGAACGCGCATATCAGCGGGACGCTCTCGGTACCGGAGCGAATGCCCGTCTCCTGCTTTCCTCCCGTAACTACGGGCAGAACGCGCACTCCTTTGCGGATATACAGGGCTCCTACGCCCTTGACTCCGTGAATTTTGTGTCCGCTCAGCGAAATGAGGTCTGCACCGAGCTGATTTATCTTCACAGGCAGCTTCATGTACGCCTGCACGCAGTCGGTATGCGTGATGATATCCTTATAGCAGCGCTTTATAGCGGTAAAGACCTCTTTAACAGGCAGTATATAGCCTGTTTCGTTGTTTACGTACATCATCGTCAGCAGCACGGTATCATCATTGCACGCGGCGAGGAAGTCCTCGGCATAGAATCTGCCGTCCCCGCGCGGTGACACCCTTACTACCTCAAAGCCCTTGTTTTCGAGGTCTGAGAGGGTCTCGTCCACGGAGGCGTGCTCCACAGCGGAGGCGACTATCCTGCGGCGCCTTTTGCCGTAGGCTGCGGAAATTCCGCGAAGAGCGAGGTTATTGCTTTCGGTCGCACCCGATGTAAAAATTAAGTTGTCAGGAGCCGCTCCAAGCGAGTCCGCAATCGACTTTCGCGCCTTATCCATAGCGAGCTGAGCGTTCAGTCCTGCCCTGTGCAAAGACGACGGATTGCCGAAATTATCGGTCATAGCCTCCAGCGCAGCCTGCACCGCTTCGGGACATGGCTTTGTCGTGGCGGCGTTGTCAAGATATATCATAGCTTCACTACCTTTTATCAACAGTATCTTTTATTATAGCATATTTTTTTGAAGTTGTCAAAAACAGCTGTTTATCACTGAAAAAAACAGGATAAAACAGTGTTTTTTCGTGTTTGAAGGATTGTTTCACGTGGAACATATGTTTCTTTAAAGTTGTGATGCGAGAAAGTGAAAACGAGCGAGGGGCACACCCGTGTATCCTCCAGCAGACAAACGTTTTTTGCAGGCTGTGCATATATCAGAGAACGCCCGAAAGGCGTCCCTACGGAGCAATGCCGTTGGTTTGACGGCATATTGCGGGCGCACGGAATGCAACTTACAACAGGCGCTGTCGGGCGGTACCAATAATTCCGCATTCCATATTACGAATTTTTAGGATGCCGTCCACACACATTTATAATAATGCAAAAAAATGTCAAAAAGCCCTTGACAAGCCCGTTTTTATGTGTTATAATGATTTTACCTCGTTTGGGGTTATTTTTTATGCCCCGCAGAGGGAGGCAAACGACCTACCTCCGCACGCGGAGGAAATATTTTTTCAGGAGGTGCCGTTATGAGAGTGAAAATTACATTGGCTTGCACTGAGTGCAAACAGCGTAATTACGTTTCCAAGAAGAACAAGAAGAACGATCCGGACAGAATTGAAATGATGAAGCACTGCAAATTCTGCCGCAAGCACACTCTTCACAAGGAAACAAAGTGATCGGAGGGTATTTTAATGGCTAAAGACAAGGAAAATACAGCTTCCGAAAAGAAGGATAAGAAGGAAAAGAAGTCCAAGAAAGAACCCAACAAAGTTGTTAAGTGGTTCAAGGACCTGAGGATCGAATTCAAAAAAGTTGTATGGCCCACGAAAGAGACTGTCATCAACAACACAGCAGTTGTTCTCGCTGTTGTTGCCGGCTCTGCTATTATCGTAGGCGCGCTTGATTTCGGATTCCTCCACTTGCTCAGCTTCATCTACACGCTTGGCAAGTAATCAGCTCTGAGGAGGATAGATATGTCAGAAGCAGCTAAGTGGTACGTTATCCACACTTATTCGGGCTATGAAAATAAGGTAGCTCAGAATATTGAAAAGGTTGTAGAAAACCGTAAGCTTCATGACCTTATCCAGGAGGTCAGAGTTCCTACCGAAAAGGTGACTGAAATCACCGACGGTAAAAGCAAAGAAATAGAGCGTAAGACCTTCCCGGGTTACGTTCTGGTCACGATGGTTGTTACCGAGGATACATGGTATGTCGTCAGAAATACCAGAGGCTGCACAGGCTTCGTTGGTCCTGCGTCAGAACCTACCCCCCTCTCCGAGGAAGAGGTCAAGAAGACCTTCGGCATCGACGTTTCCACCGTCGAGGTCAACTTCAAGGAGGGCGACCGCGTTCAGATATCAGGAACCGCTATGGACGGCTTCATCGGTATCGTTCAGGGTATCAACATCGAAGAACGGACAGTTGATCTTCTTGTATCAATGTTCGGCAGAGAAACCCCTACCACGCTGCCTATCAATCAGGTCATCAAGGTAGAGGACTAATTAGGTCAAAAAAGAAGCCGCGTCGGCTTCAGTGGGAGAGGTAAAATCAAGCTTGCCTCGCCATTTACCACATTTATGGAGGTGCGAATTCAATGGCACAGAAAGTAGTTGGCTACATTAAGCTTCAGATCGCAGCAGGAAAGGCTACTCCTGCACCGCCTGTTGGACCTGCTCTTGGTCAGCACGGCGTTAACATCATGGCATTCACAAAGGAATTCAACGAGAGAACTAAGAACGACATCGGTATGATAATCCCTGTTGTTATCACAGTTTACGCTGACCGTTCTTTCTCTTTCATCACTAAGACTCCCCCCGCAGCCGTTCTCATCAAGAAGGCTTGCAAGATCGATAAGGCATCGGGAGTTCCCAACAAGACTAAGGTCGCTAACATCTCTAAGGCAGACGTTCAGAAGATCGCTGAGATCAAGATGCCCGACCTCAATGCAGGCTCACTCGAAGCTGCTATGAGCATGATCGCTGGTACAGCTCGCTCAATGGGCGTTGTAGTTGTTGACTAATTATTAACTTGAATGACGATAGGGGCTTTCCCCTGTTCCGACTTCTCAATGGTGGGAGGAAAATTCCGCTAATCGGGTAAAATCCCGGTATTACCACTTTAATAGGAGGAAATATAATGAAACACGGCAAGAAATATGTTGACAGCGCAAAGGCTGTTGATTCTGCAAA
>JAGCHA010000070.1 GCA_017649325.1 Ruminococcus sp.
CCTTGCCGATAACGCCGTCCTCTTCGCCGCCGATAGCGCCTACCTCAGCCTCGATTGAAAGACCGAGACCGTGAGCAACGTTTACAATCTCTGTTGTCTTGGCAACGTTCTCGTCGATGGGGAAGTGTGAACCGTCGAACATTATAGATGTAAAGCCTGCCTTGATGCACTTGTAGCAGCCCTCATACGAGCCGTGGTCAAGGTGAAGAGCAACAGGAACAGTAATACCGAGAGACTTATCCATAGCTGCGACCATAGCTGCAACTGTCTCGAAGCCTGTCATGTACTTGCCTGCGCCCTCGGAAACACCGAGAATTACGGGAGAATTGAGCTCCTGAGCTGTGAGAAGGATAGCCTTTGTCCACTCAAGGTTGTTGATGTTGAACTGACCTACTGCGTACTTTCCATCTCTTGCTTTTCTGAGCATTTCTGTAGCTGAAACTAACATATTTGATTCCTCCAAATAAATGATTGTAGGGTACAGACCCTATCGTTATAATTATATCACAATAAATCGTAAAATGCAAGGGGAAGTGTGATATTTTTCAGATTAATCGTAACATATCAAACATTCCTGCCGAATTATCGCCATTGCACAATAATACTATGGTACTTTTGTCAAAAGTGCCGATTTTAGATGGTCTATCAAAAGCTCAAGATTTGTTCATATTTTTTATTATAATAATAAAAAAGAGATTTATTCTCAATTATTTGAACGGAGTGATTATTTATGCCAGAATTTAATGATCCCAACAAGACTCTTGCTGAAAACGCAACTTTCAGCAGCACAGCAAATGTCGAACCGACTCCTGCCCTTCAGACCAATAGCACTGACGTTCAGGAGCAGCCAAAGAATAAAACCTTCAATCGTATCCTGATCATTATTCTGATTATAGTACTGCTTGCTGTCGGCATATTAGCCATTGCTGTTGTGAAGACAATGTTCGACATTGTGAAGCCATCTAAGATTAAAAGCCAAAATAGTTGTTCAACCTCACTCTATATGGGAATTACCAGTTCGCTTTACGAAATGAAAGAAAATGGGTACAAGCTGGACGGATATTACATTATCAGCTCTGATGACAAAAAGAATTATAATTTACCAGATAATTTCAATAAGGAAGATTTCTTTAATAGGCTCTCGAATTATTTTCAAGACTACAAAAAGTACGATTGGTTTGCAGTTATCGAAAACGGTGAAGTGACCTATGTTGCCAACTCTCCAAGCTGGAAGTCTGATATGATCGGTATAATGCCAATCTACTATGAAGAAACAGATTATCCCAACTACTATAGGTTCGAAGGGATATCCCATGATTACCTTCATTTCTATGATTCTCACACTATTATCAGTGATGATGAAAAAATATCTATCACCAAGCTCTACGATGATGCGAAAAATAAGATAGAGCAAAAGGCTAAGTCATCCAATTGAGCAAATGTACAAATACCGACCTCTTTTTTCGTTAAATAATGCCATAATATAGAAATCTTCATTCAGGGCTTGAAATTTTTGCGATTTGCCTATATAATTATATAGTAAGGATTTTTTCCTAAATTTTCAGATTGGAGTGACTTATTATGCCATTTTGTCAGAATTGCGGCAGAAAGCTTGCCGAAAATGAAATTTGTAACTGCACATCAGGTGCTGCACCTACACCTGTTCCTACACCCGCACCTGCAGCAGCTCCCACACCCGTACCTACACCCGAAGCAGCTCCTGCACCAGCACCTGCTCCGAAGCCTGCTGAGACAACGGCACCAAAGCCTGCACCCGCACCCGCTCCGAAGCCCGCAGAGACAGCAGCTCCCAAGCCTGCACCTGCACCTGCTCCCAAGCCTGTAAATAATACTCCTCAGCAGACAACTCCTCCCCCTGCACCCAAGCCGCAGCCTGCTCCTGCACCTGCTCCCAAGCCGCAGCCCGCTCCCGCTCCGCAGAATGTAAACACTGCTCAGCAGGTAAATAATACTCAGGCAGTTTATCAGAACGTAAACGTTCAGCAGAAGCCCAAGAAGAAGACAAGCGTAGGTCTGATAATCGCTATCATTCTCATACCTATTGTGCTCATCGTCCTCCTCATACTTGGTATACTCGCTGCTATTCTTATTCCTTCAATGACCGGATACGTCAACAAGTCTAAGGTCTCATCGGCTAACGCAAGTGCAAACTCTATCTCCAAGGCTGTAAACTCTGCGCTTATCGAAATGGACGAAAGTAACTTCAACGTTGGCGGCAGCTATTACATTATCTGCTCAGACAAGGAGAACAACTATAATGTCCCCACTGAGAACTTCGATGAAGACGAACTCTACAAGAAAATCAAGAACTTATATGCTGACAGTGAAAAGTGCGAGTGGTTCGCAGTAGTTGAGTACGGTTCATGCACATATGTCGCTGAATCAGAGACATGGAAGAACGAGATAGTTGGTACTTATCCCAATACTGCAACCCCCGACGGTCCCTGCTATTACGATACATACTACCTCTCGACGACCAAGAGAGAAAAGGCTTCCCTCACAAAGCTCTACAACGAGGCCGCTAAAAAGGTTAAGCAGAAGGCTGAGGACGCTTCCTCATACTATTACTATTGATATGCGTGAACGAGAATACAACATATAAGAGAACTTGCTCTGAACAGGTTAAGACCGAAAGCACGAAGAAAAGCCCGCTTAGAACTATCATCATAATCGGGATTTCTGTTCTTCTTGTTTTTATTCTCATCAGTGCGGTTCTGTACCGCCTGATGATGGGATACACTAGCAATTCAAGAAGGTCATCTGCTAACTCTATCGCTGCCTCTCTGTGCAAATCTGTAAATGCTGCCCTTACCGAAATGAAGGATAATGGCTATAGCGTGGAAGGCTACTACCTCGTGTGCTCTGACAGAAATAAGAACATTAATATCCCCGAGAATTTTGACGAGGACTTATTCTACCAGACTGTCGAAAGCTTTTTCAATAACAGCGATAAAATCCAATGGTACGCTGTGGTCGAGAACGACTGGGCTGTGTACGCTGCAGGCGCTGAAAACTGGAAACGTTCTATCGCCGGCACATATCCCGCGTCAGGCAGCGACTACCTGTACTACTACAATACAGGCTCGGTTCAGACTAAGAAAAGAGATAAGGTTACCCTGAATAAGCTCTATGACGTCACCGCAAATAAGGTAAGAGAAAAAGCAACGGACGAAGATTTCCTGCGGGAGATAATGACTTCCGAAGAAACAAAAAAGGAGTGACATTCGATGCCATTTTGTGAATACTGCGGCAGACCCGTCACTGAAAATGAGGTCTGCAATTGCAGGAGCGGCGCTGTACCGCCGCCCCCGCCCGTCTATGCGAACGGTCAGCCCGTATACGGCACTCCGCAGGGAGCGGTTCAGAAAAAGGATGGCGGACTATGGTGGATATGGCTGATAATCATCCCCTTCGTACTCATCTTCCTGATAATTATTGCTATGCTGGCAGCGATATTTGTTCCCGCCTATATCGGCTACAACAAAAAATCCGAGATAACAAGCGCCAACACTAAAGCGTCATCAGTATACAAGGCAGTTAATACCGCCCTCGTTGAGTTTGACGAGGAAGGATACAATGTAAACGGCTTCTATATCATATCCTCAGACGAGGAATACAACTGGAATGTACCATTCGAGGAAGATGAACTTGAAGACTTTTACAAAAAGATAAACACCTACTACAATGATTCCGATAAGTATGAATGGTTCGTATGTATAGAAGGAGGCGCAGCTACATACAGTGCTGAAGCAGAAAGCTGGTCGTCTGATGTGGTCGGCACATATCCTAATCGAGCGACAGTTGACGGTCCAAGGCTTTACGGCAGATACTCAAACGAGATGAATAAAATGTCGCTCTCACTCGTCTATAATCAATCCTCTGATAAATTCAGCAGAAGCATTTCAGAAGAAAACGAGGATAATTACTACACATTCTACTAAAGAGAAACGCTGTCAGGATATTCCTGACAGCGTCTTTTATTCTTCGGTATATGGGAGCTTTTTCCCAAGTACGGTGAGCGGTATCGTCAGAGCTGCCAAAAAGACAAGAACTCCGAAGACTATGTTGACAGCGTAAAGCATATTCAAAGCATCGTTATAATCGGTAATACTCAATGAAGAATTAATAGCGATGATCTTAACAGTTTCGTATACTGTGCTGACAGCGAATGATACGAGCGCCAGTCCAACTGTCACGAATGAGCCGATATAGCCGCCTGTTGCCGGCTCAGGTCGGGTATCCGCGTCCTTGCGCAGAAATATGCTCAGGAGTATGAGGAAAACAGTATAGACTCTGATGGAGTTGCCATTGAAGAAGTTCAGCACTATCAGTACCCATGTCAGCGCCATGAGTAGCTTCGGGCTTTTCCAGCTTACCTTCTTCCATACAGCTTCGAGCACTAAGACTACAATCACCGCCGTAAGGACTGCGCCAAAAAGGACGCCGCCTATTATCTTAACATTATGGAAGAGCAATTGCTGCTTTACAGTATCAGAAGAGATATGCGAATGTGTGCTCATCAAGCTGTAAACACTCATGCCCGAGGAAAAGAGGGCTACGAGCACGCTGCTGAATCCGTGTACCACAAGCATCACGGTTAACGGTACCCTCTTGTCAGGCTCGCGCAGCTTTCCGCTCAGCACGATCACCGCTATAGCAGCAATCGGAAGCGTAATCAGCAGAAGGCTTGCCACACGCACAGCGAGCATAAGAAATATAGCCGATGTCTCGTACTTGCGCTGTAAAAAAGGCGTCACGAACGTCGACACAGCTGTAACAAATGTCACTATCAAAACTGCTCCCGCGGATACTAACTCAAGTATACGCGGGAGATCAATTTTCTTTGTGCCCATTTTCAGTCAGCTTTCTTGTCGCTGAACTCGCGGCAGATGTACAGAAGCGGTATCAGAGCCATACCGATTATAACAAGAGCATCATTGTAGCTGAGGAGGTATGCGAAAATGTCAGTCTTCTTCAGGAGAAGATTGAGCGGGTCGTTGAAGCCGTTGAAGAGCGAGCAAAGGAGAGATACTGCTGCTCCGCCGAAGCCGAAGTACGCGGGAGTAGTTGTGGGGAGCTCCTTGCGCCAGAGCACGGCTACGATGAGAAGAAGCGGGAAAATAAAGAATCCCGAGCGCAAACCTCTGCCCATAGAGATGAACATGATTATGCCGACAGACACATAAGCGGCTACAAATGTAAACATACGGACATTCTTCTTGAGGACATTAGACTGAGCGTCGTAAATAAGGAATATAGCTGCAAGAGTTGCGAGCGTATAAAGAATGAATATGAATGCGTCTCTTATGGGGTGAATTGTCGTTGCGTATGTTGCTGTCTTAGCGTTAACGATAACGCTGATGTTGTCCGTGAGCTGATATATAATAAATACAAGTCCTGTGAATGCGGAAGCTCCGAGAACTACCCACTTCATCTTGTTCTGGCTTACCCAGCGGAGTATGAGTGCTACACCGAGCACGATAACGGGAACAAAAAGGAGCGCTCTTTCAAGTCCCATGAGTATCCTGAATATCTTGTCGCTTGTGTCTGAGTAATCACTTGTGAGTGTCTTGATGGGTCTGATTATAGCACTGAGGAAGTTTCCAAGCGCTACGAGTATTGCGACAGCTCCTGCTGCCATTTCGAGTATCTTGCTTAATTCGAGTTTCTTCATGGTTATTTACCTATCCTTTCTACTTTCAGGAGATTGGTCGTTCCCGATACTCCAAGGGGAACTCCTGCTGTTATAGCTACGAGGTCACCGTCCTCGACGAGCTGATGTGCCTCAGCCTCGTGGACAGCAGCCGCGAAAAGCTCGTCTGTGCTGTTCTTTTCATCTATGATATAGGGAATGACTCCCCAGCTCATATTCATCTGTCTGCAAACCACATCGCTCATAGTGCAGCTGATGATAGGACAGAGCGGACGGTACTTGGAAATAAGCCGGGCAGTCTGACCTCCGAGCGATACCGTGATGATAGCACGTGCGTCAAGGTCGTGCGCTGTGGTAACAGTCGCATGAGCGATAGCTTCTGCAATGTTTCCGTCGGGATTTGAACTGCGCTTCGAGAATCTGCCCTTGTAGTCGATGTTGTTCTCGGTCGTCTCGGCGATGAGTGCCATAGTCTTGACCGCCTCGACGGGATAAGCACCCGCGGCAGTCTCGCCCGAGAGCATTATCGCGCTCGTACCGTCGTATATAGCGTTCGCGACGTCGGTTATCTCCGCACGTGTCGGACGCGGATTGGTTATCATAGATTCGAGCATCTGCGTCGCGGTAACGACCTGCTTGCCCGCATTGTAGCCCTTGTGGATGAGATCCTTCTGGATAGCAGGTATCTGTTCAAAGGGTATCTCTACGCCCATATCTCCGCGAGCGACCATGATACCATCGGCAGCTTCAAGTATCTCGTCGATGTTCTCGACTCCGTCCGTATTCTCTATTTTTGCGATTATCCTTACGTCGAACCAACCGAGGCTCTGCGTGAACTTGCGAAGGTAATTGATGTCAGCCGCTGAGCGAACAAAACTTGCGGCAATGAAGTCGAAGCCCATTTTCGAGCCGAATTCGAGGTCGTCCATATCGCGCTCACTGAGGTAGGGCATCGAAAGCTTGACTCCGGGGACGTTTATGCCGTTGTTGTTTGAGAGTTTGCCTCCGTGTATAACGCGGCAGACAATGTCAGTACCCGAAACTTTTTCGGCTACGAGCTCAATGACTCCGTCATTGATAAGGATACGAGTGCCGATGCTGACATCACGGGGAAGCTTCTTGAAGCTCACTGAGCCTATCTCTGCTGTACATGGAACATCCTCGGTCGTGAGGGTGTAGGTGTCACCGTCCTTTATCTCGACAGGCTTGTCGTCCACGAACTTGCCGAGACGTATCTCGGGACCCTTCGTATCGAGCAGAGTTGCTATCGGCAGGTCGAGCTCCGCACGGAGCCTCTCTATCTGTCGGAAGCGCTTTTCGTGTGTCTCGTAATCGCCATGGGAGAAGTTGAATCTTGCTACGTTCATGCCTGCGAGCATCAGCTCGCGCATAATGTTTTCATCGTCTGTTGCTGGTCCGATAGTGCATACTATCTTGGTCTTTCTCATAGTAAGGTGCTCCTTGCCGCTCAGAGCTTTCTGAGCTTTGCGTAATTTGCCATAATTTTCTTCGTTCCGACCTTCTCAAATGCTATCTCAAGCATTGAGTCGTTAGCCATAGGCTTTACGGAGAGGATGGTTCCCTCTCCGAATATGCTGTGTGCAACGCGCTCGCCGACCTCGTAGCTGACAGTCTCCTTGGCACTTGTCTGGCGCTTCTCGCGAGCAAGCTGCTGCTGGAGCGAGGACGAGCGGACTTCCGTTACGGAGTTGTCGCTTTCCTCAAGTCGGCTCTTGACTGCCGCAGCATTGTCTGTCTTGACTATCATATCCCTGCCTATCTCCTTGATAAATCGGGATGTAACATTATGCTGGGTCTGTCCGAAGAGCATCCGCCTGCTGGCACTTGTGATGCAGAGCTTCGCGCGCGCACGTGTTATCGCAACGTATGCGAGGCGGCGCTCTTCTTCGATATCCTCTTCGCTGTCTATAGAGCGGGAACTCGGGAAGATGCCCTCCTCGAGGCCTGTGATATAAACATTATCATACTCAAGTCCCTTTGCGGAATGTATCGTCATGAGCGTAACTCTGTCCTCGGTGCCGTCGTCGCGGTCAGCCTCTGTATAGAGTGCCACTTCCTCAAGGAATCCTCCGAGCGTAGGCTCCTCCGCGGAGTTCATATACTGCACGGCAGAGCTGCGGAGCTCCTCGACGTTCTCTATCTTTGTATCGGCATTTTCAATTGTTTTGAGATAGCTGAGATATCCCGTTTTATCAAGGACAATGTCTATCAGCTCATCAAGTGCGGCGGTCTCTGCCGCCTCTATCAGCTCACTGAACATCGACGCCGCAGCCCTCAGAGCCGATGTCTTCTTCGCCAGAGGAGCGTAATCCTCGCAGTGGCATATGACCTCATAAGGAGTGAGCTTGAGGTCGCGGCTGATGTCGTCGATGAGTGCTATAGTCGAGTCACCTATGCCACGCTTTGGCTCGTTGATTATCCGGCGGAAGCGGAGCATATCTCCTGTATTGTCTATGAATGCGAGATATGAGAGAATATCTCGTATCTCCTTGCGGTCGTAGAATCTCATACCGCCGTAAACGCGATACGGAATATTTGCACGGACAAGAGCACGCTCTATCGTATTGGACTGCGCATTCATGCGGTAGAGCACGGCATTCCGTGAATATGTGCCTGTGACCTCATAGTCCTTCTTTATTGAATCAGCAATAAACTGCGCCTCGTCGTTCTCGTCGTATGCCTTGTACCAGTTTATCTGCTCGCCCTGTCCCTTGTCTGTCCAGAGGGACTTTTCCTTGCGGCTCGTATTATTGGAGATGACGGAGTTCGCCGCGTCGAGAATGGTCTGCGTGGAGCGGTAGTTCTGCTCGAGGCGTACTACCTTAGCACCCTCGAACTGCTCCTCGAAGCCGAGGATATTCTCAATGTTCGCACCGCGGAAACGGTAGATGCTCTGGTCATCGTCGCCGACAACACAGATGTTCTTATGCTCCTGCGACAGCATCGACACGAGCATGAACTGCACGTGGTTGGTGTCCTGATATTCGTCGACAAGTATGTACTTGTACTTATTGCGGTACTTCTCAAGCACATCGGGAAAGTCGCGGAAGAGCTCGACAGTCTTGCAGAGTATATCGTCGAAATCGAGACCGTTAGCCGCGCGAAGTCTTTCGTCGTAAAGCTTATACAGCTTTGCTATCGTCTTCTTGCGGTAGTCCTGCCCCGCCTGATCGCGGAGCTCCTCGGGAGATATCATCTTGTCCTTGGCGCTGCTTATCTCCGCGAGCACCGCCTTGGGAGCAAGCTGCTTCTCGGACACATCGAGCTCGGTCATGACGTTCTTTATCATGCGCTGACTGTCATCGGAGTCGTATATAGTGAAATTGGTTCCATATCCGAGAGCCCCTATCTCGCTCCTCAGAATACGTACGCACGCCGAATGGAACGTGGAGGCATGGATATTCAGAGCGTCCTCGCCGAGCATGGCGGAAAGTCGCTCCTTGAGTTCTCCCGCAGCCTTGTTGGTGAAGGTGATAGCGAGGATATTCCAGGGTTTTATCGGGTCAACAGCAGCAATGCTGCGAAGCATATCTGCATCGTCCTCCTTGCCATCGGCATATGCGCGGAGAAAAGCCTTGTCCATTTTGTTACCTTCACGCGAATCGTCGTATTAGGCGTTGCCGAAGTTTATCATATTCGCGATACGGTTGACGATAACAGTCGTCTTTCCGCTTCCTGCGCCGGCGAGCACGAGCAGAGGGCCGTTCACTGTAAATACAGCCTCGCGCTGACGGTCGTTCATGCGGCTGAAATACCTGTTCAGAGCAGCTCTTTTAGCCTCGGTAAAAGTGTTTTTTTCCATATATATCTTCTCCGTTAAAGATTAGGTTTATAGCTTTATAAATACAGTATGACTAATTTACTCATTATTAATTTTATTATACCACAAAGCGTTTATTTTGAAAAGACCTTTTTGAAAAAATATGTCAGTAAAAATATTTTTTAGACACAGATTACACATTATCTCTTCATTTTTTATTATATGACACAAAAGTGTAAATAATTTGTGTATTTTTAATACTTTTCTATTGACGAAATTTTAATTTTGGTGTATAATATAGTATGTAAAGCTGCAAGTTATACGCAGAATTTATTGAAGATTGGAGTTGACACTATGAATAACATACTTTTTGCCGCTTCCGAATGCGTGCCCTTCGTCAAAACAGGCGGTCTCGCCGATGTTGTGGGCTCTCTCCCTCAGTATATCAATAAGGACGAGTTCGACGTAAGGGTCATCCTCCCCTACTACACCTGTATCCCTGCCAAATTCAGGGATAACTTCAAATATGTCACACACTTCTACATGGACTACGGTCTCCGTCCCGACGGAGTTCATGTAGGTATCATGGAGTATGAGTACAACGGTATCAAGTTCTACTTCGTTGACAACGAGTACTACTTCAAGTGCGATTACCCGTACACCTCCGATACCAAGTGGGATATCGAACGATTCACCTTCTTCTGCAAGGCTGTTCTCGCGATATTGCCCGTTATAGGCTTCCGTCCCGATATCATACACTGCCACGACTGGCAGTCTGCACTGATACCCGTGTTCATGCACTCGACTTTTGCAACTAATCCCTTCTACAGCTCGACAAAGTCTATCATGACTATCCACAACCTTAAATTCCAAGGCGTCTGGGACATCGAGACATTTAAGTACAACACCGCTCTGCCCGACTATATGTTTACATCAGACAAGCTCGAATTCAACCGTGCCGCAAATATGCTCAAGGGCGGTCTCGTTTATGCGGACTACATCACTACAGTCTCCGAAACCTATGCTGAGGAGATAAAATACCCGTTCTTCGGTGAGCAGCTCGACGGACTTCTCCGTGCACGCTCGGCTTCGCTCCGCGGCATTGTAAACGGCATCGACTACAATGTGTTCGACCCGTCCAACGACAAGAAGCTGTATGCTAAATACTCAGTCAAGGATGCCAAGTCCAAAAAGGCTGTCAACAAGGAAAAGCTCCAGGCGGAGCTCGGTCTGCCCGTGGACAAGAACAAGTATATGATAGCGATCATTTCCCGCCTCACAGACCAGAAGGGGCTCGACCTCGTAAACTACGCCATCGAGCGCATCTGCGACGAGAACACGCAGTTCGTCATCATCGGTACGGGCGAGCAGAGATACGAGAATATGTTCAAGCACTACCAGTGGAAGTATCCCGACCGCGTCTGCGCGATAATCAAGTACTCCGACGACCTCGCACACAAGCTCTATGCTGCGGCTGATACTATGCTCATGCCGTCCCTGTTCGAGCCCTGCGGTCTAACTCAGCTCATCGCGCTCCGCTACGGTACTGTACCGATAGTGCGCGAGACAGGCGGTCTCAAGGACACGGTCGAGCCCTACAACGAGTTCGACGGCACCGGTACGGGCTTCTCGTTCGCCAACTACAACGGCGATGAGATGCTCGGAGCTATCAACTACTCCAAATCCGTATACTACGACCACCGCGCCGAGTGGGACAAAATGGTCAAACGCTGCATGGAGGCTGACTTCTCTTGGAACAGCTCCGCGCGTCAGTACGAGGGTATGTACAGCTGGATGATAAACTGGTGACCCCAGTCAGTGTGCGTTGACCCGCCGCCTTTATTCACAACCTCACAAACGATAAGCTATGCTGAGGGGCGGAGCCTTTTCCGCCCCTGCTTCATGAAACGAACACATGGAGGTAAGAGAAAAATGAAAGTCCTTATACTTAACGGAAGTCCGCATCAGAACGGAAATACATCCATCGCAATAAACGAGATGCTGAAGGTCTTTGCCGAGGAGGGCATCGAAACAGAGACATTTCACATCGGCAGCAAGAATATACGCGGCTGTATAGCCTGCGGCGGATGCGCTGAAAAAGGAAAGTGCGTATTTGACGATTCAGTGAATGAGATAGCCGAAAAATTCCGCGATGCCGACGGTCTTGTTGTGGCTTCGCCCGTTTACTACGCTTCCGCAAATGCAACGCTCATCGCCTGTCTTGACAGGCTGTTTTACAGCTCACATTTTGACAAGACGATGAAGGTAGGCGCAGCTGTAGCTGTCGCAAGACGCGGAGGATGCTCGGCAACCTTCGACGAGCTGAACAAATACTTCACCATCAGCGGTATGCCCGTAGCTTCGAGCACTTACTGGAACTCAGTCCACGGCAGGCTCCCCGGTGAGGCAGTTCAGGACATCGAAGGACTCAGGACAATGCGCAATCTTGCGAAAAATATGTCTTTCCTGATTAAGTCGATAGCTCTCGGACGCGAAAAGTACGGTCTGCCGACTCCCGAGACAGGCGAGATGACACACTTTATCAGATAGGTCAAAAGGAATAACTCAATGGATATTATCAAAGGCGCAATTTTCGACATGGACGGTCTTATGGTCGACACTGAAAAGCTATACCTCCGCTACTGGAAGGAAGCCGCCGCCGACTTTGGCTACGAGATGAAAAACGAGCACGTTTACGCGATACGCAGCCTCGCCCGCAAATACTCTATCCCCAAGCTCAAAAGCTTCTTCGGTCAGGATTTCCCCACTGAGGAGGTCCGAAAGCGCCGCACCGAACTCATAAATGCTCACATCGAGAAGTACGGCATCGACTTGAAAAAAGGCTTGTTCGAGCTGCTTGACTTCTTGAAAGCACACGGGATAAAACTCGCAGTCGCGACGGCTACTCCACGCGAACGCGCCCTGTACTGCCTTGAAAAAATAGGAGCACGACATTACTTCGATGCAGTGATATGCGGCGATATGATAACGAACGGCAAGCCCGACCCCGACATCTATCTCACTGCCGCACACGCACTCGGGCTCGCGCCTGAGCAATGCGCCGCCTTTGAGGACTCGCCTAATGGCATCAGAGCAGCACATTCTGCGGGCTGTCATGCAATAATGATACCTGATATGACTCAGCCCGACGAGGAGACTGCTTCCCTGCTGAGCGCTGTATACGACGACCTCGCACAGGCTGTCAATTACTTTGAAGGGAGGGTCTGAATAATGCTTTCAAAGACGAGTGTATCAACACTTTTCGATATTCCAAAGTTTTACTACTTCGACAGCGGCAACGACTACTCGGGAAGTCTCGGCGACTTCGCATACAAGGTCTGCACGGGCGAGACACTGCGAATAATGACGTGGCACGGACGTCTCTGCTCCGACAAAGCCGATATCGAACACGAAAAGGAGTTCGACCGCACGCAGGAGGGCTTCGACGCCATGATAAAATGGCTCGAGGACGCCTATAACGGCAAGACATAATAACACAAAACAGCCTTCCAATATGGAAGGCTGTTTCTTTATGCTTTATTCGTAAGTCGCGCTTACCACTCGCCGTACTCGGGAGTCGTTACAGGCTCTGTAGGCTCGATAACGGGCGGCGGGTCAACAACAGGCGGGTCTGTCGGAGGCGGAGTAGTTACCACCGGAGGAGGAGCCGCTGTGGTCTCTGGCGCTTGTGTGACAACAGCCTTAGTGGTCGTTGTTACCTGCTGCTGCGCCTCTGTAGCCTTTGTCGTGGGCGTTACCTGAGCATCCTCTGGCAGATAGTAAACTATCAGCTTCTTGGAATCCTTGTTGCTGTAATATGTTCCAGGAGCTACCACTTTAGCGTCTACCATAAGCTGTGTGATGCTGTTGGGAGTTCCCCATGTCTGGCTCGACTTGACCTTGGAATAGTTGGTGATACCTGCCTTGCGGAGCTCATTCTCATACTGTGAAACAGTAAGTCCCTCATAAGGTGGGATATTAGCCCCTTCCTTGCCCTTGCTGACCTTGAGCTTGACAACGGTGTCCTGCTTAACGGTCTCACCCGGCTTGACATCCTGCTCGAGAATAACATCAGGATCAGTCTCATTGTCGAATTCGTACTCGACCTCAAACTTGAAGTAATCCTTGTACTTCTCTTCAGTGAGGGTATAGAATTTTCCTACGAGGTCGGGCATATCGGTATCGGGCATCGAAGAATCAGCCGTAGTGAAGCCAGCTTCGGTCGTAACAATATTGCTTGATATCGACGAGCTTGACGAATCGCCCTCGTCGTCGCCGCTGTTCACGAAAGCTTTCATGAAGAACACAACGATTATCAAAAGTATCGCAAGAAGCAGTATACCAATAATTATCGGCACTTTGATTCGGTCAACGGTATTGACCTTCTCGTAGCTGTACTCGTCGTAGTCGTCATCATTCTGATAATACGGCTGCTGAGGCGGCTGCTGATAATACTGCGGCGGAGGCGGAGCCTGCTGCTGAGGTGGCTGCTGCTGATATACAGGAGCTGCCTGACGTACGGGCTCATTAGCGTAGCTGTCAACGTGAGCCTGCTCGAAAGCGGGTCTCACCGTCGGAGGCTGCTCAAAAAGCCTTGTCACGAGCTCGGTAATAGTCTGTATACGGTCTCTGCCCGCGAGGTTCATGCCCTCCATTATAACGCGTGAAACGTGAGCGGGAATGCTCTTGTTGAGCATAGCGGGATCGCAGAGATCATCATGCTGCATACGAGTTACGGAATCGACAGGCATACAGCCTGTGAGTGCTCTGTAGAGAATAGCACATACTCCGTAAACATCTGTCCATGAACCCTGACGGCTGCTGCTGCTCGCGGAGTATTGCTCGGGAGCTGCGTAGCCCTTGAAGAGCTCGTATTCAAGCCCCGCATTAGCAGTACGCACGGCAGATACGCAGAAGCCCGAGAGTTTCAGCTCACCCTTATCGGTGATGTATATGGTCTCGGGGCTGATAGCGCGGTGGATTATCCCCGCGTTATGAAGTATGCCTATCGTAGTGAAGAGAGGCGGGAATATCTTCGAGACCTGCTCCCAGCTGAGCTCGCCCGCATTCTCCTTGAGGTAATCGAGCACCTTCACTCCGTTGATGTACTCAAAAACGGTATAAGTGGTGTTGTTCTCAGCAAACATATCAAGGACAGGATTGATATTGGAGTTGTTCCTGAGCCTTGCAAGCGACTTGTTCAGCTCGGTATACTCAGCCATAAATGCCTTGTACTTGGCAAGGTTGTTGTAATTTACGCTGATAGTGGCTCTGCCCTTTACTCTTGTACAGAGGTTTATCGGCATATACTCCCTGAGCATGACCTTGCATGATGTGGATATGTCATATCCCATGTACGTAGCGCCCTCGCCGTTGTACTCGAGGAGCACACCTACAAGATACCTGTCGCGGAGGACGGTACCGGGTGTTATATACGTGGAATTATGCGGCGTTGTATCATCGAATCCGCAATGGGGGCAGATATGCTGATCCATGTCAAACTTTTCCATACACTTATAACAGAATCTACGTTCTCCCAAAGCAGTTCCTCCTTTACCCTATATAATAGCGATACTATTTGAATGTATCAAATCTATTTTAGCAGTAATCGCCGCAAATGTCAACATATATTTGTAATATTCCGCCCATTTATAGCATTTTGTATTATTTCTGTAATAATTTTATTACAATATCCTGCTTATTTGTAACTATTGGCTCATGTAAGCTCACGTGCTGCAAGCATTACGCCGAGCTTTCCGCTGGTATAGGTTATGCCGCCTTGCATCCATACCGCGTATGGCTCGCGCAGCGGAGCATCCGCTGAGAGCTCTATCGAAGCGCCCATTGTGAAAGCTCCTGCCGCCATGATGACCTTGTCGGTATAGCCGGGCATATCCCATGGCTCGGGAGCAACGAATGCATCAACGGGAGCTCCCGCCTGTATGCCGCGGCAGAACGCACAGAGCTTGTCCTCTGTGCCGAGCCTGATAGCGGTGATGATGTCGCCTCTCGGGTCGTCCTTACGAGGCGAGCACTCGTAGCCGAGCATTGTGAACAGCTCGCTCGCAAATGCCGATGTTTTAAGCGCTGCCGCTACAACGTCGGGAGCCATAAACAGTCCGAGCAGCATCTCACGGTTCATTCCGAGCGTACATCCGACCTCCTTGCCCATGCCCACGCAAGTGAGCCTGTAAGAGCACAACTCCACAAGGTCGGCTCTTCCTGCGATATATCCGCCTGTACGTGCGATTCCGCCGCCTGCGTTCTTGATGAGCGAGCCGATGATGATATCAGCTCCGACCTCTGATGGCTCTCGGGTCTCTACGAACTCGCCGTAGCAGTTGTCTACCATAACGATGGCGTCGGGAGCGCCCTGCTTTATCGCCTTTACCATTTTCTCAATGTCAGCAACGGTAAATGCGGGACGCAGTGAGTATCCGCGCGAACGCTGAATATACGCTACCTTAGCGCCCCTGACAACCCCGGTGATACGCTCGAAGTCGGGAGTTCCGTCGGGAAGCAGGTCTACCTGTCCGTACTCGACGCCGTAGTCCATGAGTGAGCCATTCCCCTTCTCGCCCGCGATGCCGATGACTTCCTCAAGCGTGTCGTAAGGCTTGCCAGTGACGGAAACTATCTTGTCTCCCGTGCGCAGAACGCCGAACAGCGCCGTTGAGAGCGCGTGCGTACCCGATACGAAATTAAAACGCACAAGAGCATCCTCTGTGCCGAGGACCTGTGCGAATACCTTATCAATGACCTCTCTGCCAATATCGCCGTAACCGTATCCTGTCGAACCGTAGAAGCAGGGCTCGCTTACGCGATTGTCCGCGAACGCCTTTAGTACCTTCGCACCGCAGTATTCAGCTACTGAGTCTATCCTTGCAAACGCTTCTCGGCAGTTCTCCTCGGCCTGCTGAGCGAGCTCAACGAGCTTGTCGTCGAAACTGTAAATTTCCTTAATCCCGTTATTCATCAAAACTATCCTTTCTCAGTTCATTATACCCTTTGTCACACTGTCCTTCTCGACGTCGATACGCTCAAGGACAACTTCGTGCTCGACCTCGCGGAAGCCTATCTCACGGTAAAAGCTCACTCTTACATCAAGCGCGAGCAGGAAGGCTCTTTTGCCGTTATTATTGAGGAAGAGCGCGAGCCATTTCAAAAACTCGCGCGCATAGCCGCTCCCGCGAGCCGAGACCTTTGTCGCGACCTGTCCTATCAGTGCTTCATTGCCGATATCGAAAACGATAGAAGCTGTAGTACTGTTTCGGTAGGTGAACACGCGGCTTATGCCGTGTCGGCAGCGGTGGGACGTATCGGTATACCACAGGGAAAAATCCGAAATATTCGGAAATCCCTCACTCAGTATCTGGTATACATCGGGGAGATAGGGGTCAAAGTCGACGTATTCTTCCGCAAATTTGTAGCTGTCATTGTCGGGGACGAGTTCGAACACTGTACGGTTGAGCACCTGATATCGGTCTCCCCTGTCTATCCCTGCAAGTATCTTCTGGTCTCCCTCTATGCGGAAGGGCTGGTTCATGTTCACGAATATCTGGAGTTCCTCGTCAGCTTCGAGCTGACCGTCTCCGCATATTATGAGCGTAGAGTTGATAATGAACATATACCCCTCGCCTATGTTGCCGTACTCGCCCGTTATCTTGTAGAAACGGCAGAAGTCATACTCAGCGCCGTAAGCCTTCATATAGGCGAGCATCTTGCGTCCCGATAGAGTTTTCATCAAGAGTTCGTTGTCAAGTTCACTGTCGCTTTTTATCAGTTTTATCATAGCTCATGTATCCTCTCGGAAAGGCGCTTCACGAGCTTGTACGAAGGCTCGAGGTCGCGCTCGGCAATGACGCAGGACGCGCTGTGCAGATATCTGCACGGGAGCGATAATGCAATGGTGCGTACTCCGCTGCCGCTGATGTGGATAGCTCCCGCATCGTTGCCGCCCGCGACCTTGGTCTTGGTCTGGCAGCAGATACGCAGCTCCTTAGCCGTATCCATAGCAAGGTCGTAAAGTCCCCTGTCATATATGGTGCGCCTGTCCATGTAGCTGATGACAGGTCCGTCACCAAGCCGGCATACACGCTTGGCACCCGAGACTCCGTCAATATCGGCAGCAGTGGTAGCCTCTAAAACTATTGCAAAATCTGGGGCAACACTGAACGCTGACGCTCCCGAGCCGCGCAGTCCTATCTCCTCCTGCACATTGAACACGAAGTAGGTATCGTACTCGGGCTCCTCCTGAATCAGTCGTATCATCATGGCGCAGCCTACGCGGTCGTCTATCGCTTTTGACTTAATATTTGCACCGAATTCTGTGAACTCAGAATCGAAGTACACGCAGTCACCGGGAGAGACATACTTCATAGCCTCGTCACGGTCCTTTGCGCCGATGTCGATGTACATAGCGTCATAGTCGGGAGCCTTCTCCTTCTGCTCCTTTGAGAGATTGTGTACGGCTGTAGAGCCTACAACGCCCGCAATGCCGCTCTTTCCGACTCTGACCTGCCGCCCTATAGCAACAGTGGTGGTGACTCCGCCGACCTCATCGAAGCAGAGTGTGCCATCGGGGTTAATATATGTAACAATGAAGCCGACCTCGTCCATGTGGGCGCATATCATCAGCTTCCTGTCCGAGCTCTTCCTGCCCCTGCGGAAGCAGATGAGGCTGCCGAGCGTGTCGATGCGGTACTCGCAGAATTCCTTCACCTTGCTGATGATGTACTCACGGACTGCCGATTCATCGCCCGATACGCCGTTGATTAGGCAAAGTTCCTTTAGCAGTTCTTTCATCGTTTTCCCTCCGTAATGTACGCGGCAATGAGCTCCGCGGTCGTTCTCACGTCGGAGAGGTCGATGACCTCAACGGGCGTGTGCATATTTCTGAGTGGGATAGAAACTGTACAAGCCTTACAGCCTGAGCGGTTCACTGAATAGCGGTCTGCATTGGTACCCGTTCCGCCGTTCATGACCTCGACCTGATACGGTATCGAAGCCGTCTTTGCGGCGGAGATGAGTCCGTCCGTGACCTCACGCGAGAGCGACGGCGACACTCCTATCATAGGTCCCGCACCAAGTTTACCGCATTTGCGTTCGTCCTCTCCTATCGCCGCCGCAAAGCTGACATCTACCGCGAGAGCTATATCAGGGTCAAACTGATATGCGCCTATCTTGGCTCCGCGCTCGCCAACTTCCTCCTGACACGAGAAAACAACTGTGACATTATACGCGAGCTCCCTGCCCTGCATAAGCTCCAGTGCGTAAAATATGGCTGCAACTCCCGAACGATCATCGAGAGCCCCGCCCGTGACGCGCTCATTCAGGAGCGAGCGGCACTTCACATCGAAGGTCACGCTGTCGCCCTCGGAGACTATCTCCGCGAGCTCATCATGTGTCATGCCCGTATCTATGGCTGTATCGTCGTATTTAGGGACTTCACTGCCTCCGCTGAGATGCGGGGGTATCGAGCATATAACTCCTGATATATCGTGCTTTCCGTGTATAATCACAGGCTGAGCAGCAATAAGGCGGCGGTCTATGCCTCCGAGCTGGTCGAACTTGACAAAGCCCTCGTCCGTTATGCTCGTAACCACGAAGCCTACCTGGTCTATATGGGCGTCGAGGACTAAATGCGGCAGTCCGTCGCGCTTTGTGCCGTATGTTCCTATAACATTGCCGCTGACAATTCTCGCGTCGGGACAGTATTCGCGCAGAAGTCCGCAGGCGAGCTCTGCAGCAGGAGATTCACTTCCTGAAGCTCCATAAGCCTCGGCAAGCGAGAATAATACTTCTTTGAGTTCCATAAATTCACCTCATAAAAAGACGTTACTCTTTATTATACCATACTCTTCCTATAATAGCAAGCGGGCGAAGGAGGATATTTCGTTTCAATTTGACTTCCCTGCCTGAAATATGCTAATATTTATCCAGCTTTTGTGACAATCAGCGTGTTCAGCTTGAATGTTATATATGAAAGCACAAATTCCATGGGATTCTTTCAGAGAGGAGGCAGCGCCATGACGGGAGCAGAATACAGCGCTCTGCGGGAAAGCTCGCCCGAAAAAGCATACGCCGCGCTGTTCGGAAGCTATTGTGACTACGTCTACACCATTGTATACAACAGACTGCGCAGCGTAGCTACGCGCGAGGATATAGAGGAATGCGTGAGCGAAATCTTTGCGGACATTTTTCTCACCTACAGCAACAGCAGCGAGTTTGCTGGTGATATGAAGGGCTTCATAGGTACTGTCGCCAAGCGTCGCGCTATCAACGCCTATCACAGCTTTGCCTCCCGTGCGGGACGTATTTCTGGAGAGTCCGGCGACTACCTAGCAGGCATCGCTTCGAATACAGATATCGAATCCGAACACGAACTCGAGGAACGCCGCTGTATACTCCTCGACAAGATAGATGAGCTCGGCGAGCCTGATTCTACGATAATCCTGCAAAAATACTACTTCGACCGCTCCTCGACAGAGATAGCAAAGATGCTGTCGATGAAACCTTCGGCAGTGCGTATGCGTGCATCGAGAGCCCTCGACAAACTGAGAAAAACACTGACAGAAGTCGGTATCACGTTGTAAAGGAGATGCGTGAAATGGAACATGGATTCAATATGCTTGAAAATGCATCCGACAAGAGCTTAAAGCGCCTTTCCGAGCGAAGGGTACTGACCGAGAAAGAAAAAGAGAGGATGTTGAAGATGAGTATGGATAAGCTGAACAAAATGAATAACAATACAGAGGACGAGTTACAGGTCAGCGGCGTAGAGCGGTACAAGCGTCCGAAATGGTACGGATTCGCAACTGCGGCAGCAAGCCTGCTCCTTGTAGGCGGCATAGTGGGCGGAGGGATATACCTCAGCAGGAACGGTCAGACTCCCGACGACCCTATGACAGAGGTGACGACCACGTCTGAAACCACTGTTGCGACCGAGGAATACGACTTCAGCGCAGAGGTCTCACAACTTGAGGCTGATATGGAAGATATGCTCCGTAATGAACCTCACGCCGTTGCGGACAGTTTGATGATGAAACTGAATCAATTTGTGAATCTTACGATTGGCTGGAATGTCGGCGAAGATAAACAGGTGAAAAAAAAGCTCGAAACAAGCAGCGGAACGGTCGAGTATTACCGCTGCTACGATTTCGATAAGCCCGAGGATGTAAAGGCGAAATACAGGGAATATTTCACGGAAAGTTTTCTCAACAGATACGAATACCTCTGGAACGAACACGTGGTCGAAAATCCGATTTTCAAGGTCTTCGACGGCAAGCTCTACCACCGCAGTGAAAACATAGATGCCGTACTCTACAGCTATACTCAGAATGATATCAAGATAAACAGCTTCGACGAGACAAGTTTTAATTTTACTGTTGCCTGTAGGACAAAAGACGACAATCAGCATTTGCTGAACATTGTCTGCGTCAAGGAGAGCGATGAATGGAAGATAGACAGCTACAGCGATCGCCTGATATCAGATGATATCCCCGAATAAAAGCAAAAAGCTCGGAAGCAGACCGCTTCCGAGCTTTTCTGTTGTAATTACTTGAAGTAAGCCACGCCGCTCTCGAATATGCGCTGGTCTTTTTCGCCCGCAACGTTTTTGCAGATAAAGCTGCCCTTACGCTCGGAGTGTCCCATCTTGCCAAGAACGCGTCCGTCGGGAGATGTGATGCCCTCGATAGCGTCGAATGAAGTGTTGGGGTTGTAGCGGATATCCATAGTCGGGTCGCCCGCGAGGTCAACGTACTGAGTGGCTATCTGACCGTTCTCAGCCATTTTCTGTATCAGGCTCTCGGGAGCTACGAAGCGTCCCTCGCCGTGCGATATCGGAACAGTGTGGATATCGCCGACCTCCGTACCGTAGAGCCACGGGCTCTTGTTGGAGGCAATACGTGTATTGACCATCATCGACTGGTGGCGGTTGATAGTATTGAATGTCAGTGTAGGTGAATCGTCCGTCATATCGACAATCTCGCCGAAGGGAACGAGTCCGAGCTTTACAAGTGCTTGGAATCCGTTGCAGATACCGAGCATGAGACCATCCCTGTTCTTGAGGAGGTCGTGAACGGCATCCTTTATCATCGGGTTGCGGAAGAAAGCAGTGATGAACTTGCCGCTTCCCTCAGGCTCGTCGCCGCCTGAGAAGCCGCCTGGTATCATTATCATCTGTGACTCGCGGATAGCCTTCTCGAACTGTTCAACGGAAGCTTCAATGTCACCCGAAGCCTGATTGCGGATAACGATTATCTCAGCCGCCGCGCCCGCCTTCTCAAAGGCTCTTGCGGTGTCGTACTCGCAGTTTGTACCCGGGAATACGGGGATAACGACTCTCGGCTTTGCAAACTTCTCCGAGGAAGCAAGAGTTACTGTGTTCTTGTAGCTGTATTTTGCGGGAGTAACATCGGTAGTCTTTATGCGGCACGGGAACACAGGCTCGAGCTTACCCTCCCAAACACGTTGGAGATTATCCAGACCGAGAGTATAGTCGAGGGTGTCTATCCTGTATGTATCCGTGGTCTTACCGATAACGGTCTCGTCGTCGGAAGCCTCACCTGTGAGCTCTACGATGAACGCTCCGTAGCAAGGAGTATAGAGCTGCTCTGGAGTCATACGGCTCGTGAACTCAAATCCGAGCTTATTGCCGAAGCACATCTTGGCGATACCCTCAGCAGCACCGCCGTAGCCGATAGTCCAGATAGCGGCTGCTCTGCCTGCGGCTATGATGTCCTCGACCTTGTCGAAAACAGCCTTTACGCTGTCGAATACAGGCAGACCGTTCTCGTCGTAGTCGGGAGCGATGTATATTACCTTGTCGCCTGCCTGCTTGAACTCGGTAGAAACTACCTTGTCAGCCTTGGCGGTCGAAACAGCGAAGGAAACAAGCGTAGGCGGAACGTCGATATTCTCGAACGTTCCCGACATGGAGTCCTTGCCGCCGATAGAGCCGCAGCCGAGCTCAAGCTGAGCCTTGAAGGCTCCGAGAAGAGCAGCCATAGGCTTGCCCCAGCGCTTGGGGTCATTCTGCGTGCGCTCGAAGTACTCCTGGAAAGTGAGCCAACACTTCTTATATGTACCGCCAGCCGCAACTACCTTGGCGATAGACTCTACAACTGCAAGCATTGCGCCGTGGTAGGGGCTCTTGGAGGATATATCGGGATTGTAGCCCCATCCCATGAGCGAGCAGGTATTTGTCTCGCCCTTGAGTACGGGTATCTTCGCAGCCATAGCCTGCGAGGGAGTCATCTGATATACGCCGCCGAAAGGCATGAGAACTGTTCCTGCGCCGATAGTGGAGTCGAACTTCTCGATAAGGCCCTTCTGCGAGCAGACATTGAGTCCGCCCATGAGCTTAGTCCACGCCTCTGCATCGTCATTCACTGCCTCTGGAGTCGTATCCTCAGGCAGTTCAACGGTGATGTCGGTGAACTTAGGAGCACCGTTGGAGTTGAGGAACTCGCGTGAGAGATCAACGATAGTTCTGCCGTTCCAGTTCATCTTCAGACGAGGCTCGTCAACGACATCAGCCACGCGTGTAGCCTCGAGGTTCTCCTTGGCAGCCTCAGCCATAAAAGTGTCGACGTCCTCGGGAGCAACGACAACCGCCATACGCTCCTGAGACTCAGAAATAGCTATCTCGGTACCGTCAAGACCGTCGTACTTCTTGGGTACGGCATTGAGGTCGATGATAAGACCGTCTGTCAGCTCACCGATAGCAACTGATACACCGCCCGCACCGAAGTCGTTGCAGCGCTTGATGAGCTTTGTAACCTCGGGCTTGCGGAAGAGACGCTGGAGCTTTCTCTCCTCGGGCGGATTGCCCTTCTGCACCTCAGCACCACAGCTTTCGAGGGATTCAAGGGTGTGTGACTTGGACGAGCCTGTAGCTCCGCCGCAGCCATCACGGCCCGTCTTACCGCCGAGGAGGATAACAACGTCACCTGCTACGGGAGCCTCGCGACGGATATTTTCCGCGGGAGCCGCACCGAGCACAGCGCCTATCTCCATGCGCTTAGCTACGTAGCCGGGGTGGTATACCTCAGCAACATGACCTGTCGCAAGTCCTATCTGGTTACCGTATGAGCTGTAGCCGTTTGCAGCTCCGACAACTATCTTCTTCTGCGGGAGCTTGCCCTGTATAGTATCCGCAACGGGAACGAGCGGATTAGCCGCACCTGTTACGCGCATTGCCTGATATACGTAGCTTCTGCCCGAGAGCGGGTCACGGATAGCTCCGCCGAGACAGGTAGCAGCACCACCGAAGGGCTCTATCTCGGTGGGGTGGTTGTGAGTCTCGTTCTTGAACATGAGTATCCAGTCTTCGAGTTTGCCGTCGATATCGACCTTTATCTTGACGGAGCAGGCATTTATCTCCTCGCTCTCATCGAGGTCGGGGAGAAGTCCGTCTGACTTGAGCTTCTTGGCGGCAAGTGTACCTATATCCATAAGTGTTATCGGACGGTCGCTTCTGCCGAGCTCCTCGCGGACGTTGAGATACATATCGTAGGTGTCCTTGATGTAGGGAGTAACGATGCTGACATTCTCAACATTGGTGAGGAAAGTCGTATGACGGCAGTGGTCTGACCAGTATGTATCTATCATGCGGATCTCGGTGATAGTGGGGTCGCGGTGCTCCTTGTTGCGGAAGTAATCCTGACAGAACTTGATATCATCGTAGTCCATAGCAAGACCGAACTGATCAACGAAAGCGTGCAGCCCCTTCTCGTTGAGGTTGATGAAGCCCTCGAGTATCTCGACAGTCTCGGGTATCTCGTAGTTAGTATCGAGCGAGTCGACCTCATCGAGCGAAGCCTCGCGGCACTCAACGGGGTTTATCATGTACGCCTTGAGGCGTTCGAGGTCGGCATCGGAGATACCGCCCGAAACGATGTACACTCTCGCATTTCTCACGCGGCAGCGCTCGCCCTGACGGAGTATCTGTATACACTGCTCACAGCTGTCGGCACGCTGGTCAAACTGTCCGGGAAGGAACTCAACTGCGAAAACCTTGTCGCCCTCTTCGAGCTCGGGGAGCTTGTCGTATACGACGTCAACGGCGGGTTCGGAGAAAACGGTAGGTATCGCGGCTTTGAAGTCAGCCTCACTGAGCTTGTCCGCATCGTAGCGGTTGAGGACGCGTATACCCTTGACATCGAGCCGCAGTGACGTTCTGATGTCGCTGAGGATAGACTTAGCCTCGACGGCGAATTCGGGCTTTTTTTCTGCATAGATTCTGAATACAGCCATGTTTATCTACTCCTTGTATGTAATAATAACGTTAAGCTTGGCAATACGGGGAATCCCCTCTGTCGGGTCAGAGCTCGTCCTCCGACGCGATGCGTCCGAGGCAGCAGTCATCGCCTACACCTTCTATTGTAACATAAAAAATCTGATTACGCAAACTTTTTTTTGAATTTTTCCGTGAAATTTTTATTAAGGTGTAGTCCGGAGCGTGACCATTGTGGAAATCTTCCGATTTTTCGCGCTCAAAGAGCACTGGCACGGTCTGACCGACAAGGCTCTGCATATACTCGCGTGAGAGACGCTCTCCGAGAGCTTTCATGCGGTCGGCGCGCTCATGCTTGACACTGTCAGGTATCTGCTCCATTTTTGCGGCGGGGGTGCCGTTTCTCGGCGAATACTGGAAAACGTGTATCCGCGAGAATCCGATATTCTCGGCAAACGCCATTGATTCGGCAAATTCCTCCTCAGTCTCCTTCGGGAAGCCGACCATTATATCCGTTGTGAAGGCTGCCTTCGGGAATCGGGCGCGTATCTGTTCAACGAGCTTTGCGTACTCCTCCGGCGTGTATCGGCGGTTCATGCGCCTGAGCGTTGCCGCACACCCGCTTTGCAGCGACAGGTGGAACTGCGGGCAGAACTGCGGCAGCGCGGCAAGTCTGTCAAGGTCGTCGGGAAGCATCATCTCGGGCTCTATGGAACCGAGTCTGACGCGCTCGATGCCCTCGGTCTGACAGCAGACCTCAACTGCGTCAGCGAGACGCCGCCCCTCACGATGACCGTAAAAAGCGATATTTATGCCTGTGAGGACTATCTCACGCCGACCGTGAGCAGCAAGCATCTCAACTTCACGGCGCAGCACCGAAAGCGGCTTGCTGCGGAAACGTCCGCGTGCGTAGGGTATCATGCAGTAAGTACAGTAGCACTCGCAGCCATCCTGTATCTTCACAAAGGCGCGGGTATGGCTGTCCGTCGGGACATAGGGTATCTCCTCAAAGGGATCGCCCTTATCAAGCGGCTGTATATCTACGATACGGCGCTTTTCGGTCAGAGCTGCGAGCACGAGCTCGGGCAGTCTCGCACGCTCCTTTGTTCCCGTGACAATGTCCGCCTCCGTGACCCTCTCAGCCGCTTCGGGAGAAGCCTGCGGCATACAGCCCGTCAGCACAATGACCGCATCAGGCACGTCCTTCCGCAGCTTTCTCACTGCGTATACAGACTTGCTGTCGCCGCTTCCCGTGACTGTGCAGGAGTTCACAACGATGACATCCGCATCGGATGCTTTTTCCGCGGTGGCAAATCCTGAATCAGAGAAGCAGCTTCGCAAGAGCTCGGTCTCGTACTGACTGACCTTGCAACCGAAAGTTATAAAAAATATTTTATACATATTTCACCCTTTTATCACGAATTATTACCATAATTATCATGTTAATACTACACAAAAATGACTATCCGTTTTTGTGCAGTATAAATAATTATTCTTTGTACCTAAAAAGTCAAATTGATTTCATATTTCTTTATGCCAAAATGCCGAATTTATAAAAATCGCCTTGACATAGCCGTTTACAAGTGGTAATATATAGTTGCGGACAGGGAAGAGCCCGCAAGGAAGAGAAGATATATATGAAACCCACACACACGCAAGCGAAAACAGGAGGTAATGAATTATGACAAAGACTACCGTTTCACTTCAGGCTATCAACGACGTTAAGGATTTCGTTAATATCGTTATGAAGTATGACTTCGATATTGACCTTGTATCCGGAAGATACGCTGTAGACGCAAAGTCTATCATGGGTATTTTCAGCCTGGACCTCTCAAAGCCCATCGAGCTCAACGCTCATACTGACGACGCTGATAAGTTCATGAAGGACATTGCAAAGTACATCGTTAAGTAAAACAAAGCTAAACAATAAAAAATGACAGTACACACACCTTGGCGCTTCTTCGGAGGCGCCCTTTTTCTTTTTACAGTTATTTCCTGTTTTAAAGCCGCTGTTTTCCGACATAATACTCTCAGACGCTTATCAACGTTTCAAACGGAATAAACGTCACGAAAAGAGGTGTCACATCTATGTGGGATAAAATCGCCCTCATACTTCTCATCGTCGGAGGAATAAACTGGGGTCTTGTCGGGATATTCGATCTCGACCTCGTTGCATTTGCATTCGGCGGTGCGGGCACCGTCCTCGCACGAGCAGTCTACATCCTTGTAGCTATCTCTGCGGTATGGTGCATTTCTTTCCTCTTCCGCAGGAACGAGGAGATCGCGGTCAGCACAGTAGAGCACTGAGCGCATATCCTGCCGCTCAGATGCCGCAGCGGCAGAACTACACAGTCGCGTCCCGGACTGGGGCGCGATTTTTTGAAGCAAAATAAAAAGGGAGACGGAATACGTCTCCCCAATTTTTATTGATTAGTCGCTAACGTAGGGCATAAGAGCAACCTGTCTTGCCTTCTTGATAGCAGATGTGAGCTCGCGCTGATGGAATGCGCAAGTACCTGTCACACGTCCGGGAAGGATCTTAGCTCTTTCTGTTACGCACTTCCTGAGCTTAGCAAGGTCCTTATAGTCAATTCTCTCGATCCTGTCTGCGCAGAACATACAAACCTTCTTGCGGGGCTTCTTTGCAGGACGAGCAGTTCTTTCCTTTTCCATGACAATTTCTCCTTTCGTAATATTGTATCAGTCCGTTTTCAGAACGGCATATCGTCCTCGTTGAGGAGCTCTTCGTATTCACCGAAGTTACCGTAAGACATATTATCGTTTGCAGGAGCGGGCTGCTGAGGAGCAGCAGGCTGCTGTCTGGGAGCCTGATAAGTGTTATTATTCTGGGGCTGTGAGCCGCCGTTATCGTTCTTGCCGCCTACGAACTCTACATTATCAACATATACCTCAGTGGTATAATGAGTGACGTCTGCGTGGTTCTTATCCTGATACTTGCCTGTTCTGAGGCTTCCCTCAAGAGCAATCATCTTGCCCTTGTTAAAGTAGCGTGATACGAATTCAGCAGTCTGTCTCCAAGCGGTACAAGTGATGAAATCAGCCTGTCTCTCACCTGTATTCTTGTCAGCGAAGCGTCTGTCCACTGCAACAGTGAATCTGCACGACGAAACGCCGCTCTGAGTCTGTCTGAGCTCGGGGTCTGCGGTAAGTCTTCCGACCAAAATAACCTTATTCATAATGGCGCCTCCTAAACGATGAAGATGATTAGTCGATAACTGTTACGAGTGAGCGAAGAATGCCGTCGCTGATGTTGAGACGTCTTGAAAGCTCAGCGGGATAGTCGGGTGTCGACTGGAACGTATAAATTACGTAGTAGCCCTCTGTCTCGTCTTCGATAGGATATGCAAGCTTGCGCTTACCCCATTCCTCGTTGACTTCAACAGCTTCGGCGTGACGCTCGATTCTCTCCTTGAACTTCTGAATGAGAGCCTTCATGGGCTCCTCTCCGTCCTTGAGGCTGAAAACAACCATTACTTCATACTTTGCGGATACCTTTGCCATTTCTGTACACCTCCTTCTGGATTCCGCCCGTAGCACTATGCGGGCAAGGATAATATGTATCGTTCATACGATACCCAAATATTATAGCACACCCCCTGACGAATGTCAAGGGGTAATTTGCATTTTTTTGAAATTTTATGCATAGGGAAGTTTCTGATACACCCTGTAGGCGAACCAGCCTATCCCCGCAGCCCATACGATACTGAAAAGGTGCATACCAGTATCCGAAAGCGGCAGATACCCGCAGAGAAAGTTCCCGAGCGTGTGCAGGCCTATCGCCAGCAGCAGCCAGCGCTTCCAGTCGCCTGTCAGGACTGCCTTGAACACGATGACCGACAATGCTACATGGATAAACGTGCCCGCAAGACCGTCGAGGCATACAAGAACAGTGTCAAGCGTCGAATAATCGGCAGCAGCTGCCACTCCTTCAAGCATCTTCTGAGCAGCCTTTTCGTCGAGCCCTTTTGTAAATTCGGCTTCACCGAGATTATTCCAGTCTATGCCGTCGAGGATGTAATGGAAGGACGCTATACCGCCTACTGCTAACGTCTCATAGCAGTCGTGTCCAAGTCCGTACATTACTGAGGACGTGCGCGCCGTCTTGTTACTGAGCGTGTACTTGAAAGCGATGTATCGGGCTGATTCCTCACATACGCCCGAGAGAAGTCCCTGCACGAGATAGAACAGGAAAGGGTCGGTCGCGAAAGCGCTCCCCTCTCTGAAAATGAAAGCTCTGAGTATGACGCGGACAGTTCCCGCCGCAAAGTACGCAAGGAAGCCTACGAGAAAAACGATCCAGCTCTCATACGTGCGCTTACGCCACAAATACGCCAGCAAAAAAGGTGTAACGGTGGCGATTATACCCGTAAACGCATATCTGACCAGCGTATCTGTAGTGAAATATATATCAGCTGGCATTATTTGACCTCAAGCGGCAGGTCGGCTAGCTTGCAGAGTCCCGCGTCCAGTTTCTGGAGCACAAGTGCGTCGTTAGCAGTAACCCCTTTCTGTCCGTCAACATCGGCATTCTGCATCCCCTGCGCGCTCAAGCCGTACTTGTCGCGGTTGCCGAGGTGCTGGAGTATAGCTGTTGAGTCCGCGATAGACACATTGCCGTCGCAGTTCGCGTCGCCATACTTCACATCAGGCGCAGTTCCGCTTACCGATGAAGAAACGGAGACTGTTGTGGTCATTGTGGTGGTCTCGGATGAAGTAGAAGTGCTCGTCACAGGCTGTGCCTGCTGTATCTCAGCCATACTGGGCTTTACGTCGCCCCACCAGCCCCACCAGTTGTTATCGCCTGAGCGGTACTTCTCGGCACGCTGGTCATTTGTCCATGTAAACTCGTTATCATAGAGGTGTCCCTCGTCGTAGTACCAGTGCGCAAGAGCGATTATCTCGTCAGGGTAGTCCTTGTAATAACCAGGATTCTGCTCCTGATAGTCGCACCAGCCCGTATTGAAGCCCTTGAGAGCTCCGCGAACGACCTGATAGCCTTCGAGTCCCTCCTCGTTTATGCCTATCTCAACAAAATGCAGTATCTTACGGATCCCCATATGGTTTGAGATTATCGCGTCGTAGAAGGTGGACTCGCTGAGGCTGTACTGGTACATCTCGGGGACGTTGTCCTCGGGCATAAAGGTAGGATCACAGTCCTTGAAGGCGGTAACAGCGGTCTGGAGCGTGCCGTACGCGTGTGCAGAGCTCACGCCGAAACCCTGCGAAAAAGCTGTCTCGTGGTCGGCACCGACCTTGCCCTCGCCGAGCGTAGACTCGCGCGTACCTATGCCGAGGAAGAGCGCATAGACCTTCTCACGCTCATCTTGTCCGAGCCTCACGCGGAGCAGTTCCCAGTGCTCGTCTATCTCCTTGTAGAGCGCGTACTTGACCTCCTGAACGGTCATTTTGTGGTTTATCGCACGAATCTCCTCGGTGGAGGCGTCCGCAGGAGTGTTCCTCTCACCATAATCGAACGGATTTCCCACTCCCTCCGCCTGTACATCGCGGGACGGGTCGTGAGCGATATCGGCTGCTGCCGAAGTATTGAATGCCGAACCACACAGCAGAATCATCGCCGCAGTTACCGAGCATACAGCTCTTTTAAATAATCTCATCTTCATCACCTCATATCAAATGTCGGCTGTATCATATTCTTGCGTTCTCGCCGTAAAAAGCCTTTTTCTCGCGGTACATGAGCTCCTCTGCCTTCTTGACGGAGGCGTCCATATCTCCGCCGCTCTTGTTGCAGTCCGAAATACCGAACGAAACGTAATACCCATTCGCCCTGCATCGCTCGCGTATAATATCAATCGCCTCTTTCGCTTCGCTCTCGGATGCATCGAGTCTCACACCGAGGAATTCGTCGCCTCCAAGCCTGTAAGTATGCTCGTCGCCGAAGAAGCCTCTCAGCTCCGAAGCCACGAATCTGAGCATAGTATCGCCCGCCTCGTGGCCCTTGGTATTATTGAGCTCATGCAGTCCGTTGATATCGGCATACACGCAGACAAGTCTTTCTCTGCACTGCTCGGGATAAAACTTCAGTCTCCTCTCGAAGCAGTTGCGGTTCTTGACCTCAGTAAGGAGGTCTGTCTCGCTGAGGTATTTTATACGATGATTGCGGTATATGGAAGTCGTTTTCATGCACATAAGAAGCGTGTTCGCAATTATGGCAAGCGCTGAGAATGATAGCGTGTTCCAAACGTCTATATCAGCGAAGGTAGGTTCTTTCATAATCAATGAAAGCCGGCAGATAACGGCTCCCGTGATTATCGTCATAAGCATCAGACGAACAGGCCTTTCGATGAATACGAGCGGTATCGCCACAAGGAAGACCTCCGCAGAAACTGCGGGGTATTCGGGGTGGAGAAGCGAAAGCGTCACCGAGTAGACATTCAGCAGTATCATAAAAAGATAAATGAGCGCAAGTATCATTCTCGGATGTTTTTTCCCGAAGAAACGCACGCCCATATAGATAATTACCATGGCCACAAATGAAAGCGTATAGCTGTAAGCATTAGTGTTGGCAAAGTTATCGGTGCGCACCTCCATTATCATCAGCAGAAGGAACATCACCATTCCCACGAATGACGCGAATCTGAGCAGATTCGTGTTCTCGCTGGTAATGTCCGCTCTGATAACTTCATACTGCTCACGGTCGAGCCCTGCATAGACAAGTATGTTCCTTAACCTCGAAAAAACCTTCTTTATCATAAACTCCCCCAAATCGTTATTTTCGGCTATCATCAACATAAAATACGTCAATTCTTCAATAATTTATTTTATTATATCACAATGATGCTGATAATGCAAGCAGAGGTTTATAATACCGCAATAATTGAAAAAAATCAGCCAAATCATTATTTTTTTGCAATAACCACTTGAAATAAATCATAATATAATGTATAATAGAAATGTTCGCTGTCATTCGGACAGCATACTTATTTCTTATTTATAAGGAGCTAAATATGAAAAAACTGAACGGTATCAAGCTAAATCACCGTAAGAACACGGAAAACAGCGCTACTGTCGAGCTTCCCGTTCCCGCAATGGTGAGGATACCCATGTCGATGCACATGGGGGCTCCGTGCACTCCCCTTGTCAAGGTCGGTGACGCAGTCAAGGTCGGACAGAAGATAGGTGAATGCGATGCGCCATTCAGCGTACCTGTACACTCAAGCGTTTCTGGCACGGTCAAGGCTCTGACCGATTACCGCAACGCCATGGGAATAGTGTGCAAGGCAGTTGAGATAGAGACAGACGGAAAACAAGAGGTCTCGAATGAAGTCAAGCCTCCCGTGGTCACAGACAAGGAGAGCTTCATCAAGGCTGTCCGTGAAAGCGGCTCATGCGGACTCGGAGGCGCGGGCTTCCCGACCCACATAAAGATGAATCCGAAGGCTGAGATAGACACTCTCATCATTAACGGCGCCGAGTGCGAACCCTACATAACCGCCGACTACCGCGAGATGATAGAGCA
>JAGCHA010000071.1 GCA_017649325.1 Ruminococcus sp.
ATGGAGCGATGATAGCCATTTCAGGTGCGAAAGCCTTGATAGTAAGCTCGAATCTTACCTGATCGTTGCCCTTTCCTGTGCAGCCGTGGCAGATAGCGTCTGCGCCCTCGGCGAGTGCTATCTCAGCTATTCTCTTGGCAATGATAGGACGTGCAAAGGAAGTACCGAGCATATATCTGTTCTCGTATATAGCGCCTGCCTGTACTGTGGGGTATACGTAGTCCTGAATGAACTCCTCCTTGAGGTCGGCAATGATGAGCTTGGAAGCGCCTGTCTTGATAGCCTTCTCCTCGAGTCCGTCGAGCTCTGTGCCCTGTCCTACGTCACCTGAAACTGCGATTATCTCGGGGTTGTTGTAGTTTTCCTTGAGCCACGGGATGATGATAGATGTGTCAAGTCCGCCCGAGTATGCGAGAACTACCTTTTTAACTTCTTTTTTAGCCATGATAATTACCTCCTGAAATTCAAAACGCCGTTTCGGCGTGAAAAATCGTGATAATACTATTATACTCCCCTGTTTTCCGTTGTCAATACTTTTTGAATAAATATTCATAATTTATCGTTATATTCTCTGTTTTGTGAATATTTATGCGGAGATATATGCATATATGCGTATAACAGCACAGGCGGACATACATAGTCCGCCTGCATATTCATATCTGTCAATCGCTTTTTTTATTCCCGCTAAAACATATCCTGTTATACAAAAATACTCCCAGACAAGCAATAGCCGTTCCTGCAGCATAGCTCCACAAGTCCTCGACCGCGAAGCTCGTGCCTATGAGAGTCCGCAGGAAAGGGCTCTCGATGCCGAATTTGTCCACAAAGCCCCAGCCCTGTATAAACTCCACCGCGAACGCGAAAACAAGAAGTGCGAAATTTACGATATAGTGGTTGTTTTTCCCGCCTAGCACCGCCTGTACAAGACAGTACAGCACCCACATCACGATGATGTCGCCGCCGTAGTAGCGAATGAAATTGTCGTGCTGAGTGAGCGCGATGAGCACCTCCACTCCCACAAGCACCACGAATATGACAATGTACGGTAACCGCTTCTTCATTCGCTCAGCTCCTTTGCAAGGTCGGGGAAAATGCCGAGGCTGCGCCTCAGAATGCCGTTCATGCACGCGATAGCCGTGCCGTAGTTCGTGAACGGAACGCCCGCCGCTTTCGCGGTATTCTGCCTGTGGGACATCTCACGCTCGTTGAGCATACAGCCTCCGCAGTGAATGACGAGTGCGTATTTTCCGAGCTCCTCGGGGAAGTCGCGTCCGCTCGAAAGCTCGATGTTCAGGCTCTTGCCCGTATACTTCTTCAGCAGGGCGGGGAGCTTGACCGCTCCGATATCCCCGCACTGGCGGTGGTGAGTACAGCCCTCGGAGATGAGAACGGTGTCGCCTTCGCGGAGAGTGCGTATTTTAGCCGCTCCCCTGACTGCCGCATCGAGGAAGCCCTTATACCGCGCCATAAGGATAGAAAACGACGTCAGCGGAATGTCAGCGGGAACAGTTTTGCTCACCATGCCGAACACCTGACTGTCCGTGACGACCATTTTAGGCGGCTTTGCGAGTCCTGCAAGGGCATCCGCGAGCTGTCCCTCCTTGGTGAAAACAGGTATGGCGTCGGCATCGAGGATATCGCGGAGAGTCTGCACCTGCGGCAGTATCATTCGTCCTTTCGGCGCAGAACCGTCTATCGGCGTGACGAGCACTACTATGTCGCCTGCGCTGAGGAGGTCGCCGATGATGCGGCGCTCGCTGACGGCGGACTTCGCGAGCCTGCCTATCATCTCCTTGAGCTCGAAGATGTTGCGTTTGTCAGCCGCACTTACCGATATTTCGTTATCTGCAGCTATTTTCGCGTCCGTGAGGTCAGACTTGTTGTAGGCGATGATGTACGGGAGCTCGCGCTCGCGGAAAAGGGCGATGAGTTCGTTGTCACATTCGGTCAGTCCTGCGCTGCCGTCCACGACAAGTACCGCTATATCGGTCTTTGCAAGTATCTGACGAGTCTTTTTCACGCGCAGCTCGCCGAGGGCTCCCTCGTCGTCAAAGCCGGGGGTGTCGATTATTTCGACGGGTCCGAGCGGCAGGAGCTCCATTGCCTTGTAGACGGGGTCGGTCGTGGTGCCCTTGACGTCGGAAACGACAGCGAGTTCCTGACCCGTGACGGCGTTGACAAGGCTGGATTTGCCCGCATTGCGGCGTCCGAAGAAGCCGATGTGTATCCTCTCGCCCGAGGGCGTATCGTTAAGGCTCATAGTAGTACCTCCTAAAGTTAGAGCTCCCGTTTTTCGGGAGCTCCTTTGCTCTTATTGGCGGGACACCCGTCCCATGCATTTAGAATTCGAGCTGTTCAATCACGCTTCTGAGTGCCTTTGCGCTCTCGCGGAGCTTATCCTCCTCTTCCGCGGTGAGCTTGGGGAATACCTCCCTGCCGATGCCGTTGCTGCCAATTACGCAGGGCAGGCTCAGACATACGTCGCTGATGCCGTATTTGTTGGGAACAAGCGATGATACGGTCATTATATTGTTCGTGTCGCGGAGGATAGAATCGCATATCTTGTTTACGGTCATCGCGATAGCGTAGAAGGTAGCTCCCTTGCGCTTGATGACCTCCGCACCCGCTTTTCTGACCTCATCTATTATCTCGTTTTCGTCGATAGTTGCGTGGTTCTGCTCGGCACAATACTCCTCCATAGGACTTCCCGCGATGTTGGTGAGTGACCACGGAATGAACGAAGAATCGCCGTGTTCGCCGAATACGTAAGCGTGTACGCTGTTCGGGCTGAGGCCAAGGTGGTCGGCAATGCTCGAACGCAGACGCGAGGTGTCGAGCGCTGTGCCCGAGCCTATTACCTGATAGGGGGTGAGCTCAGTACACTGCAGAATCACGTAAGTAAGTATATCTACAGGGTTGCTGACAACAAGGTATATCGCGTCGGGAGCGAATCTTGCTACCTGCGGCATTACGTCCTTGATGATGTTTACGTTTGCCTGTGCGAGGTCGAGACGGGTCTGACCGGGCTTTCTTGCAAGTCCGAGAGTTACTACGACGATATCGGAATCAGCGGCGTCCTCGTAGGTGCCGTCCTTTATCTCGACGTTCTGACCGAAGGATACACCCTGTCGGATATCCATCGCCTCGCCCTTTGCCTTTTCCTTGTTTATGTCAATGAGGACAATATCGGTACAAGTACCCGCAACTGCAAGGGTGTACGCAACTGTTGCGCCGACATTTCCCGCACCGAGTATGGTTATTTTTGTTCCGCCTTTATTATCTCCCATGATGATTACCTCCGATTATAGCTGTGGATACAGCTTGGTATAATATTATTATAGCATACCCACAGAAAATATCAAGCTATATGTGCGAATATTCCGTTAAAATCGTAAAAACAGACAAAAAAGCCAAACTTTTGACAATCTTTTGTCAACATTGCGGGATATTCGTGCGCCTATTCGTACCCGTCAAGGAAATGATGATACTCGCTGCCGTCGTGGTAGGAGATGAGCGTACGCAGATTCACATTCTCGGGACTGCGGAAAATGTTCATCTCCACTGCGGGGTTCGTCTTCTTCAGCTCCGCTATCAGCGCCTTTATCTCCGCGCGTTTGGAGCCGTCCTCGCCCTTTTTCTCAGTCACGCGGCACGCGCACTGTATGAACTCCAGTCCGTTGAAGTCACGCCATGCGATGATGTCTGCCTCGCGGACGAGGTACAGCGGACGTATCAGCTCGACGCCCTCGTAATTCTCGCTTTTCAGCTTCGGCATCATGGTCTGCATCTGCGAGCCGTACAGCATCCCCATGAGGATAGTCTCTATCACGTCGTCGAAGTGGTGCCCGAGGGCTATCTTGTTACAGCCCAGCTCCTGCGCTTTCTTGTACAGCCAGCCGCGCCGAAGCCTCGCGCACAGGAAGCACGGGTGCTTCTCCTCTTTCTCCGCGGACTCGAATATGCGCGTGGGATAGACCTTCGCAGGTATCCCGAGGAGCTCCGCGTTCTCCGTTATGCGGCGCAGGTTCTCCGGAGTGTATCCGGGGTCCATTATGACGTACTCGACCTCGAAGGGTATCTCGTTGTTGCGCCTGAGGCGGGCTATGCACTGCGCCATCAGCATCGAGTCCTTGCCTCCCGATATGCACACGGCTATGCGGTCGTTGGGCTTTATCAGCTCGTAGTCGCGGACTCCGCGGCGGAATTTCGTCCATATCTGCTTGCCGAAGCGGGCGGATATCGAGTCGCTTATGCTGTTCATGCGGACACACCTCCGGCCTTATCTGACTCATTAACATTATATGATATCGAAAGCAGCTTGTCAATATCTGCGCAGCAAGCAAAAGCGCCCCTGTTGGGGCGCTTCGCGTTAGAGAAAAGATTTATTTATACAATGAAGAAGCTTTCTGTGCAAGGTCGCCGAGCTCGTTTATCTTCTCGTTGGTACCGCCGATAGCGAGCGCGGTCTCTCTGACGTAATCAAATGACGATGTTCCCGCGTACTCCGAACCTTTAAGCAGCATCGCGAACTCCGCAGCAGCTCCGGCGAGCTTGATGCCCTGTGTTGGGACTGCATTGTACTTCTCCATGCCATAGAGGTCAGCGGAGTAGACTTCCTCGTCTGTGTTGATGTCCTTGTATGCGACGGAGAGCTTGATGAGCTCGTCCCTGCCGTTAGCGGAGGCGGCTGTTGTGCCCTCGTGATTGTCCGCGAATTCGAGCTCTATGCCGTGGTATGTACCCTTGGCAGGCTCATTGGCGAGCTGCACCTCGTACAGTGCGGTGACAGCGTGACCTGCTCCGACTTCGCCCGCGTCCTTGGAATCATCGTAGAAGTCCTCGGCATTCATTATCCTGTTGTCGTAGCCGACAAGACGGTAGCTCGTTACTGTCGCGGGATTAAACTCGACCTGTATCTTCACATCCTTCGCTATCGTGAAGAGTGTGCCGCCCATTTCCTCGACGAGCACACGGCGCGCCTCGGCAACGGAGTCGATATAGCTGTAGTTGCCGTTGCCGTTGTCGGCAAGAGCTTCCATTTTGTTGTCCTTGATGTTGCCCGTACCAAAGCCGAGAACCGACAGATACACGCCGCTCTCACGCTTATCCTCGATGAGCTTCGTGAGCTCCGACTCGGAGCACTTGCCGATGTTGACGTCGCCGTCGGTGGCAAGAATGACACGGTTGTTGCCGCCCTCGATGAAGTATTCCTCGGCGAGCTCGTATGCGGTCTCGATGCCGCCCTCGCCGTTTGTGCCTCCGCGAGCCATGATCGAGCCGAGCGCCTCGGTTATCTCGTCCTTGTCCGCGCCGCTCGCGCCCTTGAGCACTGTCTCGCTCGAACCTGCATAGGTCACGATAGAGATGCGGTCGTTCTCGGTGAGGGTGTCGGTCAGCATGGAGAATGCCGTCTGAACAAGAGGCAGCTTATTATATGAGTTCATCGAGCCCGATGAATCTATAAGGAAAACAAGGTTGGAGGGCGGGAGTTCCTCCTGCTCCATACGCTTGCCCTGCAAGCCTATCATCATGAGCTTGGTGTCGGGATTCCACGGGCAGTCCGCGAGCTCTACATACTCGCCGAAGACCTTGCCCTCCTCGGGGTCTGCGTACTTGTAGTCAAAGTAGTTGATGTACTCCTCAACGCGCACGGAATCGGCGTCGACTATCTGATGCTCGTTGAGCATACGCCGCGCATTTGTATACGAGGCGGTATCTACATCTGCGGAGAAGGTGGACAGCGGCTCGGACTTCGGGTCTTTGAAACCTGTCTCCTCTACGTGTTTGTACTCCTCGTTCGGGTTCACGGTGTTAGGAGAGTAGTTCTCCTCTGCCTCTGTTTTGTAGTTGTAGGTGTAGTTGCTGTTGCTGTTTACGCCGCTGTATGACCCGTCGTCTCCACAGCCTGCGAATGTCGCGGCGATGAGCGGCAGCGTAAGTGACAGAGCTGCCATACGTGAAAATCTTTTACTCATAAATTTCACTCCTTCTTACCCTCGTGTTCGCCGAACAGAGGAGGGCTTTTTTCTATGATTTCATTATAGCCGAAAAATCCGACGATTACAATAACAGAGAATTGTCAGTTCCGATACAAAAAAACGAGGGATTGTAACCTTGCACGGGAGATTATTACATAATTCTGACAATTATGTCCGTTCTGCGAACGGCTTCTGAAATTGCCGTGAACTGTACAGAAAAGCAGCCTGACTCACCCGTCCGACCACACTATCCTTCACATATCACCCCCAAAAAAAGCTAAAAGCTGCATAAACAAGATACGATTTGTCATTGCTTTTTGCAGGATAATAATGTATAATTTATAATAGGGAAATATATTCTGTTATCAATACAGGAGGGATATCAATGAACAAGACTTTCAGACGCATTACTGCCGCTCTTACGGGTATCGTCACTGTGCTCGGCGGAGTCTCCGCGGCTGCTCCTGCGGGAAATTTCGGCTCCAAAGCCGATGCGGCGGGTAAGCTGCTTGCCTTCCCCGGAGCCGTCGGAGGAGGTAAATACTCCACGGGCGGACGCGGCGGTCAGGTCTACCACGTCACGAACCTCAACGACAGCGGCGAGGGCTCATTCCGCGACGCGGTCAGCAAGTCCAACCGCATAGTCGTATTCGATGTCGGCGGCACTATCGAGCTCAAGAGTGCGGTCTCGGCGGCAGGCAATATCACCATTGCGGGACAGACTGCCCCCGGCGGCGGCGGTATCACGCTCAAAAACTACAAAATGGCTTTCGGCGGCGACAACGTCATCTGCCGTTATATCAGCTCCCGCCCCTGACCGTACAACGCCACCAGCTCGGGCAACGACGCGTGGGGAGGCTCCAAGGGCGCTAACTGCATCGTCGACCACTGCTCCATCGGCTGGGCTTCCGACGAGCAGTGGGGACTCTACTCGAACAATAAGAATTATACCGTGCAGTACACCATTATCGGCCCCGCAAACTCGTGGGGAGGTCACGACAAGGGCATCCACGGCTTCGGCATTATGATGGGCAACAGCGACCTCTCGTTCGACCACAACCTCATCATCCACAACGTTTCGCGCAACTTCCGCGGAAAGATTCCCGGAACCGGCGTGGCAGACTTCACCAACAACGTCATCTACGACTGGGGCTACCAGACCGCATACGGCACTATCGGTCACACAAATTACGTCAACAATACCCTGAAGGCGGGCAATTCCACCACGGGCGGCTACAACTACATCCACGTGGACAGCACCACCAGTCCGCAGAATTTCAAGGTGTACTGCTCGGGCAACCGCCTCATCAACAAGGACGGCTCGCTCCACGGCATAACCTATAACAACTGGGACGGCATCACCGTCAAGGACGGCATAGGCATAACCAAGGACAACCTTAAAACGTCCGCTCCTTTCGCCATAAACTCTGACGGCGAGAATATCTCATCCACCGTCGGCTGCGAGAGCGCCGAGGCTTCCTGCGAGCACGTTATCAGCTATGCGGGCTGCGGTATCTCCTCCGACAAGAGAACGCCCATCGACCGCCAGTGTGCTGCCGATACCAAGAACGGCACAGGTCAGTGCTCGGGCACAGCGGCATATGACGGCTCTGTTTCCGACCTCAACAAGTACAATATCAAATGCGGCGTTACCTATTCCTATCCGTCCGCTGTCACAGCTAAGGAGATAACAGATACCGACAACGACGGCATGGCTGACGAATGGGAGTCGGCTCGCGGACTCGACCCGACAGACCCCACCGACTATGCGGGTGACTACTGCGGTCAGGGCTATATGAACATCGAATACTACATCAACGACCTCACCGTCAACTCCTTCCCCGAGGGCGTTGTCAAGCTCTCTCCCGAGAGCGATACCCCCGCACAGCCGTCTGTTCCCGCAGTATCGGCGTTCGAAACGATAGAAGCTGAGTCATACTCGGATTCCGAAGGCATACAGACCGAGGACACCGCAGGCGGCGGACAGAACATCGGCTTCATCGAAAACGGCGACTGGGCAATGTACCGCACGGTCGATTTCGGTGACGGAGCATGGAGCTTCAAGGGGAATATCTCGGGAAATGCCGCGGGTATCGAACTCTGCCTCGACAGCCTGAACGGCGAGCCTGCCGCGAAAATAAGCTTCACGGGCACGTCGGGCTTCTCGGACTATCAGCCCTTCGAGGTGAATATCCCGCAGATAAGCGGCATCCATAACCTGTACGTGAGATTCACGGGCGGCGATGGCTACCTTGTGAACATGGACAGCTTCGTGTTCAGCAAGGAAAAGATCCCGCTCAGCGGTGACCTCTTCAAAAATGTTGAGGTCGCAGAGAAGGCGCTCCCTGATTCGTGGACAATAGGCAAAAACGCCAACACGGGCTCGCTCATTTTCGGCGACCGCGACTTCACGATAGACCAGATACAGTCCAACCTCATAGGCGCGGAAATACTGATGACCGCCTGCTCCGCAAAGGGCACGACGGGCGACACAGCAACATTCACAGCGGGAGCGGATATGACTCTCCACATCGCGCTCGACAGCCGCGTTGAGAAGACTCCCGACTGGCTCGCTGACTACACGATGATGCGCACGCTGTTGACCGCCACGACCGACCTCAACTTCATCATCTACGACAAGCAGGTAAAGAAGGGCGAGAAGGTAACGCTCGGAAGCAACGGTCAGACCAATCTGTGCGTGAACTTCTTCGCACTTGCGACTCCGAACAAGCCCGAGACTGTCATCGGCGATATCAACTCCGACGGAGAGGCCGGCGTCGCCGATCTCGTCAAGCTGAGCGCTCATATCCTCGGCAAGGCTCCGCTCACCGCTGAGGAATGCGGGCTCGCCGACCTCGTCGCTGACAGCAGGATAGACACGTTCGACCTCGTCGCGCTGAGAAAAATAGTGATACAGCAATAAACAAAAGGCGTACCAAATTGGTACGCCTTTATTATTGCTTATTTTTCCGTGAACGTGGCTCTGCCCGTTGTAATAAAACCGACTTGTTCTGTAAGGCGGCGGCGAAGTCTCACAAGGTCGAACATATCGAGCCTGCCGTCATTGTCCATATCAGCATTCTTCCACTCGGGGAGCTCCTTCTCAGCTCCGAGCAGATACTTCTGGAGCAGTACAAGGTCGGCAACATTAACGTCGCCGTCAAGGTTAATGTCTCCGAGTTTGTCTTTCATAATCGTTGTGGGCGAAACAGGTTCAAGAATGAACCTTGTGTAATCCGTCTTCTTCGGGTCGTACTTCATCTGAACGATGTTGGCTTGTGTATCGGTCGTAAATTCGCTGTAATAGCACGATTTGTAGTCTGACGAGGAAGTGAGTATCGTGTATGTGCCGTCTTTGTTGGCGATGATCTTCAGCGATGCATAGGTGCTGTTGTCTACGCTCATAAGCTGAATGGGAGTCCCGTCATCAGGGCTGTTGTTTTCTGCTGCGACAAGCACGGGGACGAGTGTGCTCCAATGGAAATCGGCATCACCAAAGGAGTAGCGGGTGCCGTCGCCGGTCAGACTGAGTGCCCACCTTGTCGGCTTTGTCTCTCCCGCCTTTGCGACAAGAGTGTTGTCATGACCCAATGTGACATAATTTCCGCTGAACGCTTCTCTGATGTAGTAGCCTTGTCCCGCCGTGAGCTTCGGATGAACGGGAGTGATGTTCCACAGCTGACAATCGTATTCCTTGTATGCAAACTGATTGACGTTGCCGCCGTTGTCCTTCGACCACTCGAAGACATCGAGAGCTCCCGCGCCGCCCGAGCACTTGGATACTATGCCGAAGCTGCCCTTGCTGCTCTGCACGATCTTGAAGAGCTGATTGTCCGCGCCCGTGTAGGTCTGCAATTCGACGTTCGTTCCGTCTGCGGCGGTGTCGGAGGCGACCGCTATGCACTTGCTCTCGTCGCCCATCGAAACTATCCTGCACCATTCGCTGTCCACTGAGACTATCCTCCACTGCTGTGCCCACAGCTTGTTGAAGTCCCACTGCTGGATATTCGTGCCATCGTCGAGCTTGCCGTTCGGGAGGTCTATCGCAAGTCCGCTGTTGACGTTGGTGATATAATAGGGTATACCGCTGATGAGGGCTGTATCGCTGAGATACGCCGTCTTGCTCGGCTCGCCGAGAGTGTCTTTATTGATGACCATTTCAGCCTTTGTATCAGTGTAATCGGGAATGCCCGTGCGGGGACTTCCCGTGAACTCCTTGGTCTGTGCGCCCCATATCGTCTGGTTGTTCGAGCCGACAGCCGTGAACGTCATGACCTTCTTGCCTGCTTCGTTCGCAGAAGCGAAGAAATGTCCGGCATAGTTCACGCCGCCGATGCTGATAACCGCGTCGGAGGTGCCGCTGTCCTGATGCCAGCTTCCCGTTACAGCTCCCGATACCGAGCCGTCGGAGTTGAGCGCTATCTTCTGGTAGTTGATTATCTTGCCGTCGGTCGAATTGCCGTGGTTGATGTATTCGTACTCGCCGACAATGTCCGCCTCGTTGTAGCCGCCGTCGAACTTCGCGTCGCCGCTGTGCTCAAACGGTGCCACCACAGGCCAGCCATTCGCATTGAAGAACATCTGGTGTACGCGCACTTCGTGGAACTCCGCACCGTCGTCAAAGCGGGTGTGGTATATGAGGTACCACTTGCCGTCGTCGTCGCGGAGGACGGAATTGTGTCCGCACGCCATATATGCCTTGCTCAGCGAGCTGAACTTGTAATTGCCCATGACCTTGAGTCCCACGCTGTCAAGGTTGGGATTCGTCGGCAGGACCGCATTTCTCCCTGCGGGGTCGGTGAACGGACCGAGCGGGCTCTTCGAGCGGAATACTCGCATATTATAGCCTCCTGTGGAGGTCAGTCCGCCGTAGGTCACCCACAGGTAGTAATAGCCCGTTTCTGCGTTGTACTCGATGAACGGTCCCTCGCCCGACTTGCCGTAGCCGCCCGATATCTTTGTGCCGAAGTAGCTGTCGACCATGCGTCCGTCGGAGGTGGTGCCGCTCTTGGGGTGTATGAGGTAGCCCGTCTTTGGATCGACCTCAAGCGTGAATATGCCTCCCGACCACGAACCGTAGCACATATACATCTTCCCGTTCGTGTCGGTGTAGATAGTCGGGTCTATGGCGTTCGGGAAGAGCTGGTTGTTGAAGTTGTCCTTGTTGAACCAGCTGTTGTTGAAGGTCACCTGTCCCTGCGCGATGAGCTCGTCCACGTTGGTGGAGGTGTACTTGCGGTTCACGCGCTTGGTATCACTGGTAGCGTAGCTGTCGTTGTTCGTAAAGCCCGAGTATATCAGTGTGTCCGCGAAGGTATACGGCCCCTCGATGTTCTTCGATGTTGCAAAGGCGATGACCGAGCGCATATACGTCGATGAAGTACAGAAATACATCAGGTATGCGCCCCTGCTGCCGTCGGAGTTGACATATTCTGCATCCCAGAACACATCGGGCGCCCATACCGCGAAACCGCCCTTGCAGTCCTCGAGGTCCTCGCCTGCCCAGTCAAAGGCTTTTTTGAGATTCTGCGAGAGGTTGCCGAACTCGACGTTGTTCGTCCGCGCATAGCCGTTCGCAAACGAACGCCAGTTTTGCAGGTCAGGCGATTTTGCTGCTTCGATATGCGAGCCGAAAACGTAGTATGTATTGCCGTCCTTGATTATGGACGGGTCATGTACCGATACCCTTGTTCCCGCTGCGTCCGCTCTGTGAAGCGGAGCTTCGCCGAGAGCTGACGCCCCGCACACGAGTGCTCCCGCAAGCACAAGGGAAAGAAGTTTTTTCAGTTTCATAGTTTCTCCTTTCTGCCGAGGGTATCTCCGTACCCGTTTCGGACAGCTTTTTTCTGATTATACCATTTTTTTATGCATTTTTCAATGACATTTCATATCAAAAAGGTGTGTTTTTTTGCACTTCACGCCCTTTCTCTCCAAAAAACAACTTAAAATTACATATTTGTATTGAAATTTACAGAACCATATGGTATAATATTATCATATTCGGCAATGTTCGGCATTGCTTTATTCTTAGGAGGTTTATATCATGGCTGTTTGCAATAATTGCAGAACCGAATTCACAGGCAAATTCTGCCCCACCTGCGGAGCTGCGGCACAGATCGGTCCCGCTCCCGTAC
>JAGCHA010000072.1 GCA_017649325.1 Ruminococcus sp.
CCGTTTCTCTGTCCAGTTCGGATATTGCTTCTCTGACCTTTCCACCGTCGAGCATAACGGTCAGCTTCCGGACAAGCTCCTCCTTTTGAAGGTCCTTCAGCACCAGCATTGCGGGAGATTCTACATTCACATGAAACAGAAGCTTCATCGCTGCGTCAATACATTCTTTTATCTGACGCATAATGTAATCATCTTCAAACATAGGTATGAGCTCCTTTCGTTTCATTGACTGTATGATACAGCCGCTTTGTGTTCAAAATATTATGGGTGTGTGAAAAACAGATGAAATTTAGCACTCGCTATGTGCGAGTGCTAACACTGATCCGGCGAGAGTGCTAATACGCTCCGATGAAAAAGGGACTGCATTGCAGTCCCTTTGCTTATCCTCATTTGCGTATCTTCATCGAGATATCAAAGCACTTGACGGAGTGGGTGAGCGCTCCGAGCGAGATTATGTCCACGCCTGTCTCCGCTACCGAGCGGATATTCTCGGCGGTGACGTTGCCCGATGCCTCCAGCAGAGCAGCTCCCGCGGTTATCTCCACTGCCTGCTTCATCTCCTCGCAGCTCATATTGTCGAGCATGATTATCTCTACCTTGTTTGCAAGCGCCTCGCGGAGCTCGTCAAGCGTGCGCACCTCGACCTCTATCTTTACCGTGTGTCCTATCTTCTCGCGCAGAGCCGTTACGGCTGCTGTGATGCCGCCGTATGCGTCGATGTGGTTGTCCTTCAGCATTGCCGCGTCTGAAAGATTGAAACGGTGGTTCTTGCCTCCGCCGACTGTTACTGAGTACTTTTGCAGCGCACGAAGTCCCGGGAGTGTCTTTCTCGTGTCGGTGACTGAGGCGTTTGTTCCCTCGACGAGCTCCACGCACTTGTTTGTCGCGGTCGCTATGCCCGACATATGCTGCAAAATGTTGAGTGCTGTCCGCTCGCCCTTGAGGAGTGTGAGCGTGCTGCCCTCAAGCTCGGCAATGATGTCGCCCTTCCTGACCTTTGTGCCGTCCTGTAGAAGTATGCGGAAGTCAACGTCTCCGCCTGCAAGGTCGAATACGCGCTTTGCGACCTCTATGCCGCATACAACTCCGCTGTCCTTCGCAACATAATATGCGGAGCTGCGGTGCTCGGGCGGGATGAGGTTGTCAGCGGCGGCGTCGATATAGTTGATGTCCTCCATAAGAGCCGTCGTGATGATATTGTCGATGTAGCACTGTAATAATTTCATGGCAATTTCCTTCCTTTGGATATGTTGGGCAAACTTCCGGATTCGGAATTGTCGTCGTCCGCTGCCGCGGTCTCCTCCAAATCTTCTGTTGGGCGGATATCATCCGCCGTCAGACAGTTATGTGTTCAGTATGAATATTTTGAATCTATGCTGAAATACTCCTCAAGCGTCAGCCCCGAGTCGTGGACGAGTCCAGCAAGCTCATCGCCGAGATAGCGGATGTGCCAGCCCTCGTATTTATAGCCCGTGATATCGTCCTTGCCCTTGGGGTAGCGTATGATAAAGCCGTATTTGTAGCAGTTTTCCGCGAGCCATTTCGCTTCGGGCGTGGTGTTGAACCAGTCGCCTGCATAGTTGATATCGGCTGCGAGTCCCGACTGGTGCTCGGAGTGTCCCGGACGGGCGGAGTAGGTGTCCGCCTTTGTTTTGCCGTCGCGTGCGACGTAGTTGTTGTAAAGCTGCGCCTGATAGCTGTACGAGCGGTAGCCCGAGCATATGCTGAGGCTCATGCCGTCCTGCTTCGCGGCTGCCTGCATCTTCGCAAACGCTGTGTTGAATTCGGGGAGAAGTCCTCCCGGAGCATAGGTCGAGGGGAGGGCATAGGTCTTGTTCGCGATGAGCACGCCGTTTACATAGGTTATGCCGTCCTTTACCGTTATCTCGCGGCGGGTGAAGTTCTCGACCGTACCGTCCTCCCATTCAAGGGTGAAGTGGAATTTGTCCATACGGGAGAAACCGCCTGTTTTATACGTTCCGTCGCTGTAGATGAACTGCGCGCGCGTCTTCATCGGGAGCACCTTGATATCCTCGCTGCCGCAGCTTCCCGACAGCCAGTTGAGTGTGTAGCTGCGCCCCTTATCGGAGACATACTCTCCGATAAGATATGGTCCCTTGTCAAATGGGACGTCGCTCTTGTGAGTGAATAGCTCGGGCTCGGCTCCGCTGCTTTTCAGATAAAAGCGCTCGCCGTCAAGCCACGATATCTTCGCGGAAATGCTCTCCTCAGCGGAGCTGTGCAGCTCTATCTCGTCGCCCCATTTGCTGTGCGTGAAGGGGACGGAGTCATCGGCAGTGATGTCCGCATACGAGCCCTCTCCGCGCTCGCCGAACCACACATAGCGAGTGCCTTCACTGCTCTCGCATATGTAGGTGCCCTGCGGGTCCTCTATGGCGTTGCGGACATAGCTTTTACGCAACAGGATAAGGTCGAAGGTGTCGATCGTGCCGTCTCCGTCACAGTCGGCGCGCTCTGCCTGCTCGGCTGTGAGCTCTCCGCCGCCGAGCAGATACCTGCTCAGCAGTACCATGTCCTGCGTGTTTATAACGTAGTCGCCGTTTACGTCCGCTCTGAGCAGCGGCATTTCGGCTTCGGCAGCGTGTGTCTGTACAGCCGCCGCCGGCAGCAGCGCCGTGGTCATAACTGCGGCTGCCGCGATCTGTATCAATTTCATCCTTTTGCCTTTCTTTTGATGATCGCTTGTATGGGGATCGGCGGGCGCACGGAATGCGCTCTTACTGCATTACCTCGCCGAGTATTATATATGCTACGGTCACTATCGACTTCGCAAGAACAAAGTCAGCATCTACAAGATAGCCGCCGTTCAGCAGGTCCTCGCGTATCTCCTTTACGCGGCGGAAGCCCTCCGCTGCCTTCTTCTTGTCGGGAATGACAAAGTGGCTCTCCTGCATTATCTTTCGAGTCTCCGTGCGTATGCCCTTTGGTATGCGTGAGGCTCCGATGTGAGCGTCGAACTGCACCTCCTCGAACTCCTTCGGTGCTTTCGCTGCCTTTGCTGCGATATCAAGTGCGGCGTGACGCGAGAATACCAGCGCTTCAAGCAGTGAGTTGCTCGCGAGTCGGTTGCCGCCGTGTACTCCCGTGTGCGAGCACTCGCCGCACGCATACAGGTTCGGGAGAGTGGTCTCGGAGTTCCTGTCAACGTCGATGCCGCCCATGAGATAGTGCTGGCACGGGAATATCGGTACGGGTCCCTTGGTGAGGTCCCAGCCCTGATCAAGCAGGTTCTTGTATATCATCGGGAAGCGCTTCTTCAGGAACTCGCTGTCCTTATAGCTTATGTCAAGGTAGAAATCCGTCGAGTTCTGCTTGCGCGATTCGAGGATTATCGAGTGCGATACCACGTCGCGGGGGGCAAGCTCGAGGCGCTCGTCGTAGTTGTGCATGAAGCGTTCCTTGTTGCAGTTGAGAAGATATGCTCCCTCGCCGCGCACTGCCTCGGAGATGAGGAAGCATTCGCGTGTGGCGCGGTTGTTGAAAGCCGTAGGGTGGAACTGCACGTAGCTGAGATTCTTTATCTTTGCGCCCATTTCGTACGCAAATGTGATGCCGTCGCCCGTTGCTATCGCGGAATTTGTCGTGAACTGGTACACTCTGCCTATGCCGCCCGTGGCAAGTATCATATAGTGGCAGTTTGCCGTGATGTACTCGTCGTCAAGCGTTTTCAGGAACGCCGAATAGCCTGTGGAGGTCTGCTTCACCGCGCACATCATGGTGTTCTCCATTATCGTCACGTTCGGGAGAGTCCTTACTGTATCGAGCAGGGTGGTCGTTATCGCCTTGCCTGTGGAGTCGGCGTGGTGGAAGATGCGGTGGTGGCTGTGTCCGCCCTCAAGCGTGCGGTGGTAGCTGCCGTCGGGGTTCTTGTCGAAGTCGACGCCGAGCTCGATTATGCGCTCGATATCCTGCGCTGCTTCGCTGACGAGCGTATGGACGGCATCAACGTTGTTCTTGAAGCCGCCTGCTATCATCGTATCGTTCTGGTGGTACTGTATGTTGTCGGTGGGGGAGTCGTACACGCCTGCGATGCCTCCCTGTGCGAGCATCGAGTTGCAGAGGGGCAGCTCGCGCTTGCAGAGGATAAGGATATTGAGGTCGGCGGGCAGATTGATCGCGGCGTAAAGTCCCGCAGCGCCGCAGCCTGCGATTATAACGTCATAGTTTACAGACATAATGAGCACGTCCTTTACCTGAATTTTACCAGATGGGTATACACATATATTATATCATATTGCCGAGAAAATAGCAAGGGGCGCGGGGGAGTTTTTCGGTGCGGTGAAGATAAAAATGCGCCGTAAAGAAACCTTCGCTTCTTTACGGCGCCTTTTCACTTTAACCGTTTTTCCTTTTTTTCACGGAATCGGATACCTTCGGGAGGAGCTTCTTTGCCACGAGGACAGGTGCGATGAGCGTTCCTGCCACGGGTATCAGCGCGGATGCCGCGATGACTGCTATCTCTTTCTTCGTATTCGATGTGTCTTTATCAACTCTTTGCCTTCTGCTCATTTTCCATCATTCCTATCTGCTTGTATTTCAGCGGCGGGTCAAGGTAGACTCTGAGGTTGTTGTCCATATGGTACCAGAAGTCGTAGACCTCGTTGTTGTCTCCGCACAGCGAGAGCACGAGACGGTGTATCTTCTCGTCTTCGATGAATTTCACCATGTCACGGCACGGGTTGCTGAAGGAGCGCTCGACGTTGTACTGAAGAACGGAATTTACCGCGTAGTCGAGCTCTACCGTGTAGGTGAAGAGCCTCATCGACTTGGTGAGGAGCGAGATGTTCTTGTCTATCTCTGCGTTGAGATTTCTCTGCCCGAAGAGAGAGCCTCTGTTGAAGCGGTCGTTGCAGTTGCGGAGCTGTCCTACATATCTCTCGACGTAGCGCATAAGCGTCAGGAGAGATTCGCGGAGCTTATCGTGGGCGCTGTCGAGCTTCTGCTTGGTTATTTCGGGATTGTCGAGTCCCTCGTAGTAGAGGCTTTTCGCGCTGTCGATGTTTATCTTTATCTTGTCAAGCTCGTTGCTCTGGATAGCAAGGAGCGTATTGTTGTAGTAGTTGTAGTCGTCGTCGAGGAGCTCCTTGACGACTCCGACGAGAGCCGTGACGTTCTCATCGTTGATGAGAGCCTGTATGTCTGTGGTGTCCGTCAGGCTGTTGCCGAGAAGGTGGGTGATTATATCTACGACTAATGCCATTTCCATAGGTATCGACCTCCTGTATAGTTATCTTCCACTTAGAATTATAACACAGATAATGCTTCTTGTCCAATAATGGACGCTGAAATATTGTACGATTTTTGTCCTCCGTATTTGTGTATTTCCACTACATCAACGCTTGGCAATAAGTCGGTAGATGATGTATACGATGTAGATGATGACTGCTCCCGAGAAGGGCAGCGAGCCTGCAGCTACGAGAACTCCGCGGCGTGCCTGCTTCGGAGTCGTTGAGGGGAGCTTGTCCCGGCTGAGGAATACGAGCAGAAGTATCATACCCAGAAGTGCTGCCGCAAGCAGTATGAGGTAGCAGATAAGTGACGCTGCCGTGCTTATCCCCGCTACTGCGCCGATAATCGACGTGACGATGTTGATGAACATATGCACTATCACCGACGGTATTATCGAGCCGTGCTTTATGGTGATGTGGGCAAGGAATATGCCTAACAGGAAGGCAATTATGAATTGCTGGAGGTTGCCGTGGACAAGTCCGAAGAAGAACGCCGATGCGAATATCGCAAAGCGCTGGTTGGACTTCGCGAGCGTCCGCAGAAGGACTCCGCGGAAGAAAAGCTCCTCCGTCAGCGGTGCCAACATGCACGTGTACAGGATGTTGACCGTCTTGCCGAGGTGGGTGTTAGCTACTCCGCTCATATCGGGGACTATGTCTATGCCGTATTGCAGGAAGATGTTGCTCACGCCCGTTTTGATGTAGAGCGATATCGTCCACATGAGCAGGGCTATCATGCAGTACTGGAAGGCCCGGCCTATGCCGAAGTCTTTCGTCCGCACGAGGGAGGTGTACTTTATCCCGCCCCATTTCATGCCTATCGCGGCGATGCCGACGTTGCATATGATGTATGTCATCATATTTATTGATACCAGTATTGACGAGCTGCGGATGTAGTCGCCGACGGCTGTACCGTTGGCGGCGGGGTTCAGCATGGTCATAAGCCATAAGATGAGCTGTACTGTCAGGCCGCCGAGTATATTCGACAGAACGAACTGGAATATCATCAGCCAGCCGCTTTTGCGGTAGGCGCGTTTGAGATTCTTGCGCTCGGTGTAGTCGGGCTCGAGTGGTATCTCGTAGCCTGCCTCCGTTATACGCGGGTCTATCTTTGAGTAGTCGCCGCAGAAGCCTTTGTATTCCGTAGGATTGGCGAACGGGTCGTACTTGTCGGGCATGGCGTCGGTTATGCGGCGCTGTTCCTGCTCTTCAAGCTGTTTTGTGAGACGGTAGACCTCGTGGCTCAGTGCGGCTATCTCTGTTCTGTTTTCTGTATCTGTGAATTCGGACATTGTCTCTCCCTCCTTGGGGGTCTTTTATCTGTAATATATATTATCATATTTTTGCACGATTGTAAAGAGGGGAAGGGGGCTCTTCCGCAGCTTTCGTGTGCCTTCCCGAAATAAAAACAGATTTTTGTTCCCGCGCTACTTGCTATTTGCAGAATTGTGTGGTATAATTAATACGTATCTGTGCAAAATCTGACATCAGAAAGGAATTTGTTATGATCATTCTTGACGAACTCAGAGTAGAAATGGTCGGCTATCGCAAAGAAGTGGAAGAACTCGCCGACGTTCTGAATATCAAGGCGGCTAAGGAACGCGTGGCTGAACTCAATGAGGAAACAGCCAGGGACGGCTTCTGGGACGACCTCGAAAACTCGCAGAAGGTGCTTCAGGAGACTAAGTCCCTCGAGCGCAAGATAGAAAAATTCAATAAGCTCAGCGAAAACCTCGAGGATATCATCACCCTCATCGAGCTGTCGATAGAGGAGGACGATGAGAGCTCCGTTGATGAGATAAAGTCCGAATCTGACGCGTTCAAGACTAAGCTTGAGGAGGAGAAGCTCTCGACGCTCCTCACGGGCGAGTACGACAACGCCAACGCTATCCTTACCTTCCATGCGGGGGCGGGCGGCACCGAGGCTCAGGACTGGGCTGAGATGCTCTACCGTATGTACAACCACTGGGCTGAGCGCCATGAGTATAAGGTCGAACTCCTTGACTACCTCGACGGCGATGATGCGGGTCTCAAATCGGCGTCCATCCTCATCGAGGGCGATAATGCCTACGGCTATATGAAGTCGGAGTCGGGTGTTCACAGACTCGTGCGCGTGTCTCCGTTCGATGCGTCGGGCAGACGCCATACCTCTTTTGCCGCTCTCGAAGTTATGCCCGAGATCGACGACTCCATTGAGGTCGAGATCCGCGACGAGGACATCGAGATGGAGGTGTACCGTTCAAGCGGTGCGGGCGGTCAGAAGGTAAACAAGACCAGCTCCGCCGTGCGCCTTATCCATAAGCCCACAGGCATCGTCGTGTCCTGCCAGACTCAGCGAAGCCAGTACCAGAACAAGGACTACGCGATGAAGATGCTCCGCTCGAAGCTCATCGAGATAAAGGAGCGCGAGCACCTCGAGAAGATCGAGGATATCAAGGGCGTGCAGAACCAGATCGCGTGGGGCTCGCAGATACGCTCATACGTGTTTATGCCCTATACCCTCGTTAAAGACCACCGTACAGGCTTTGAAAACGGCAACATTCAGGCTGTCATGGACGGCGACCTCGACGGGTTCATCAACGCATATCTGAAGTCGCTCTCACACGGAACGCTTCAGAAGTAATAAACATGAAATAAGGAGAAAAAATATGAAAATTGTATTCAAGGTATGGAATGTACTCATCATCATCGGAGCTGTTCTCTCAGTCATCTCGGGCTTGTTCAACGGAGGAATTCTCGGTGCCGTGATAGCGCTGATATTCAGCCTGCTGTCGCTGTTTATGGCGATAAAAGGCTTTCAGGGCGACTACACGGGCTGCAAGAAGCTCGCCTTCATCGCGCTTGTTTTAGATGCGATAGGGCTTGTGACCTCGGGATTCTCAGGCGGCGCGATATTCTCGCTGCTCCTGATGATAGTCTACGTTGTACTTTGCATATCGCTCGAATCGAAATCATACTAAAAGGAAAAGCACCCGCGAGGGTGCTTTTTTGCGATGTATGCGCTTTTTATTTATGATATTTGCCGCCGGTGGATATCTGAAAGCTGCGGTATATCTGCTCAAGCAGCATCACCCGCGCAAGCTGGTGCGGGAACGTCATCTTTGACATCGAGAGCTTTAACTCTCCCATTGACTTGACCTCGGGGTCAAGTCCGAAAGAACTGCCGATGATAAATGTTACTGTGCTGATGCCGTCTATTCCCGCGCTGCTTATCTTCTCCGCAAGCTCGGGGCTTGTAAGCTGTCTGCCCTCAATACACATTGGGATGACCATGCCTTTCGCAAGCTTCTTTATCTGCTCACCCTCTTTTTTCAGCGCCGCCGCTATCTCCTTCTCCGAGGGAGAATCGCTCAGGCGGCATTCGTCAAGCTCGCGGAGCGTGAATGTACAATACCTGCCGAGGCGCTTGATGTACTCCGCACACGCCGCGCGGAGATAGTCCTCTTTCAGCTTGCCGACGACGATAAGTTCTATATTCATCAGAAAATAACAGCTCCTCCCTGTGTCTCTACGGGGGCGACTCCCATCAGATAATCGCGCCCGCGTGTATAGTCGAGCAGATGCGACTGCACTGTGCTGTCGGCGATGTCGGGACGGTTGTTGTCCTGACTGAGATGTCCGAGGATTATGTGCGTCGTGCCCTGACGAATCAGGCGGCTGACCTGCTCGCCGCACGCGTGGTTCGAGAGATGCCCGTTCTGCGAGAGTATGCGCTCTTTCAGATACAGCGGGTATGGGCCGTGGCGAAGCATATTTTCGTCGTAGTTTGCCTCGATGAGCACAAGCCTGCACCCGATGAGCGCGGCGTCTATCTCGGGCGTTACGTGTCCGAGGTCGGTGCAGACCGCGCAGGTCCTGCCGTCTTCGGTTGTTATCCTGTAGCCGCAGGAATGTATTGCGTCGTGCGGCGTGTTGAAGCACGTGACTTCACAGCCTCCGCACGCTATGCTCTTCCCGACTATGTCTATGAGAGGGGAATTCCCCGAGACTTTGTCAGTGTCGCTCAGACGCTGGAGCGTGCGCTTGGTGCCGTATACGGGCATCCCCGTATTTTTCGTCAGGAGCTTCAAGCCGCTGATGTGGTCGCTGTGCTCGTGTGTTATGAATACCGCCTGTACAGCCTCAAGCGGGATATTGTTGAGCTCGAGGGCGGCTGTCAGCCTGCGGTAGCTGACTCCGCAGTCGATGAGTATCCCGCCCTTTTCTGTCCCGATAAAGGAGGAATTGCCCTTGCTGGAGCTGAAAAGCGGATATATCCTTGCCATTGTATCACCTTTAAGTCAAAGAAATGACCGCTCGGAGCAAGTCCTGCGGTCATTTACTATCATACTTTATTTGTACTGAAATGTCAAGTGCGGGGATGTCCCATTACTTGTGGGGCATCATGGAGATGACTCTGCCTGCAAAGTCGTTGAAGTTCTGGGTCTGGAGAATTACTCTGCCGGGACCTGTGAGCTTTGTGAGGAAGAGACCCTCGCCGCCGAGGAAAATGTTTCCGAGACCCTTTACTGTCTCTATATCATAGCTGACGGAGGTATCAAATGCTACTACGTTACCTGTATCGACCTTGAGCACCTCGCCCGGAGCAAGTACGCGCTCTACCTTATCGCCGTCTACTTCGATGAAAGCAAGTCCGCTTCCGAAAAGACGCTGGAGGATAAAGCCTTCGCCGCCGAAGAGTCCTGCAGAGAACTTCTTGGTGAATGTAGCCTTGAGGTCAACGGTCTGCTGAGCACAGAGGAATGCACCCTTCTGAACTATCATTTCGCCCTGTGAGATATCTAAGGGTACTACACAGCCGGGTACTGTAGAACCGAATGCTATCTTTGCGCCCTCTGTCTCTGCTGTGTAATTAGCCATAAATATCGACTCGCCTGTGAACATACGTCCAAGGCTCTTTGCGAGACCGCCTCTTGCATTAGTGGACATCTTGATGCCCTCTGTCTGCCATACCATTCCGCCCGACTGGGTGTACATCGACTCGCCTACGCTGAGTGTCATCTCGACCGCAGGGACTGTCTGTCCGATAATTTCGTATTTCATTTCAAAACCTCCTGTTTTATACAGATTATTCGGGGGAAATCTCCCCACAAGTATTATTTTACCACTTTCGCGTTAATTCGTCAATATACAAAATAAAATAATTTCAAAAAGAATTGCATTTTGTCGATGATTGTACATTCTTGACAACTAATTATGAACGACAGCAATATTTTTTGCACAAATAACAGAATGTTATACTCCTATTCAAAAAAAGTTCAAAATACATATTGATTTTGTGATAAGTATGTGATATACTAAATGTTAACAGATTATAAAATGTATTTTTATATGTCTGTTCTTAAATTATACTTAATTATTATAAGGATTTGAAAGGAGAACTATACTATGGAACCTAAAAAGAAGATGGTTGCCGGTCTTCTCGGCATTTTCCTTGGTGCATGGGGTGTTCACAACTTCTACCTCGGAAACACAAAGAGAGCTATCATCCAGATCGTAGTTACTTGCGTTACTTGCGGTATCGGCGGTCTTTGGGGTCTTATTGAGGGTATCATGATCCTCATTGGCAAGATAGACACTGATGCTGACGGCAATCCCCTTGTTGACTGATTTACAATAGCATTAAACGTCCCGTTCTTTCTGAACGGGACGTTTTTTGTTCCTTTCCTCTTGACAAATCGGGAAAACCGTTGTATAATGCAAATAATAAATGCGATGAAGGGAAACAAAACCCGAGGATGTTTCCACAGAGAGCCGCCGTTCGGTGCGAGGCGGCAGACAGATACGGGCCATAGCTCCTCCCCGAGCAGTCGGCTGAAAGCATTCGCGATTAGGCTTGAACGGGCTCTCCCGTTACAGAGATATGCGTTGGCAGGACGCAGATGAGTGGGCGTGATTCACGTCAAGAAGAGTGGTACCACGGAGATATTCGTAACTTCGTCTCTTCCATGCAGGGCATGGAGGGGGCTTTTTTGTTACCCTCGTGTCAACAGCTTATACAAGGAGGCATAACTATGGCGACAATGAAAAATGTAAGCAAGTACACAAGGCAGTTCTTTGAGGCTCCGAAGACTGCGATGAAATGGGCGGAGCGCTCCTACGTAGATAAAGCTCCGACGTGGTGCAGCGTCGACCTCCGCGACGGCAATCAGGCACTCGTCATTCCTATGGGACTCGGCGAAAAGCTCGAATTCTTCAAGGCTCTGGTCGACATCGGATTCAAGGAGATAGAGATAGGTTTCCCCGCTGCTTCCGAGACAGAGTACGACTTCTGCCGCACTCTCATCGAGGATGACCTCATCCCTGACGACGTGACTATACAGGTGCTCACGCAGTCACGCGAGCATATAATCGAGAAGACTTTCGAGGCTCTGCGCGGCTGTAAAAATGCGATCGTTCACCTCTACAACTCCACCTCGCTCGCTCAGCGTGAACAGGTATTCCGCAAGAGCCGTGAGGAGATAATCGACATTGCGGTGACGGGAGCGAAGCTCTGCAAGGAGTACCGCGAAAAGTATGAGGGGAACTACCGCTTTGAGTATTCGCCCGAGAGCTTTACGGGGACCGAACCCGAATTCGCCCTCGAGATATGCAACGCCGTCCTCGACGTGTGGCAGCCGACTCCCGAGGACAAGGTGATAATCAACCTCCCCGTGACGGTGCAGCTCTCGATGCCGCACGTTTACGCAAATCAGGTGGAATATATGTGCGAGAACCTCAGATACCGCGAGAATGTCATCGTCTCGCTGCACCCGCACAACGACCGCGGCTGTGCGGTCGCGGACACGGAAATGGGGCTGCTCGCGGGGGCTGAGCGTGTTGAGGGTACGCTCTTCGGCAACGGCGAGCGAACGGGTAATGTCGATATCATTACGCTCGCGATGAATATGTACACTCAGGGCGTTGACCCGCAGCTCGACCTCAGCGATATCCCCGCGATAAACGAGGTCTACACGCGCCTGACGGGCATGGCTGTCAACGAGCGTCAGCCATATACGGGGAAGCTCGTGTTTGCGGCGTTCAGCGGTTCGCATCAGGACGCTATCGCGAAGGGTATGAAGTGGCGCGCCGAAGGGCACACCGACCGCTGGAACGTTCCTTATCTCCCGCTCGACCCCGAGGACATCGGGCGCGAATACTCCGCGGATGTTATCCGCATTAACAGTCAGTCGGGCAAGGGCGGTATCGGGTACATCCTTGAGACACGGTTCGGCTACGACCTGCCGAAAAAAATGCGTGAGAAGCTCGGGTACATCGTCAAGGATGTCTCCGACAAGAAGCACAAGGAGCTCCTCCCCGACGAGGTCTACACCATTTTCAAGCAGAGATTCGTGGACATAACCTCGCCGATATGTGTGACCGAGACGCACTTCGTACAGCGCGACGGTATCGAGGCGACGGTGTCCTTCGATTATGACGGCAAGCGCGTCACTGCGACCGATACAGGTAACGGTCGTCTTGATGCGGTAAGCAACGCTCTGCGCTCCTATACGGGGGCTGACTTCAATATCAACGCCTACACCGAGCATGCTCTCGAGGTAGGCTCGGCGTCGAAGGCTGTCTCTTATGTGGAGATAGTCACGGGCACAGGCATGAGCTACTGGGGCACGGGTATCGACAACGATATCATCACCTCTTCGATAAAGGCGCTGGTCAGCGCTGTGAACAATATGCTGGGCGACAAGAGCTGAGTGCTCGGACGGCGCGGCTCTATATACCAAAAGGACGGCAGACCCGCTGTGAGTGGCAGTGGGTCCGCCGTCCTTTTTATGAACACACCTTTTCGATTTAGTTCCTTTGATCGATGTCAGAACTCGTATGGCAGGGCCTTTACCTCGCCAAGTACGTATTTCTGCAATACCTTTGCGTCGTTGATATTGATGACGCCGTCCTTGAAGCAGTCGGCTGCTTCCATCTGGAGCGCGTTGAATGTTCTGGGGCGCTTCAGCAGTTCCTCGTTATATTCCTTGCCCGCTTTCATCTTCGCGAGGGCATCCTGATACTCGATGTACTGTAATATTGTGATGTAGTCGAATGAATCCACTACTCCGTCGCCCGAGAGGTCGCCTGTGGATTCGGGGATTATCTCGTACAACCGCGGCAGATACTGACCGTTGAGCTCCATGTCAGCAGTGTATACTCTCTTCTTTTTGCCGGGATTGTCGGGGTCGTCGACGAGCAGGGCACAGTTGGGGTCTTTCTGGACCTGTATCAGCAGAAGCTCCCAGTACCATTCAAAGGGGTCTTCCTTGAAGGCTTCGGAATTCCTGTCCTTGTGTTCGTAGGTGACCGCAACGCCCATATGTGTCATTTCGGGGTCGAGGATAGCATCCCAGTGACCCTCATCGGAGTTCTGCCACTGTGCGAATGCCTCCTCCGCAGTGCATGGGTCTTCGGAGGCTGCGAGGTTCTCGGCTGCCGACAGATACGGTGCGAGACTCGTATCCATGACGGAATCAAAGTTCTCATTCGTGGGGCGCTCGTGGCTGAATTTGAATACAGCTTCTCTTACGCGCACGTTCGAGCAGTCGCAGAGATAGGGGGTGACGTAGAGCGGTGTCAAGCCGTGCTCGGTGCGTGCCTCGTTGACCATGACTGCTATCCGGTTTGCGAGGCCTTTCAGGTCCTCCTGTGTGACCTGCGGGGAATTGTCTCCGTTCACGGAGGAGGTGAGGAATGCCAGAGGTGATACGCAGCACACGATAGACATCGCAAGAGCTATCGAATAGGTCTTTTTGAAGATATTGCCGAACATGACACTGCACCTCCCTTCCAAGTTTTAAACCTGCCGTTTCTTGATTTCATTCTATCACATACCTTCTGTATTTTAAAGGGGGAGAGGTAAGATTTGGTGATTTCAACGATAAAAATCTACGTTTTGTACAACGATTTTTATTACTGAAAGTAATAAAGGTTGGCGTTTATCAGCTTTGTAATATGATTTTTCATCACTTTCAAGGAAAATGCTACTTTCGGTAAATTTTTGATAATGTACGAAAACGAATATTTTTTACAGATATAACTGTTTGTATATTAATGTGCGGGTCAAAATAATTATTGACAGGAAATCTCAACAGTGATATAATGAATAATGCGTAAACACCCGAGAAAATCGCTTTAATGCGTTGTTTATAAGATATATCTGAAAGGAGCAGGCTTGCTGTGAGTAATATCAATCCCGAGTTTAAAATAAGAGAGGTCGCCGAGCGAATCAGGCTCACCCGCGAATCCGTAGGTCTGACTCCCGAGGAAATGGCTGAAAAAGTCGGTATCTCGACATATGAGTACCTCGCATATGAGGGCGGTGCCAAGGATTTCAGCTTCACTTTTATTTATAAGTTCGCAAATGTGTGCGGCGTAGAGATAGCTGACCTCATGGAGGGCGAATCTCCGCGTATCAACAGCTTCGATATCACAAGGGCGGGCGAGGGTCTGCCCATTGCAAGAAGAAAGGGTCTCAGCTATCTGCGCCTTGCTCCGAAATTCCGCAATAAGATAGGCGAGCCTTTCCTCGTTACTATCCCCTATGTTGACGAGAAGTTCCGCGTTCCTCACCCCCATACCCACGAGGGTCAGGAGCTCGATATCATTATCAGCGGTCAGCTCAAGGTGCAGGTCGGCGACAACGTCGAGGTGCTCAGCGAGGGCGACTCTATCTACTACGACAGCTCAGAACCCCATGACGAATGGGCTGTGGGCGGGCACGAGTGCCGATTCTACGCCGTTGTTTTCGGTCAGAACGAGAAGCCGACTCACGCTATCTCCAACCTTGAGCCCGTAATTCTCCCGGGTGTTACAAACTTCGACCTCGCGAATATCAAGGACCCTGTCGCTGACAGGTTCGTCGAGTGTCGGACCGACGAGAACGGTGCGCTCACAAGCATAAAGTTCAAGAACGAGAGCACTTTCAACTTCGGATTCGACGTCGTTGACGCGCTCGCGGAGAAATGTCCCGACAAGACTGCACTTATATATGTGTCAAACGAGATGGAGGAGCGCCGCTTCTCATTCGCTGAAATAAAGAAATACTCCAATATGACTGCCAACTACTTCAAGTCTGCGGGTATAAAGAAGGGCGACAAGGTCATGCTCGTCCTCAAAAGGCACTATCAGTTCTGGTTCTCGATAATCGCGCTCCATAAGCTCGGCGCTATCGTTATTCCCGCTACGAATCAGCTCGTTCAGCACGACTTCACCTACCGCTTCAAGGCGGCCGGCGTGAAGGCTGTTGTCTGCACGGGCGACGGCGATGTGGCTCATCAGGTCGACCTCGCCATAGAGGAGAGCGGTATGGATATCCTCCGCATGATGGTCCACGGCGAGCGCGAGGGCTGGGCTGACTTCGATAAGGGTATTGCCGAGCAGAGCGATTCTTTCGAGCGCCCGACTGACCCCGAGTTCCTCTCATGCGGCAGAGAGCCTAATCTTATGTTCTTTACATCGGGTACAACAGGCTATCCGAAAATCGCTACGCACTGCCACCTCTACGCGCTCGGTCACTTCATTACCGCGCGCTACTGGCATAACGTAGACCCGAACGGCATACATTTCACTATCTCCGACACGGGCTGGGGCAAGGCTCTGTGGGGCAAGCTCTACGGTCAGTGGCTCAGCGAGACCTGCGTTTTCGTCTACGACTTCGACCGCTTCGATGCGAATAAGATACTTCCGATGTTCAAGAAGTACAATATCACGACGTTCTGTGCGCCGCCTACGATGTACCGCTTCTTTATAAAAGAAGACCTCAGCAAGTACGACCTCAGCAGTATCAAGTACGCTACTGTCGCGGGCGAGGCACTCAACCCCGAGGTGTACAATCAGTTCCTCAACGCTACGGGCGTGAAGCTCATGGAAGGCTTCGGTCAGACCGAGACGACGCTGTCTATCGGCAACTTCGTCGGCATGACTGCGCGTCCGGGTTCGATGGGCAAGCCGAGCGTTATGTACGATGTCGACATCGTTGACCCCGACGGCAAGCCCTGCAAGACGGGTGAGACGGGCGAGATAGTTATCCGCCTCGACAAGGGCATACCCGCGGGTCTGTTCCTCGGATACTACAACGACGAGGAAAAAACCAAGGAAGTATGGCACGACGGTATGTACCACACGGGCGATACTGCGTGGAAGGACGAGGACGGCTATTTCTGGTACGTCGGACGTGTTGACGACGTTATCAAGTCGTCGGGCTACCGCATCGGTCCGTTCGAGATAGAGAGCGTCATCATGGAGCTTCCGTATGTTCTGGAGTGCGGCGTAAGTGCGGCTCCCGACCCTGTAAGAGGTCAGGTGGTTAAGGCTTCTATCGTGCTCGTAAAAGGCAAGGAAGGCACCGATGAGCTCAAAAAGGAGATCCAGGACTACGTCAAGAAGCACACCGCACCTTATAAGTACCCGCGAATAGTCGAGTTCCGTGACGAACTCCCCAAGACTATCAGCGGCAAGATAAGACGTGTTGAGCTCAAGGGATAATTCTGTAGGGGCGGATATCATCCGCCCTTTTTTTAATGCTCCATCGAGAGAATAGAATAAATACATTTAAATGTTTACTGAAAATGTTGGTTATTTTATCGTTTGGCTTGACTTGACTTGACAAATTTGGTTAAAAGGATATAATAAAATTATTATATTGGAAAGGCGGTCAAACCAATGAAAAACATTGCAAAAAAAGTAGCTGCTTTTGCTCTTGCTTTCACTCTTCTCGGAACAGGAACAGCAGTAACAAAAACATTCTCACCAACTTCTGACACATCGATCACTGCAAGTGCTGCCTGCTATCACAGCGCCGGTCAGCCGCGCGCGGAGTACGGTGAATGGACAGCGACAGGAAAAAAGAGAGTGATCATTTATCCGGTCGTGCGCTATGAGAAGCAGTATAAGCGTACCATTACTTACAGATGTAGTTCTTGCGGAACAACATTGTACACTGTAACAGAGTATAAATGGCAATGGGCAATTTAAAAAAATATCTCTGTGAATGAAGAATGATTGAGGACGACCGAAAGGTCGTCCTTTTTTATCGTGAATCGAAATGTTATGCGGAGATGCCAGAAAGGGTGCTCCCTCCATACAATGTAACCTGAAAAATCGGCGAAAAATCGCCTCCTGAAAATTTTTTGGATTTTTTTGAAAAAAGTGCTTGACAAATCTCAAAAGCTGTGCTATAATTAATTTCGTCGTCAGGGGACTGATAGTCAACAGACAGCGTTCGGCTGACGGAATAAAAGGTCTACGTGGGGGTTTAGCTCAGCTGGGAGAGCATCTGCCTTACAAGCAGAGGGTCATAGGTTCGAGCCCTATAGTCCCCACCACTTTTTGGCCCGGTAGTTCAGTTGGTTAGAACGCTAGCCTGTCACGCTAGAGGTCGTGAGTTCGAGCCTCATCCGGGTCGCCATCTGTGCTTCTGTAGCTCAGTCGGTAGAGCAGGGGACTGAAAATCCCCGTGTCGTTGGTTCGATTCCGACCGGAAGCACCA
>JAGCHA010000073.1 GCA_017649325.1 Ruminococcus sp.
ACACTGAAGACCTCCCCTGCCCTCACTCAGAACCCGCAGGCAGCTGTACAGTCCATAGTTCAGGACACAACAGGCACCAAGAAGTAATAATAACACGAAAAGGGACGCAGCAGCGTCCCTTTTTTTACAATATAAAGCCGAGAAGCAGGTAAGTCGCGTACATGGCAACAAAGGTCATCGCCAGCGACATCACCGCCACCAGAAGCGTATTGAGTATCCTTACTCCGCCCGCCGCGAAAATCTCCTCGCGTCTGAGCTCGCCCTCGCTGTGCGCTCTGAGCCGTCTGAGCGACTTCAGCACAAAGCGGTAATACAGCTTATTGCTGAACAGGCAGAACGTGATGCGTATGAGCATATCCGCCACATTGCATACGTCCACGAGCATGGAAAGCGTATGGCGGTTGTCGTATATCTTCTGTATCAGCTCCGCGGGAAAAATGGTGTAGCTGCTCTCGATACCGTCCGCGATGAGGTAGCTCACCGCCAGCGGCATGGACAGCAGAACGGTCACGATAAGCGACAGCAGAGCCCAGAACCACATCCTCCTGTTCGCGAAGTAGACGGGCGGGAATATAAAGCTTATCAGGTTGAAGGAAATGCTTCTCCCCGTGTCCTTCATACGCTTGAAAATCGGGATATAGTAGATAGTGTTCGTCCTCACGAAGTCCGCCACGTCCCTGAGCGGCGAGCCGCCCATATCCTCCTCGGGATTGAATCCGAGATAGGGGCGCGGCACTCCGAAGACAGGCTCGTCCTCCTCACCGCCGTTCTCGTCAGAGGTGAGGTCGGCACCGCATCTCACGCAGTTTTCTGCGTCGAGGCTGTTCGGGAAGTGGCATGCGGAGCATATCACGAACTTTTTCTCGCTATTCTCCTCCTCGCGGAGTTTCTCGGCGGAGCTGTGCCAGCTCTCGTCCGTACCGTGGAGGGCAGAATTCGCGCATTTGTTTTCAGCCTTGTAGCAGGCACGGTGGTGCGGCGAGCCGCATTCGGGGCAGACTACGATATCGTCGCCCTCGGCGAATACCTCTCCGCAGGCAGCGCATTTTTCTCCGATAAAGTTCATATTTCCTCCCTTCTGTACAAACAGGTCCATATCAGGATTATTATACCACAGTTTTTATGATTTAGCAACAATTTTCACCATTTTCTCATCGTTCCGACAGTCGGGAGGCGTTCGTGCAGTCCCCGCCGCGAGCACCAATTCACGCTTATCTCCATATAATGTACAGAGATTGCCGTTAGCACACGCGGACGGCAGGTCTGAATCTTTGTCAGAATGGAGAACGTTATGAGACATGATATAAAGATACTTATCGCGGGCGGCGATATGCGGCAGGCACATTGTGCGGCGCGGCTCGCGCGGAAATACAAGGTGACTCTCGCGGGCTTCGACAGCTCTGCCCTCCCCGATGATATACAGCACCTTACGGGGACTCCCGATACTGCGGGCGAGTTCGACTTTGCCGTGCTCCCCGTGCACGGACTCGACTCCGGCGGGAACATCACCGCTCCGCATTACAGCGCCGTTCTCGCTGCCGAAGACATCGCCGCCGCTGTAAAGGACGGCGGCACTGTCTATACGGGGATTGCGGATGCCCGCCTCGCGGAGCTCTTCCCCCGGCACAGGCTCGTCAGCTATATGGAGCGCGAGGAGCTCCTGCTTAAAAACGCCGTCCTCACCGCAGAAGGAGCAGTACAGCTCGCGCTCGGACGGCTCGACACCGCCCTTTGCGGACTGCCCGTGCTCATCGTCGGGCTCGGCAGGATAGGCACATCGCTGGCGATGATACTGCGCGGCTTCGGTGCGGACGTAACGGCAGCCGTGCGCAGTCCCCAGGCAGCAGCAAAAGCGGAAATGCTCGGCGTGAAGTCGGTGTACACGAACGACCTCAGCGACTCGTACGCTCTCGTTTTCAACACCTCGCCGGAGACAGTGTTCACACGCGGAAACCTCGGTATACCACACAGAAACGCGCTGTTTATCGAGCTTGCCTCGGGCGAGGGCGGCTTCTCGCGTGGGGCGGCTGATATGCTGGGAGAGCACATTATCCGCGCGGGAGGTCTGCCCGCAAAAAAAGCACCCGTGACGGCGGGAGAGATAGTAGCGGACGCCGTTTCCGCGCTCATTGAGGAAGGAGGCGGAAACTGTGGAGACTAATTTTGCCGGTATCAGTATAGGCTACGTGATGACGGGCTCGTTCTGCACGTTCGCGCGGAGCTTTGCACAGGCAGAGAAGCTCCGTGAAATGGGCGCGGAGCTCGTCCCCGTGATGTCTGAGACTGCCGCCTCGCTGGACACCCGCTTCGGCACGAGTGCGGAGAACATCGCGCGGCTCGCGGAGATAAGCGGTCATGAGGTCATCACGGACATCTCTGCCGCCGAGCCCATAGGACCGAAGGATATGACCGATATCCTCGTCGTTGCGCCGTGTACGTCGAATACGGCGGCGAAGCTGGCGGCAGGCATCACCGACAGCGCCGCGACTATGGCGGTGAAGTCGCATCTGCGGAGCGGCAAGCCCGTCGTGCTGGCGATAGCGTCGAACGACTCGCTGCTCGGGTCTGCGAAGAATATCGGTGAGCTCTTCAATCGCAAGAACTACTTCTTCGTGCCGATGCTGCAAGACGATATTGAGCGCAAGCCCGCATCGCTGGTGGCGGAGTTCGAGCTGCTGCCAGAGGCGGTAAATGCAGCTCTGCGGGGAGTGCAGCTGAGGCCCATTATCTATCACTCCGAAAACAGAACCAAAAGCTAAGAACGCATGGAGACGATGCCTGCATCGCTCCGCAAATCAATATGCGTAATGAGCGGGCGGATGCAGGCATCCGTCCCTACAAATTGACTATCGCAGATTCAACATATCGCGAAGATATTTGTACACATTCACAGTTTTGAAGGATATGTCTTGATTTTATAGAAAAAGGTGGTAAAATATAATTAGCACTCCAAGAAAGAGAGTGCTAAACATTGCATATAATTATTTCAGGAGGTATATATCATGACTATCAAACCTTTACAGGACAGAGTAGTTGTCAAGATGGTCGAGGCGGAGGAGACCACCAAGAGCGGCATCATTCTTTCGGGTTCGGCTAAGGAGAAGCCCGAGGTAGCAGAGGTCGTTGAGGTAGGTCCGGGAACTTCCGACGTAAAAATGGAAGTCAAGAAGGGCGACAAGGTGCTCATCTCGAAGTATTCGGGCACTAACGTAAAGCTCGAGGGCGAAGAGTACATCATCGTAAAGATGGAAGACATTCTCGCTACTGTTAAGTAAACAGCTGCAGGGGCGCTCTTTGGGCGTCCGTTCGGCACAATATTATGCGGACCGCGGAGGCGGGCCCATACGAATGCCGATATATCATAACGAAATCATTTAAAGGAGTAGATAATTATGGCAAAGGATATCAAGTACGGCGAAGACGCAAGAAAGTCACTTCAGGCAGGCATCGACAAGCTTGCTGATACAGTCCGCATAACAATGGGACCCAAGGGCAGAAATGTCGTTCTCGACAAGAAGTTCGGCGCTCCGCTCATCACTAACGACGGCGTTACTATCGCCAAGGACATCGAGCTCGAGGATGCTTTCGAGAACATGGGCGCTCAGCTCGTAAAGGAAGTTGCTACCAAGACAAACGACGCAGCAGGCGACGGTACTACAACAGCTACCCTCCTCGCTCAGACTATCGTACGCGAGGGTATGAAGAACATAGCAGCCGGCGCTAATCCGATGGTTCTCAAGAAGGGTATCGCAAAGGCTGTTGACACCGCTGTAAAGTCTATCGTTGACAATTCCAAGGCTGTTGCAGGCAGCGAGGATATCGCAAGAGTCGGCACAGTTTCGTCCGCTGACGAGGCAGTCGGCAAGCTCATCGCAGAGGCTATGGAGAAGGTAACTTCCGATGGCGTTATCACTATCGAGGAGTCAAAGACAGCCGAGACCTACAGCGAAGTAGTTGAAGGTATGCAGTTTGACCGCGGCTATATCTCGCCCTATATGATAACAGACGCAGATAAGATGGAGGCTGTTTACGACGACGCTTACGTCCTCATCACCGACAAGAAGATATCCTCCATTCAGGAGATACTCCCCCTCCTCGAGCAGATAGTAAAAATGGGCAAGAAGCTCGTTATCATCGCTGAGGACGTAGAGGGTGAGGCTCTCACGACCATCATCCTCAACAACCTCCGCGGCACATTCAAGGTAGCCGCTGTAAAGGCTCCGGGCTTCGGCGACAGACGCAAGGAGATGCTCAAGGACATCGCTACTCTCACAGGCGGCGAAGTTATCACAGCAGACCTCGGTCTCGAGCTCAGCGAGACCACTATCGAGCAGCTCGGTCAGGCTAAGCAGGTAGTTATCCAGAAGGAGAACACCATCATTGTTGACGGTGCAGGCGACAAGAAGGCTATCAAGGCTCGCGTTGCACAGATACGCGCTGCTATAGAGACCACAACAAGCGATTTCGACCGCGAGAAGCTTCAGGAAAGACTTGCTAAGCTGGCAGGCGGTGTTGCAGTTATCAAGGTTGGTGCTGCTACAGAGATCGAAATGAAGGAAAAGAAGCTCCGTATCGAGGACGCTCTTGCAGCTACAAAGGCAGCTGTTGAGGAGGGTATCGTAGCAGGCGGCGGTACAGCATTCGTAAATGCTATGCCTGCTGTAAACAAGCTTGTTCCTACACTTGAGGGCGACGAAAAGACAGGTGCTAAGATAATCCTCAAGGCTCTTGAAGCTCCTGTACGTCAGAT
>JAGCHA010000074.1 GCA_017649325.1 Ruminococcus sp.
CCTTTAACAGCGATCCTCTGACCGTGCTTCAGGTAGAACACCTGAGAAACCGTACCGTCGGTTCCAACTGTAAGAGAAGTAGGCTGGGTTGTCTCTGCTGTAAAGCAGGTAGTAGCACTGTTCGGAGAAACTGTCGTCTCCGCGTTGCTTCCGTCAGTGGTGTAGTCATTGCCGTCGTCGGCGTATGATACATCGTATTTCGTTCCTGCAACCGCACCTGAAACGCTGACGGTAACCGCAAAATACTTATCCTTTGACGCCTGATTTCCTTCAACATCCTTGCCTATTGTGAGGTCGTATGTAGTATACTGGTTTGTATAACTGTCGCTCTTATTTGCCAAAGGTGTTGTATCTGAAGGCACTTCGGTATATTTGCCGGCATAAAGAATATAGCCGCTTATGTAAAGCTCGTCACCCTCGGGTGCGGGGTAAAGCTCTGTGTTTGCCTTGTCTTCAGCTGACAGAGTAGCATAATATGCGGAATAGTCGATTACTGAGACATCAAGAGTTCTGAAGGTCTTGTTATCATTTGCTGAGATGCCGATATCGTTTGTGATAGCTTTATTGGTGGCTGCACCGGATTCTGTGATAAGATAACGATACACGCCGGGAGTGGTAAAGTTAACAGCGCTGAAATCGTAGGTCAGAGTCTTTGTTGCGCACTTCTCATCGCCGATAACATCGGGTGTTGCCCACGCAATGGGAGTAGGAGCAGCAGTAGTTGCAGCTGTTTCTATCTCCGCTGTGTCAGCGGGAGTATACGAGATAGCACTGACTGACGCTGTTACAGCTGTCGAATCCACGCCGTTGTACACATCTACAGCATCAGTTTCACGGAGCAGAGCAGCAGGCGCCTTCGTGCTGTCATAGGGAGCGATACTGAATGAAAAGCTCGCGTTCGGAACGTTAGCGTCGATATCCATTATGAGATATTTGTTGATATCGACTGTCTTGCCTCCAAGGACGTCATTATAAGTAGTAGCCGCACCCGCATTCATCGGGACAGCCGCCGCAACAGTCGCAAGCATTGCAACAGAGGCAAGCACTGACGTTATTCTTTTCTTTTTCATTTTGATTTCCTCCTCATATCATCAATATGCTTATATTATATCTATATTCCGCGCCTGCGAAGGACGAATACCACTTTCCCCTTGACTTTGTCTACGGGGATACCGCCAAATGACCTGCTGTCATTGATGTCGGTGCGGTAATCGTTCAGCACAAAAACGCAGTTATCGGGTGTTGTGTACGGAAACGATATCTTCGCTCCGTCGGGCTTTGTAGGGTAGACCGTATCTTCGTATACACAGTAGCCGTTCACGGATACACGCTCGTCGACCAGTTCCACCCTGTCTCCCTCAAATGCGGCTATCCTGCCGAAGTGCTGTCTGCCGTCCAGCTCATATACCACCAGGTCGCCCTGGTCAAGCTTGCCGAGACGATAGGTGATACAAAGATCACCATCCTTTATCATCGGGAAAGACGAGTTATCGTGGCAGATAAAGACTCCCGCCACGAACGTGAGCAGTACCCATACAAGCAGAGCAGTACAGGCTATCTTTGCAAAGAAGGCGGCGGCATGGTAGGAAGCAGTATGCTTTTTTTTCGGTTTGCCTGCCGTTTCGGGAACAGCAGCCGCTTCTTTGATATCTTCTTCCGCCATAAGCCACTCCTAAAAAAGCCTCGGGGCGCTATCGTCCCATAGGCGGACACGATTGCGCTCCGAGGCAGGTAATATTCAATGTCCGGGAAGTTCCCCCCAATGAACTGCCGCTCGCACAAATCATGTCTCATCCAAGTTGAATAGTTAAGTGATACATTTATGAACTTTTTGTGTATCACATTATATTATACCACTGTAGTAGGTTATTGTCAACAACCAAAATAGCCAAAATCTCGTTATTTTGTGTTCAAGACTGCTCTTATAGGTTAATTGTTTTATGCATAAGAAAAAATCGCGGCTCAGAACAACTGAACCGCGAATCTGCGTGCGCCCGCTTGGCGCTGGGGTGGGAGATGGGATTCGAACCCACGATCTTCGGGACCACAATCCGACGCTTTAACCAGCTAAGCTACACCCACCATATTCTGTTTTTATTGCGAGCGAACCCGCTGCACGGACACCGTGCTGGCGCGCCTTGCTGGATTCGAACCAGCGGCTTACTGCTTAGAAGGCAGTTACTCTATCCAGCTGAGTTAAAGGCGCATAAATACATAAATAATGCCATGCTCGAATGTGACATCTGCGGAAATGACCTCCGCTCCGTACATTCAGCAAGCTTTGCAAGCGGCTGCGCGAACTGCACGCGCCCGCCTGGAAATGGAGCGGGTGATGGGAATCGAACCCACGTGTTCAGCTTGGAAGGCTGACATTCTACCATTGAACTACACCCGCATACGGAGTTTCAACAGGTAACATTATACCACAATGGACTTTACCTGTCAAGAGCGCACCTCAAAAAAAGTCAAAGTGTACAAAAAACGCTCCCGCACATTGCGGCTTTTGAGCGTAAAAACTATAGCGCGGCTGACCAGAATTCGGCGGGTTTTGTCATTTTTTGCGCTGTTGCTCCCGAAGTGCAAAATATTTGCAAAAGCTATTGACAATTGCTTGTCAAAGTGATATTATAGTAACCGTAGGAGCTGTACTATCATCATTAGTACAATCTTGACGATTCGAATCTGATTCCGTCAACCCCGGTTAACAAGTTTCCGTGCTCCGCTCAGTCATGAACGGAGTATTCGCGCCAACTTCACGAGCACTCGCGGAAGCATCGGGGTACAGCTCGGAAATTGCGAATTTTCGGTAATAAAATTGCAAAATATTTGCAAAATCCATTGACTTTTTATTGTTAACGTTATATCATAATATACGTAAAGAATGTGTTCGCAAATGTTAAAAAATAAAAAATTGTGAAAACTTCGTCTTTTTTGCCCGCGAATGACACTTATATATAGAAACACTTTTCACGGCAAATGAACAAAAGAGATAAAACAGCAAGGGTAGTGATAGAATGAAGAAACCAAACAGTCAGTGCGGCAGAAGAGGAGAACGCATTTTCAGCAACCTGTGTGTGCTGCCCAGCCTTGCGGGCGTGCTCATCTTCTTCCTCATCCCGTTCTGCATTGTTGCGTACTATTCCGTGATAAACAACCCCATAACCGCTCAGTTCGTAGGTCTGGAGAACTTCAAGAGGCTGTTTCAGTCGGCTGCCTTTAAAAGCGCCGCTCTGAACACCTCCACTTTCTCGCTGATCTCCGTGCCGCTCGTGCTGGTGTTATCGCTCTGGCTGGCAACTCTGCTCGAGCGCAGTATCCCCTACAAAAGTGTGATACGCACCTTCTTCCTCAGCCCCATTATGGTGCCGACGGCGTCGGTCGTACTGGTCTGGCAGGTGCTCTTCCACAATCACGGTACCATAAACCAAGTCCTCGATATCTTCGGCGTGCAGGGCATCGACTGGATGAAGTCCAGCCACGGTCAGCTCATCATCATCGTCATGTTCCTTTGGAAGAATATCGGCTACAACATGATACTCTTCATGTCGGCGCTGGCAGCTGTACCGCGCGATATTCTCGAAGTCGCCGAGCTTGAGGGCGCGGGAAGGATATACCAGTTCTTCCATATCAAGCTCAGGTACCTCTCCCCTACTATCCTGTTCGTGCTGATACTCTCGCTGATAAACTCATTCAAGATCTTCCGCGAGGTATATCTGCTCACGGGCGACCACCCATACGATAAAATGTATATGCTGCAGCACTTCATGAACAATACCTTCAACAGCCTCGATTACCAGAAGCTGTCCGCTGCTGCAGTGCTCTTCTCACTGGTCATGATAGTCATCATCGCCGCTCTCCTTATTGCCGAGGAAATTTTCGGAAAGGACGTGGAAAGCTGATGAGCAGACATTTTAGCAGACATACCAGAAAACGCATTTTTAACATCATTATTATGCTGTTCACGGGTACCGTTGCGGTGATGTTCCTGCTCCCGACTGTGCTGACGATAGCTAATTCGTTTATGACGTCCAACGAGATAACCGCCAACTACGGAGCGATGCTCAGCAATATGACCGACGACAAGAAGATATTCATCTCCGAAAACGTCAACCTCAAGTTCATACCCGACAAGGTGACCTTCGACCAGTACGCGAGCGTGCTCTTCAAGAGCCCCGACTATCTGCTGAAATTCTGGAATTCGGTGATCCTTACCGTCCCCATAACGGTGTTTCAGGTGCTGCTCGCGGTACTCACCGCTTACGGTTTCTCACGTTACCCGAACAAGTTCAAGAGCATTATCTTCTTCGCTTACATCATCCTGATGATAATGCCCTATCAGGTCACGCTCGTTCCGAACTTCCTCGTTGCAGACTTCATCAAGGACAATGCGGCTTCGGTCGTCTCGTTCGCTCCCGCAAAGCTCGCGGAGACGATAAACAAGTCGATAGAGAATATGAGATGGGCGGTTATCCTCCCCGGCATATTCTCGCCGTTCAGTATCTTCCTGCTGACTAAGGTCATGAAGCGGATACCTGTCTCATACGTCGAGGCGGCGAAGCTCGACGGAGCAAGCGAGCTGCAGATACTCACAAAGATCCATATGCCGCTCTGCAAGGGAGCGATCGTCTCTATCGCGATGCTCGTCTTTATCGACTACTGGAATATGGTCGAACAGCCTCTCGTGCTGATGAAGAATACCGACCTGCATCCGCTGTCGGTCTTTCTCTCGCAGATAAATACGGGCGATATCGGTCTCGCATTCGCTGTCGGAACTGTCTATATGGTGCCGACGATACTTATGTTCCTCTACGGTGAGGATTATCTCGTCGAGGGCATAACCTACTCGGGCGGTATAAAGGGATGACGGCTCACAATTATACAGATAAGGAGAACGACACTATGGCTGAAAATACAGAACACATAAAAACTGCCAATGAGATAAAAGGCGACGAAGAAATAAAAGACCCGCGGAAAAAACGCGAGATAATCAAAACCGTGATAATCATTTTCCTCGCGGTGCTGCTCGTGCTGACTTTCTTCTCGAACACCATCATGAACCGCTCGCTTGCAGAGATAACCTCCGAGCGCACAAGCTCCGGAAAACTCACCGAGCGCATCCGCGGAAGCGGAATGGTGATGTCGAATCAGTCGTGGGACGTAACTGTCGAAGGAAACAAGACCGTCGAGGCGATAAACTGCAAGAACGGCAAGGAAGTCAAGAAGGGCGATGTGCTCCTCACTGTGAGCGCGGGCGATAACGAGGCTCTCACTGCCGCCGAGGACGCTCTTGCGGCTCTCGAGCTCGACTACCAGAAGGCGATACTCACTCCCGCTGCCGACTATTCCAGCGAGAATCAGGCGATAAAGAACGCCCGCGAGGACTTGCAGGCGGCAATAGCCAAGCGCGATGCGGCTGTCGCGGGACAGGGCGGCGTTCGTGCGGCTAAGGAAAAGTACGAGGAAGACAAAAAGCAGAGCGCTTACTATACAAAGCTGCAAACCAAGCTCCAGACCGTCATCGCGGCGATAGATTCCGATGAATACAGCATGGCGCCCGCTGAGTACACGAACGATATCCTCGGGATAAAAAGCGAGGCTGATACCGCCGAAAGCGACTACAATGCCTCCTGCGCCATATATACGGCGCTCTCTGCCGAGGGCTCGACTGCTACGGAAGCCGAAATGACTGCCGCAAGGGAGGATATGGAGGCTAAGGAGACAGCTCGCAATGAGGCCCGCGAAAAGTATGAGACCGAGAAATACGAACTGCGTGAGGATATCTCCGGGAAGCTCGCTGAAGCCGAGACTGAGGCTGAATGGTATGCGGCTCAGGTCACTGCGTATGAGTCCGAGAACACGGGCATGGGTATGAGCATCGACGACCTCAACGCCGATGTGACCGCAAAGCAGCGTCTCCTCGAAGATCAGATAAATGCCCTCAGCAAGACGCAGAAGTCCGACGAGAACAGCAAGAAGATGAACGACCTCGACCTCA
>JAGCHA010000075.1 GCA_017649325.1 Ruminococcus sp.
GAGGTTCTCGAGCGCAAAAGCCACGTCTTCCTCGACGACGGAGGAAACTATCTGGTTGTCGGGGTTCTGGAAGACCATTCCCGCGCACTGGCGAAGTTCGAAGATACGGGCTTCATCGGCGGTGTCAATGCCTCCGACGACAACCTTTCCCTCGGTGGGCAGCAGTATCGCGTTGATGTGCTTGGCGAGCGGCGACTTGCCCGAGCCGTTGTGCCCGAGCACCGCCACGAATTCGCCTTCTTTTATAGTGAGGTCGATACCCTTCAGCACTTCCGCGGCTTCCTTGCCGTCGTCTGCGGGGTAGCTGAAGTGCAGACCGCTTATTTCGATTATGTTTTCCATATCAGCCCTTATTTCTTATTTTTTTCTATCTCCTCAGGATCTGATATTACAGGCTTTCCCTCTTTGTCGAGAAGCGGAGTCAGTCCGCCCGAATAACCGTCCTCATGATAGAAATAGTTTACACCTGTTTCTTTGTCCACCCATATCTGTGAAACCGAAAACGTTCCCTGTGAATACACCTTTATGAATCTTTCACCTTTTGCCATAATAATTATTCCTTTTATTGTTGATACTCCGTAAAATCTGTCCTTAGTCTGCCTGCCAGATCGCGGTAGAGCCGCAGGGGAGGGTCATTCCCGTGGACTGCACGGGCAAACCTATCTCGTCGAAGCTGACCGCTCCGCCGAAACGCTCCGTCAGCACGCTGCCCAGTATATATCCCATTACCGACGGCGAAAGTCCCGTCGTATAGCTGTTTATCAGGAAGAACAGCGGCTCGTCCGAGAGTACGCCCGAGCACAGCTTAACGAGGTCGTACACGCAGTCCTCGAGCTTCCACACCTCGCCGCCGGGACCGCGCCCGTAGCTCGGCGGGTCCATTATAACGGCATCGTACTTTCTCCCGCGGCGGATCTCACGCGCGATGAACTTCTCGCAGTCGTCGACTATCCAGCGTATGGGCTTGTCGGTAAGACCCGAAGCCGCGGCGTTGTCGCGTGCCCACTGCACCATGCCCTTCGACGCGTCAACGTGACAGACATTCGCGCCCGCCTCCGCACACGCGAGGGTCGCACCGCCCGTATAGGCAAAAAGGTTCAGGACGTTTATCTCACGTCCTGCGCCGCGTATCTTTTGAGCCATAAAGTCCCAGTTCACCGCCTGCTCGGGGAAAAGCCCTGTGTGCTTGAAGCCCGTGGGACGAATGTTGAAGGTCAGTGCTCCGTAGCTTATCTTCCAGCTTTCGGGGAGCCTCTTGCGGAACTCCCACTCGCCGCCTCCCTTATTCGAGCGGTGGTAGTGACCGTCAGCGCCGCTCCACAGCGGGTCGGTCCTGTCGGTCTTCCAGATTATCTGCGGGTCAGGTCGCACGAGCGACACCTTCCCCCATTTTTCAAGCTTTTCGCCGTCTGACGTATCGAGTATAACGTAGTCCTTCCAGTTGCTTGCAGTCCTCAAATCATGTACTCCTTAATGCTGCAAAGATAGCCGTTCCCTGATAGTATCGGCAATCTGCAGCGCCATAGTGTTTATCGTAGAGAAGTCTCTGCCCTCTATCATAATGCGTATTACGGGCTCTGCGCCGACCTCGCGGACGACGACTCTGCCCTCCTCGCCGAGTATCTGCTCGAACTCGTCGATGATGCCTGTTACGGCGCGGTCGTTCTTCCAGACCTCGCGGCAGCGCTTGTCAATGGGCACATTGAGCATTACCTGCGGACACTTCTCGATAACGGCGGCAAGCTCGCTGAGCTTCTTCCCCGAACGCCTGAGCGTATCGAGGAGCCGTATCCCCGTGAGCTGACCGTCTGCAGACGGCGCGAGGTCGGGGAAGAGGATATGTCCCGCGGGGTCACCCGCGAGGCTGTACCCGCACTCGAGCATACGCCTTACCATACTGCGCTCACCCGCCGACGAGGCAGATGTGCCTATGCCGTTATTGCGGGCGAATTGCAGCAGCCCGAGGTTGTTCGCCTGAGTAAAAAGTATCGAATTATTGCGGAGCTTATCGTGCTCCTTCATATCCTTGGCACATATCGCGACTATCATATCTCCGTCCACGATAGCACCGTTCTCATCGACAGCAAGGCAGCGTTCTGCCGCTCCGTCGAAAGCAATGCCGCAGTCGCACTTCTTCTCGCCGATAAACTTCATCAGGCTGTCAATGTGTGTACTTCCGCAGTCCTTGTTGATATTGGCTCCGTCGGGAGCATTGCCCATGAGGACGACCTCCGCTCCGAGCGAGGAGAATATCTCCTTCGCGGTAGCGGACGCGCAGCCGTTCGCGCAGTCTATCGCTACCTTCAGACCGCTGAGGTCTGCATCGGCGATGTCCCTGATATGGGCGATATATTTCTCGTTCGCCTTTTCGAAGAACGTAAGCTTTCCGTAATTACGTCGCGGTATAGGGACTATCTCACCGGGAGCGTCGAGGATAAGTCGTTCTATCTCTTCCTCGCGGTCGTCGCTGAGGCGGCTGCCGCTTGCTGAGAACAGCTTTATGCCGCTGAACTCGGCGTTGATGTGTGAAGCCGTGACCATAATGCCGCCGTTCGCTTCTTCCTCCTTCACGAGCCAGGCGAGTGCGGGAGTCGGCACCTCGCCGATGAGCTCCGCATCAGCTCCCGCGGAGCATATGCCCGCACAGAGAGCAGCGGCTATCGAATCGGAGGAGCTGCGCGTGTCCATGCCGATAAGTATCCGTGTTTTTTCGGTATTATGTCCCGCGAGAACAACAGCCGCCGCACGACCTATCTGCAACGCGAGCTCACAGGTGAGCTCAGTAACGGCGATGCCTCGCATACCGTCGCGTCCGAACATTCTTCCCATGGTATCTCCTCCTTTCGCGGTGCGTATATTATTGCGGAACGCCGAAACGGCGTCCGCTGCATTCGGTCAATTGATGTATTTCATAGGGGCGGACCCGTATGTCAGCCCGTCAATAAATGTCAATCCGCATTATAGTTATCCGAACGGACGCCCGAAGGGCGCCACTACATCGTAACTCTCAAATCAGTATTTCTTTATCGCATATATCACAAGCGGCTTGTACTTCCCGAATATTTTCTTGGGAGAGTCCGCATAGCGGACGGTATCACAGTTATTGTACCTGTTATAGACCTTTATGCGTCTGCCCTCGCGCACGCAGAACACCGTATGCACGGCAGAGAGAAAAGGTCGGCCCGTCCAGAATGAGATAATAAAGGCAGGCGTATCGCCTACCTCGCTGATACGCTCATACTCCGCGCCGAATTTTTCCAGCGCCTTTCCGAGACGGAACATATTACAGCCGAAAAAGCCCAGCAGCATACGATACTTCTCGAGGAAGAACGCCACCTCCTGCAAGGGCTGCGGCTTCCCGACGTAGCGCAGGGCGTTGTACACGGATATGACCTCACAGCCGTTGAAGCTCATGCGGCAGAGCCCGTATTTGAGCTTTGACACATCGCCGAGCCCCTGACCGTTTATCATGCGGTCGCTGAGCTTGCAGCCGAGGTTATGATCATAATTTGCTTTGCGAGTAGTCTGGATCTTCATATCAATAAAGCGGTCAGAACGAGAGCTGACCGTCGTCAGAGCCCGAATTGCTCTGCTCGGGCGGGACTATACCGAGGTGCTCGTACGCGAGGCGTGTGGCAACGCGTCCGCGCGGAGTCCTGCCGAGGAAGCCGAGCTGCATAAGGAAAGGCTCGCAGATGTCCTCGAGCGTGACTGATTCCTCGCCTATGGCGGAGGCGAGAGTTTCCAGTCCGACAGGACCGCCGCCGTAGCCCTTGATTATCATCTGGAGCATACGTCTGTCGAGGCTGTCGAGCCCGAGATTGTCTATCTCGAGCCTGCTCAGCGCGATAGAGGCTATCTCCCTGGTTATCTGCCCGTTGCCCATAACGTCCGCGAAGTCGCGCACACGTTTGAGCAGTCGGTTCGCGATACGGGGCGTACCGCGTGCTCTGCCCGCAATTTCGGCAGCTCCGTCGGTGTCACAGGGGATACAGAGTATCATTGCACTTCTGCGGACGATATCGGTAAGCTGCTCCGTCGTGTAGAGCTCAAGGCGCTCAATGACGCCGAATCGGTCGCGGAGCGGCGCCGAGAGCTGACCCGCTCTCGTGGTCGCACCAATGAGCGTGAAAGGCTTGAGGTCCATGCGTATCGAGCGCGCAGAAGGACCCTTGCCGATGATTATGACTATGACCCAGTCCTCGAGGGCGGGGTAGAGTATCTCCTCGACGGCGCGCGAAAGACGGTGTATCTCGTCGATGAAGAGGACGTCGTTGTCGTTGAGGCTTGTGAGGAGCGAGACAAGGTCGCCCGGCTTCTCGATAGCGGGACCTGTGGTCACGCGGAGATTTACCCCGAGCTCGTGCGCGATAATGGACGAGAGCGTGGTCTTTCCGAGGCCGGGAGGTCCGTACAGCAAAACGTGGTCGAGGGGCTCGCCGCGTTTTTTGGCGGCTTCAATGTAGATAGCAATTTTCTCCTTGACCTTGTCCTGACCGATATATTCATGCAGGTTCTGCGGGCGGAGAGAAATCTCTATATCGCCGTCGTCCTGTGTTGCCTCGGGAGAAATGACTCTCGGGGCAAATTCCATTTCCTCAGTTTCTATCATGGCGGTCTCTCTCCTTTCTTTGTGGTTTTGCAGTAATATTGTCAATTTTTGCAGTGGCTGACTTTGGCAGTCCGCATATTATTATCCTGACGGGCGCCCTAAGTATGAACTCTTATCTCTCGAAGTAGCGCTTCTTGCGGACATAGAACGGCTCAACGGTCTTTGCCGCCTTCTTGCCCATATCCTGTTCAAAACTGATGAAGCAGAGATGCTCGTTAGCCTTGACGGTCTTGGAGAGGTATTTCGAAAGCGGCACGAAGAGCTTTCTTGTGCTGCCTATCATATCGAGGACTATGAGTATCTGCGGACGCTCGCAGCCTTTTATCATCTCCATAATGAAAGCGCGGTCAACGTTCGGCTGCTTCGACAGGAATTTGGAAGCCGCCTTTGTGATATGACCGACGGAGTGCTCGCAGGGACGGTAGCTGATAGTATCAGCCTCGTTGTAAGAGATAGCCTTTATCTTGAGGTTGCGGGCTATCATGAGAATGCTCTTTATCTCCTGCGACGAGAACTCCTTGCCGTAGGAATTGGGGTTGAGGACTGCCGACACCGACTGGATAAGGTCAAAGAGGCGGAGGCAGTTTATCTTATAGCAGTCAACATATCTCTTGGCAAACTGCTGGAGCGAGCGATAGCTCGTAAAGAACGGGATAAAGATATCTCCGTTGGGGTTCTGTGTAGTGATCAGCTCGAGCTGAATGCCGCCCTCCTCTCTGCTTCTGTCCTCCTTGACGGGATTTTTGCAGATTACGTACACGTCGCTCTTTATCAGAGTCTGTAAGAAGAGCGAGCGCTTTGACGGGTCCTTTATAGCAGCCTTTAATAACTCGTCAAGATTCATAGTCAATCGTTCCTTTCGTGTGTTTTTTATGTTCAGCGCGTATTTTTCGCGTTCATTATTCTGAGAGTTTCCTTGATCATATCCTGCGTTGAGAGGGACTGGTCGAGCTTACCGAGTATCGGCGCAGCCTCCCCCTGCGTATAGCCGAGCACCATCAGTGCTTCGAGAGCCTCCGTCACAGCCGACGACACCGCTCCGCTCGAAGCAGCCGCAAAGCTCACAGCGTCCACGGCGACCGAGCCGCCTATAGATTCCGCGGACATCTTGTCCTTGAGCTCGAGGACTATCCTCTGCGCTGTTTTAGCGCCTATGCCCTTGGTCTTGGTAAAGGTCTTGCTGTCTCCCGAGGCAACGGTGAACGCGAACTTCTCGGGGGTCATATCCGAGAGTATCGACGTAGCCGCCTTCGGCCCCACCCCCGACACCGATATGAGCAGACGGAAGCAGCTGAGCTCCTGCAAAGTCGCGAAGCCGAAGAGCTCCACAGCGTCCTCTCTGACATAGAGGTGGGTATACACCGTGACCTCGCTGCCTGTCTCGCCGAGCTGCGAGACGGTACTGTACGACGTTTTGCACGCGTACCCGACACCGCCGCATTCCACGACGACCATGCCAAGCTCCTTCAGCGCGAGCTTGCCGCGCAGACTATATATCATCGTTATCCCCTCCAAAGGTCAGCCCCAGCGAGTGGAGTGACCGTGACAGATAGCAATTGCGAGAGCATCCGCAGCGTCGTCGGGCTTAGGGATCTGTGCAAGCCCGAGCAGCTGGCGGGTCATCTCCATGACCTGTTTCTTCTCAGCCTTGCCGTAGCCTACGACCGCGGATTTCACCTGTAGAGGCGTGTACTCGAATATGGGCACACTTCTCTCAGCCGCCGACAACACGGTAACTCCGCGCGCCTGAGCGACATCAATGCCCGTAGTATGGTTAGTATTGAAGTAGAGCTTTTCTATCGCCATACAGTCGGGCTTATACTTCTCGAAGATGAACTCCATATCGTGGTGGATAGCCTTCAAGCGCTCGGGGAAGGGCGTGCCTGCCTCGGTGAGGACAGCTCCGTATTCCACGGGAACGAAGCGGAGCCCGTCGTACTCGACCACGCCGAAACCGACGATAGCGTATCCGGGGTCGACGCCTAAAATACGTACTTTCTTCACAAATATCTACCTGTATCTCGTAAAATGTTCTTATGATCGGCGAAGCAAACTGGTAATATCAGTTGACGATATCACTGCATACAACCGCACTGTCTCACAATATACTTTATTATTATACCACATACGGGGCACTCATTGCAACATTTTAAACAATTTTATTTTGTTTTGACAAATAATCGTCAATATGCCGAATAACGCTGGAAATGTTTGTGAGGAGTGCCTTTTTATTGTTGACTTTTTATAAAAGCTGCACAACTCACTACTGCATTATTTGTGCAGCAATACGATTCACGGTGGCAAACCGAACAGATACGCCATCCCTGCCCCCTCTGTCATCACCTTAGCCGCAGGACATCGTCCTTGTTGACAGTCCCCGCGATATATGCTAAAATCAAAATGGATAATTATGAATTCTCGGAGGTTACTTATGGACTTACAGCAGCTTCGTAACGGCATAGATGATATTGACAGCGAGATACTCGGACTATTTATGAAAAGGATGGCTGTATGCCGTGATGTAGCGGAGTACAAGCGTCAGCACAATATGCCCGTCTTTCAGGGCGGACGTGAACAGCAGATACTCGACCGCATACGGGCTCTCACAGGCGACCCCGAGCTTGAAGCCGGCACCGCTGCCCTCTTCACTTCGATAATGGACATCAGCAAGATATTACAGAACCGCAAACTTCTCGCAGAAAGCCCCGACTACCGCTTCACAGTTCCCGACTTCGCGGGCGCAAAGCGCATCGGATGTCAAGGCACCTCGGGAGCTAATTCCGAGACTGCCGCGAAGAAACTTTTCGGCGATATACAGCCGATATTCTACAAGACCTTCGAGGATGTTTTTGCAGCTGTGCAGGCAGGCGAGCTCGACTTCGGCGTGCTCCCCGTCCATAATTCGACGGCGGGAAGCGTCAACAGCACCTACGACCTTATGGCGAAATACAGCGTTTACACGGTCAGCGAGGTCTGCGTGGAGATAAACCACTGTCTCGCTGCAAAGACCGACATCGCGGAGTCGGAAGTGACCACGGTCTACTCTCACCCGCAGGCAATAGCCCAGTGCTGCGACTACCTCACCGCGCAGGGCATGAAAACATCCGAATACGGCAACACAGCGACTGCTGCGGCAATGGTCGCGGAGAGTGACCCCACAAAAAAAATAGCGGCGATATGCTCGGTAGACTGCGCGGAAAAGCTCGGACTGCACATCATCGCCCGCGACATCACCGACTGCGCACTGAACCGCACGCGATTCGTCTGCATATCGCGCGAATTGCAGGTATCGGCGGAATCCGACGCGATATCCGTGATGCTGAAGATACCGCACACCGAGGGAAGTCTTTACCGACTGCTGACAAAGTTCTACGTAAACGGCATGAACCTGCTGCGCATCGAGAGCCGCCCGATAAAGGACGGCAGCTTTGACGTCGTATTCTACCTTGATTTCAGCGGCAGGATAGACGACCCGAGCGTCAAGGCACTGATGAACGACCTCGCGGAAAACCTCGAATATTTCCGTTTCCTCGGCACATTCAAAAACGAATAAATACAGGGAGGGATAAGCCATGCCCGATAGATTCAACAAACTGCTCGAAGCAAACAGCTTCATCTTCCTCGACGGCGGAATGGGAACGATGCTTCAGGCTGCGGGACTCAGCACCGACCACGTCCCCGAGCTGCTCAACCTTACCGCCCCTGACGCAATAATCTCGATACACTCACAGTATGTCGAAAGCGGCTCTGATATCATCTATTCCAACACCTTCGGCGCGAACAGTTACAAGCTCGATGGCAGCGGGCATACGGTCGCGGAGGTGGTATCCGCCGCCGTTGCCAATGCGAAGAAAGCCGCGGCAGGGCGCGCGCTTGTGGCACTCGATATAGGACCGATAGGACAGCTTCTCGAGCCTGCGGGAACGCTCCGTTTCGAGGAGGCATACGACTGCTTCCGCGAGGTCGTGCTCGCAGGAAAAGATGCCGACCTCATCGTAATCGAAACGATGACCGACCTCTACGAGGTAAAGGCGGCAGTCCTTGCGGCGAAGGAGAACTCCGACAAGCCCGTCATGGTGACGATGACCTTCGAGGAGAATATGCGCACCTTCACAGGCGTTTCCGCGGAGTGCATGGTCGCGGTGCTGGAAGGACTCGGTGCGGACGCGATAGGCGTCAACTGCTCTCTCGGACCCGAGGAGCTCTATCCCGTAGTCGAGCGTATCTGCTCGCTGACAATACTTCCCGTCATTGCCAAGCCGAACGCAGGTCTGCCCGACCCCGTCACCAACAAATTCAACGTCGGACCCGAGGAGTTTGCGGCGAGCGCTGTGAAGCTCGCTAATGCGGGCGTGAAGGTATTCGGCGGCTGCTGCGGAACGACACCAGCACACATTGCCGCAGTTATCGCAGCTCTCGAGGACTGCGAATACTCTCCCCGCGAAGTCGCGAGCGTAAGCAGAGCCTGCTCGGCGGTCAACTGTGTGACAATAGACCAGCCGCGCGTAATCGGCGAGCGCATCAACCCCACAGGCAAGAAGCGCTTCAAGGAGGCTCTCCTCGCGCACGATATAGACTACATACTCGGACAGGCAGTCGAGCAGATACACGCAGGCGCAGAGATACTCGACGTCAACGTCGGACTGCCCGGCATAGACGAGAAAGCCATGATGGTGACAGCCGTCAAGGCGATACAGAGCGTATGCGATACGCCGCTCCAGCTTGATTCCACGATACCCGAAGTCCTTGAGGCGGGACTGCGCGTCTACAACGGCAAGCCGATAGTCAACTCCGTCAACGGCGAGGACGACTCCCTCGATACGATACTGCCGATAGTGAAGAAATACGGAGCCTCCGTCGTAGGACTGACCCTCGACAAGGGCGGAATCCCCAAGACCGCCGAAGGCAGATTTGCCATTGCCGAGAAGATACTCGACCGCGCGATGTCCTACGGCATACCAAAGGAGGACGTCTTCATCGACTGCCTCACGCTCACAGCCTCTGCAGAGCAGGACGGCGTAATGGAGACTCTCGGTGCTCTCCGCCGCGTCAAGACCGAGCTCGGACTGCACACAGTGCTCGGCGTGTCGAACATCTCCTTCGGACTTCCCAACAGAGAGCTCATCACGCGCACATTCCTTACAATGGCACTTCACAGCGGACTCGACCTGCCCATAATAAATCCGAACATCGACTCTATAATCGGAGCGGTGCGCGCTTACAGGCTGCTTGCGGGAATAGACCGTGATTCTGCGGAGTTCATCTCCGTGTACGCCGACAGCGGAAATGCGCCGAAGCCCGCTGCCCCCGCAACAGCGGACAAGGGCACGCCCGACCTCATCTACGCGGTCAGCAACGGCTTGAAAGCGGACGCAGTAAAGGCAGCGGAGGAGTTGCTGAAAACGACCGACGCAATGGTGATAATCAACGACTACCTTATTCCCGCGCTCGATTCAGCGGGCGATAAGTTTGAGAAAGGCAAGATATTCCTGCCCCAGCTCATCCTCACAGCGGGAGCCGCACAGGCGTGCTTCGAGGTCATCAAGGACAAGCTCGCGCAGACGAGCGGCGAGACCGTCTCGAAGGGCAAAGTCGTTCTCGCTACGGTAAAGGGCGACATACACGACATCGGCAAGAACATCGTAAAAGTGCTGCTCGACAGCTACGGCTTCACGGTCATCGACCTCGGCAAGGATGTAGACCCGCAGGTCATTGTCGACGCGGCGATAGAGCACAAGGTCAGCCTTGTAGGGCTATCGGCACTGATGACGACTACTCTCGGCTCAATGGCAGAGACGATACGGCTTCTCAACGAGCAGTATCCCGAGTGCAAAACGGTCGTCGGAGGAGCCGTGCTGACGGCTTCCTACGCAGAACAGATACACGCCGACTACTATGCCAAGGACGCGAAGCAGTCGGTAGACATAGCGGCGAAAGTCTATTCGTGACCCGCAGTTCGGGAAAGAGCCTTTGACCGTCATCTGCACCAAATCATAAATATATACCCGTGGGCGCACGATGTGCGCCCCCTGCATTTTCAAAGGAGCGAAACAATGAGCGCACCCACACTCACCACCGAAAGGCTGACCCTGAAGCCGATGTGCAGCGATTACCTTGCGAGCACGCACGAATATGCCTCCGACCGCGAGACCTGCAAATTCATGCTCTTTCTCCCGAACGATGCTCTCGCGGATACGCTCGACTACCTCCGCGACGCCGAAGCCGAAGCCGCAAAGGATCAGCCGTCATACTATGAAATGGCGGTGTTTCTGGGCGATACGCACATCGGTGCGGTGAGTCTTTACCTTGGCGGCGAGCCCGAGAGCGCCGAGCTCGGCTGGACATTCAACAAGCGCTATCACGGCCACGGCTATGCGACGGAGGCTGCGGGAGCACTGCTGAAATTTGCGGCAGACGAGCTCGGGATAAGGCGTTTCTGCGCACACTGCGACTCAGAAAACGCAGCTTCACGCCGGGTAATGGAAAAACTCGGGATGAAGCTCGCAGGCGAATACGGCGGCAGGCATAATAAACTCTCGCCCGAAGAGCGCCGCGAGTGCTTGTACGTTCTTGAAAAATGAACCATTAATAATATACAACAGAAAGAAATGATGATATGTTCCTTGATGACCTGCGTTTCAGCCTGAATGCCACCATGCCCGTTTTTCTGATGATGGTATTCGGCTATTTCTGCCGCAGGGCAGGTCTGCTCGACGAGCACACCACGGCAAAAGTCAACAGATTCACCTTCAGGACGCTTCTTCCCGCACTGCTGTTTGCCGACCTTTCAAAAGCGGACTTCCGCAGCGTATGGGACTCACGCTTCGTCCTCTTCTGTGTGGGAGTCACTCTGCTGAGCATCCTCACAGCGGGCGCGTATTCTCTCCTGCACAAGGACAAGGCAGAGCGCGGCGAGATAATACAGGCATCCTACCGCAGCAGCGCGGCAGTGCTCGGAATCGCATTCGTCCGCAACATCTACGGCGACTCGCTCATGGCGGCGCTTATGGTGCTCGGCACAGTCCCGCTGTACAATATCGCGGCGGTGACGGTGCTCTCGCTGACCTCTCCCGACAGGGAAAAGGGCGGAAAACGCTCACTCGCACTTGATACGGCAAAAGGTATCGCCACTAATCCGATAATCCTCGGCATTATCGTGGGCATGGCATGGTCACTGCTGAGGATACCGCAGCCCGTGATACTCGAACGTTCGGTATCCTATCTCGCGAATATGGCAACTCCTCTGTCGCTCATAGCCCTCGGAGCCTCCTTCCGAACGAGCGAGGCAAAGGGCAGGGTACGCGTTACAGTGGGTATCGCCTTCATCAAGCTCGTGCTGTTCTGCGCGGTATTCCTGCCCGCGGCAATACATCTCGGATTCCGCGGCGAGAAGCTGATAGCGATACTGGTGATGCTCGGCAGTGCGACCACGGGAAGCTGCTTCGTAATGGCGAAGAATCTCGGACACAAGGGTGCAGTCACGGCATTTGCGGTCATGCTCACGACCCTTTGCAGCGCCTTCACGCTCACGACGTGGCTGTTCCTTTTGAAGACTTTCGACTACATATAAGTCCTATATACACGATAGGCTAACATATCTGCACAATTCACAAAACACCTGTTCGATTCTTGTGCAATAGCGGGATATTCGCGTTCATACGACCTTTTTCGCGGTTCGAGGTTTGACATTCGGGCTCAAATGTGGTATCATACTACTTGTGGCAGCACTGAAAAAAGAGAGGTCAGAACGACCCGCCGCTGCCCGAAAAAGGGGAAAATTCCGCTAAGGAGCTTAATATAATGAACAGGATAATAAAAAAGGCGTCAGCAATACTGCTTGCCATAGCCTTCATATTTGCCGTACCGAGCTGTATGTGCATACGCCGTTCCTATGCGGCAGAAGCAGTCTCAGCGATATGGCCGCTCGATAAGTCGTTCCAGAAGATAACCACCTACTTCGACCCGATGAGGAACGAGAGCGATGCCTCGGGCTATCACAACGCGATAGACATCGAAGCCGACTACGGCGCAAACATAATCGCTCCCCGCTCGGGAAAGTGCATTTCCGCAGAATGGAAGGACGCCTACGGAAATATGATAATCCTCTATCACGAGGACCTCGGCATATACACATTCTACGCGCACTGCTCGTCTGTGGACGTTGTGGCGGGACAGGCTGTATCCGCCGGAAACGTGATAGGTCACGTCGGCAGCACGGGACAGTCCAGCGGCAATCATCTTCACTTCGGAATATGCGACAATCTGCTCAGCGGATGGCCTTGCAGAACATACTACGATCCGCTGACCTACTTCACATTCGACGGCACGGCTGTAACGTCTCCGAGCACCGCTCCCACACCCGGAGAAGGCTCTCCCTCGTGCGACTGTACCGCTGACTGCGCGGGCACATACACGACCCAAAACGTTGTCACCTATCTGAACATAAGAGCCGGACACAGCGCTGACACCTCGGCACTCGGACAGATACCTGCAGGCTCGCAGTTCACCGTCACCAAGGGCAACGGCAAATGGGCTCACGTCGAGTATAACGGCATAAGCGGCTATGTGTCCATGGATTTCATTACGAAGGTAGCGGACGCCCCCGCAGAGAGCTGTAAGTGCTCCGAAAGCTACGCGGGCACATACACGACAACGGGAGTATCAGACGTGCTCAACATCAGAGCCGACCACAGTGCGAGCGCGAAGCTCCTCGGCACTATCCCCGCGAACGCAACGTTCAAGGTAACAAAGGCTGACGGCAGCTGGGCGCACATTGAGTACAACGGCATAATCGGCTTTGTTTCGATGACTTACATCAAGAAGATAGAGGAAGAGAAGCCCAAGGCAACGGGCGACCTCAATAACGACAGCAAGGTAGGCATCGCAGACGCAGTCGTTATGCAGAATTACCTGCTCGGCGGAGCAAAACTCACCGAGGAGCAGTACGCCGCCGCCGATATGAACAGCGACAAGTCGGTCGATACATTCGACCTCATAATAATGCGCAAAAAGCTTGTTGAGGAACTTGAAAAGAACGCCGAGACAAAAACATGGTGACCGCAGCACTTATACTTCAATACCGCGACCATTCAACGGGGGAGCCCTTTCTTCTGAAAGTGCTCCCCCTTATTTTTTTCGAAAGTTTCCTCCTCAGCATTTGTTTATAACACTATCGTAAATGTAGAGCGGCAGGCGCTTGATTTGTGAAGAATGTGTAAAAATTTCAAATAGCATTGACAATTATTTGTTGTTATGGTACTATTACCGTAGAAACCTATCGGGATTGGAGCCATTGAATATGGATAAGATGCTTCTTATTGGCGAATTAAAGCACAAAAAAGAGATACTGCCCAATGAATTTGACGGAACCTACCGCTGCGTGCGCAAGGCAGTGGAATACTACACAAAGCTGAGGAGGCTCACGGTCATCGACAGCAACGACCTCGAGCTTCTCTACTACCTCTCGCTTGGCTGCTGGGACGGCAGCATGGTCAGGCTGAAAGAGCTCATACAGGAAAGCCACCTGCTGCACACCGACAAGCAGCTGCTCGAGACGACTGCGAAGAGTATATGGGACCGCGAATCAATGAAGCTGTTCAGTCATATCGTCAGCAAGCAGGAAATGGAGTTCCTGACCGCTTCAAACTCACTAAAAAACAGTCCCATTTCCAAGGAAGCGGGAGCAATACAGTTCTTCCTGATGATGTGCATAAACCTCTCGGGGCTCGAGAAAGATGACAAGCTCTTTGATACGGCACAGGATATGCTCGATTCAAAGATAAAATTCTCGGGCATGCCCGTATTCGTCATGTCAAGGATACTGCACTGCCTGAAGCCGTTTACCTTCCCCATAATCGGCGAAAGAGCCGTCGACAGCCTTGTTTACAAGACGCTCGGGATAGAGCTTGACGACACGGGAGATATACAGAACTATATCCCCAACTCGCGCAGGATACTCAAATTTCGCGAGGCGAACTTCAAATTCAAGAATATGCGTGTATTCGACCTCATGTCGTGGGAGCTTCTCAATGAAAATGAGGAACCTGCTCCTTCACCTGCTGCCGGAGAGCCTGTCCGCGAGAAGAGAACAAGGAAATCGGATTTCCCGCTCAATCAGATACTGTACGGACCTCCCGGCACAGGCAAAACCTACAATGTCGTAAAATACGCAGTTGAGCTGGTCGAGGGCGGGCGCATAGCCAATGGAGAGACCTATTCTGAAATAAGGGCAAGATATGAGCAATACGCGGCTTCGGGGCAGATAAAGTTCACCACCTTCCACCAGTCTCTCGCCTACGAGGAGTTCGTAGAGGGCATACGCCCCGTAGTAGTTGACAAATACGGCAACGACTCAAATATCGCACACGCTGAAACCACCGTCATCTACCGCCCATACAACGGCGTTTTCAAGTCGCTGTGCGAAAAGGCGTCAAAAAGCCCGCACATGAATTTCGTAGCTGTTATCGACGAGATAAACCGAGGCAATATATCACGTATTTTCGGCGAGCTCATCACGCTCATCGAAGAATCGAAGCGCGGCACGACGCTGATACTGCCCTACTCGCAGACCGAGTTTCAGGTGCCGCCGAATCTGTATATCCTCGGCACCATGAACACCGCCGACCGCTCTATCGCCATGCTTGATATCGCGCTGAGACGCCGCTTCCACTTCATAGAAATGATGCCTCAGCCGTCCCTGCTCGGAGACTGCGAGGGCGTCGACCTCTGCGAGCTTCTTACCGCGCTGAACGAGCGTATCGAATACTACTACGACCGCGAGCACGCTATCGGTCACGCATACTTCATGAACAACAACGGCTGCATAACCACACTCGGCGAGCTGAGAGAGGTATTCTCCACGAAGATAATCCCGCTTCTGCAGGAATACTTCTTTGACGACTATGAAAGGATAAGGCTCATCCTCAACGACGAGAACACCTTCATCGAATGCATAACCCCGAGGTATGTCAAGCACTTCGATTCGGGACAGCGCCTCTACCGCATAGGCGACCCGATGAAGTGGAACAGGGAGCACTTCATAAACATATACAGCGATAATTCCTGATGAACGGAGAATGCCATGTACAGCAGACACATTTGCGTATCGGCCAATGAACGTATAGCGGAGCTTTCTCCCGAAAGCGGCAGTCTCACCAAGGTGCTCGGCGAGCTTGCGGAGGTCGGTGCCGCCGATGGCAGAGAGGTCATCGCACTCCGTCGTGAAAACGGCAGACAGTTTTTCACAGCGGGGACTTACTGCGGCTTTGCGTGCTTCACGGACGGCACACTGCTCGAGATACTCCCGCGCACCGAGGGCGGCACTGCCGAGGCGAGGAAGCTGCTCAGTGCCGAGTTTGGCAGGCGGTGCGGATTTGAGTTCAGCGCAGAGACTTTCGCCCCCGAGGTCAACTTCATGGAATACTTCATCTCCGTCTTTGCGGGCGAGACGATGAAGATAATCAAAAGCGGCGTGCTCTCGACCTATACGAGCCGCGAGGAGAACCTCACCACCGTACAGGGAACGATAATGTTCTCCGAGAATATCCGCCGCAACCTCACCCACCGCGAGCGCATCTATGTGCGGCACGACGTGTTCACTCCCGACCGTGCAGAGAACCGCATCATCAAAGCCGCCGCCTCAATGCTGAACAAGGTGACAGCAAATCCGCACAGCTCACACCTGCTGAAAGAGGCGCTGTCATTCCTCGACGAGGTGCGCGTGCCTTACGACATCTCCGCTGAGTTCGGCAAATGCATAAACACACGCAACACGAGAAAGTACAGCACTATCCTCAGTATCTGCCGGATGCTCTTTGACAAGAACGAGGGAACCGCTTTTTCGGGGAAGTTCATAACCTGCGCGTGGTTTTGCGAAACGGAACAGCCGCAGTAGCTCAGGGCGATACTGCGGCTGTTTCATTTATCAGGTTGCCTTAAAGAGGCACTTGATGAAGTTATACATCAGCGGGATAACGGTCTTGCTGTCGTGACCTCCGCCTGGTACGGAGATATAGATATTCTCGGTGCCGTGCTCGGTGAAGAGGTCGCTGTACTGCTTGGGGTAATCCCCAACCATGCCGTCGTTGGTACCGCCCGCTATCATCAGCACATACGGCGAGTAGGGCGGGTCGATGCGCATATCCTCCTTGCTCATAACACCGGGGTGATTCATCAGAGCATCCCTTGTCGGGAATATGCCGGGCGCAGGAGCTCCCGCGCCGATATAGCCGACCTTGTCGCAGCAGCGTATGCCGATATAGAGCGACTCTCTGCCGCCCATCGAGAATCCCGCGACCGCGGTATTCTCGCGGCCTGTCTTGACGGGATAATGCGACTCGATATATGGCATGAGGCTGTCAGGGAGATCTTCGACGAAGTTGTCATAGCCCGGAACATCAGCCTGACCGTTGCCCGTCTGCTTCTCGTGATTCGGGTCGGTGTACTGGTTGGTGAAAACTATTATCATCGGCTCAGCTTCACCGCTCTTGATGAGGTTGGTAGCGATCTCGCGCACGCCCATACCGTTGACCATCGCGCCCTCGTCGCCGCCGTAGCCGTGGTTGACGTAGAACACGGGATACTGCTTGTTCTCGTCATAGTTTGGCGGCAGCCATACATTCGCGCCCTTATTGCGGTTAGCCTTCTTAGAGAAGTAGGTGATATGCTGTACACCGCCCTCTGCATTCGCCAGAACATTTGCGGGCACATTCACATTTATGGTATCGCGTATGCTTTCCATATACTTTTTGCCGACGTCCTCGGGCGGCTCGACTCTGTCGAACTCAGCTCTCTCGCCGAGAACGAACTGACTTATCTGTACGAGGTCAGCGGCGTTCATCTCACCGCTCCCGTCGACATCGCCCGCCTTGAGTGCCCTTGCCTCAAGCCCGTTTATCGCCCCCTGTCTTGCGAGGACAAGGTCGAAGCAGTCCACTCTGCCGTCGAAGTTGATATCGGCAGGGATAACAGGCTTCGGACCGTCTATCCGAGTACCTGCGGGAGCTACTATCACGTCATCGACGATAAATTTTCCTGTCCCCGTTTCCGTCTCGAAGTAGAGAACGAAGTCCGAGCCCTCGGGGAGCTCGTAATCCGTATTCGCGAGCTGAATGTAATCACCCGAAGCCACACCGTCAGCGATGTGTCCGTACTTTGTCTCGCCCGCAGCGTCCTTGTACTGGAGCGACAGCATCATATTACCCGTCCCCGATACAGCCGCGCTGAAGCTGAACGACTTGCCTGCTGTGAATACAGCGGAGTCGAGAGACTTCATCGCGCCCTGCCACGAACTGCTCCTGCCCGACACCGCAAGCGCCTTGCTGCCCTTATATGCATTACCGCCGACCGAGACAGAAGCGCCGCCTCTGCCCTCCCAGCCGTCAGTGCCGCTCTCGAACGTGTCGTGACAGTAATAGCCGATAGGGTCGAGTGCCTGAACCGATGCAGCAGAGGGGATTACAGCTTCCGCCGAGAACATAGCAGTCCCCGCCACCGCCGCCGCAAATACAGACTTTAGAGTCTTTGCCTTATTCATTTTCGATTCCTCCTTAAAAAACACATACCTGAAAAAACATACCACACTAATGATACAACAAATCAGCAGGGTATTAAACCCATATTTTGAAGTTTCGGTGGATAAAATCATATTGCTGTCATTTGCAACGCCGATCACTGCGGCAGCCTTGTTTTGAGCTATCAGTCACACGTTCTTATTGGGTGACGGATAACCGTTTTCCACTTCTCGGGCGGAGTTTTTCTCGGGTCTGAGAGGTATATCTCATGGTGCAGACGTTCGTTGTTCATATCGTTTTGATATCCGTTTTCGGCAATAAACCTGTCCATTATCTCCACGGTCGCAGGCTCGTCGTCGTAAGGACCGATGTGCATTATCTGAACGCACATCCCTTCATTTACCGTCAGGAATTCCGCCGATGAACAGTCGAGCTTTTTCTTCTTTGTCGCAGTTTCGACCGCCCACTGAAAGTCCTTCTCCGTTACAAAATCAGGCAGCCTGATAACAGATATCCACCCAAGCTGCGACTTGTCCTCATAGTCAAAAGTACCGCCGTTATCGCTCCGCCAGAACCCTTCCAGCGGCGGTACAACATACTCAAAGAAACCATCGATCTTACGGTCGGTCTTATAACTCATTTTCAGCGTATAAGCAACTGCATAAAGAACACCTATTGCCTGTTTGTATTCACCGTTTTCATCATTCGGGTCACCCTGTCCCCGCACTGCGATATAGTTCATAGTAGGTATCTCAATTATCTGCGGCTTATTCTTCGGCATATAGTATTCCTTATATTCTTTCTTAAAATCAAACGCCATAATTACCTCCGTATAAAATTCGTTTTATTCCATTAACTACGCGCTTCTCAGGCTCGATGAAATGTTCGCCGCCGTTCCATTCAGGGATATGGCGGGACACGCTATTATCACCGCATCCAAGCTCATGCCGCCGACAAGTATCACTATATTATTCATTGCAATTCCAACTTTCATTATGAGCATTATATCATCCTTCGACCAGTTCTCTTCTCATCATGCACAGGTCGAATACATCGAGCCTGCCGTCCTTGCAAAGGTCGGCATTACACCAGTTTTCAAGGTTTGCGTCAGGTGCGGAAAGCAGCCATTTCTGGAACATTGCAAGGTCTGCAACAGTGAATTCACCGTCCTCATTGACATCACCAAAGACTGAATCAAAAGCAAAGAAATCCGCACCAAGTTCGTTCTTGTCGGAGTTCAGCTCCGTCAGCGGAGAGACGCGCGAGCCGTCATAACAGTACAGGTCATAGCTGCCGTTCATAGTGCTGCTGAACATCATTTTTTCGCCGCCGACAGGGCAAGCGTCCGAGCAGTCATACTTGTCCGAATCAAACGGCAGGGACGTTATTCTCTCACCGTCATAGCACATTATTCGGTCGCAGCGATTGTCCGCGGAGCACCATTTCGTGAAGTACAGCTTATCGCCGCTGACAATCGGATAATAGGCATTCACTCCGCTCTCACTGAAAATGAACTCGGATGTTTTCGTGCTCAGGTCAAGCCTGCAAACAGAGCCGATACCGTCAGTGTAGCTCGCGCAGTAAATGAACTTCCCGTCTGCCGAAAAGCACGGCATTGCCTCCTCAGCGGAGTCATCGGTCAGCATTGTGACTTCTCTTGTTTTCACGTCAAGGAGCGCAAGGTTGTACACAAAGCCATCCGCTGAATCGTCCCGGTGACCGCGCTTAAAAACGATAGTTTTACCGTCGGGAGAGAACTTCGGGTCTTCATTGCGAAATCCGCTGTTCCGCGTCAGATTTACAATTTCTCCGTGGTCGGATAAATAAATATCCCACTCGTCAGCCGCCCTGTCTATCGCCATAAAAGTGAACCGCTCGGGCGACCTGCCGAAGCTGCCGTTCATCGCGTGGATAAAATCACCGCTGATAGTTTTTACCGCACCGTCGGGAGTTCGCAGATACAGCTCACTGTCGAGGTCGGCATAATTGTTGTAGCTGTGCCACAGCAGCCACCCCTTCGGAAGTCCAGCTTCCGCAGCAGATGTCATAGGCATACAGAGTGCCCCAGCAAACGCTGCCGCAAGTGATATAAAACGTTTCAATATATCAAAACACCCTTTCTAAAATCCACATAGTTTAAGTATACTACTAAAACAGCATTGGCAAGTCTGCCCGTCCGGAACACCTCCCCGAGCTTATCTGTTTTATTACGTATAGCATCTGTTATCATATTTATTTTTATAAAATTATACCATGTTTCGAACAATCAATCAATAGCGGATGTTGGATATATGTGGATTGTTATCAACGTTCACTTTATAAACAGTCCAAGTATAAAAAAGATTATTTGAGGCAAAAAAACGCCCGAACCTGATGAAAGTTCGGGCGTTTGTTATTATTCGTTATTGGGTGTCAGTCGTGCTTATCATCAGAAAATGCCGTAGGCTCAAACACTAAAGCACCTGTTTCTGTACGGATGAAATACATACTGCTTTTAAACATCTTTCTGAAAAAGCTTATGGAACTCTTTATCAGCGCGACCATTCCCTTCAAAATTACTTTATGGCACATTTACGGAGGTACTTCTGAACGGTCATTCAATCAACATCGTTCAGCCTTCCACATCCGCTCTGTACAAATGAGCACGGAGCGGAAAATGTGCTGTATGGATTCCTTGCCTGTTACCATTTGTACAGCTCCTTTCCTTGGTATGCCTTTATTATAACATCGCAAACCGCGTTTGTCCAATGCGAAAAAGTCATTGAGTTCAATAGAAAAAACCTATATCCCTGCTGCTTGAAATCAGCCGCGGAGAATGCTATACTTGAATGTGCAGTCACATATCCGAACTTGCAAGGTGCGTGATATACGCGGCGTATCCGCCGTCAATGTTGTATACGTCGTAATCCCTGTCTTCGAGTATCTCGGCTACTTCGGCGCTGAGGTCACCGGTTCTGCACAGGACGTACACGGCCTTGTCCTTCGGCAGCTTTGACAGTCCCGTTGATATCTCATCAAAGGGTACATTAACAGAACCGCAGAACCCGTTACGTTCATATTCTTCTCTGCTGCGTATATCGAGCAGAGTTACCGAATTTGTATCAAGTGCGGCGATATCTGCCGCTTTTATAGTTTTCATTTCATTATTTCCTTTCAGGAGGTCAGATATGGCACTTACAGACGAACAGCTCTCTCGCTATTCAAGACATATCACGCTTAAGGAGATAGGCGTGAGGGGGCAGAAAAAACTCCTTGCCGCAAAGGTACTCATCATCGGCGCAGGCGGGCTCGGAGCACCTGCCGCGATGTATCTCGCCGCCGCGGGAGTAGGTACTATCGGCATTGCCGACATGGATAAAGTGGAGCTCTCGAACCTGCAGCGACAGATAATCCACACAACAAATGATTTGGGCAAATCAAAAGTGCAGTCCGCTGCTGAAACAATAAATGCTCTTAACCCTGACGTTCATGTCAACACATATGAGACAAATATCAACAGCAAAAACATTGCCGATATTATCAGGGATTATGACTTTGTCATTGACGGCGCGGACAACTTCCCGACTAAGTTCCTTATAAACGACGCCTGCGTTCTGGGACGCAAGCCCTTCTGTCATGCAGGCATACTTCGTTTTGAGGGACAGCTGATGACCTACGTCCCCGATAAGGGACCGTGCTATCGCTGTATATTTGAGGCTCCGCCGCCTGAGGATGCTGTGCCAAGCTGCCGCGAGGCAGGAGTGATCGGTGCAATGGCAGGAATAATCGGTTCCATGCAGGCTCTCGAAGCCGTGAAATATATTACAGGGCAGGGTGAACTGCTCACGGGAAGTATGCTTATATTTGACGGACTGAAAATGGAATGGCGGAGAGTAAGGCTGCCTGAAAGAGTGGCATCTTGTCCTGTCTGCGGTGACAAGCCGGAAATAACAGAACTCTTTGATGAGGAACAGAAGACTTGCAGCCTTATATAAATCGATTATATAACAGCTGCAGGCTTTTGTCAATAATAAATTCACATAAATCCTATTGACAAAATATGCATAACATGATATTCTCTAAATAATAATTCAGTATATGTAAATGTACGACAGTTCTCTCCATGCTTACTGAATCACAGCATTTTTTCACGTCTATGGACGCAATGTATATTAAAGGAGTTCTTATGAATACAAACAATATCATACAGGCTGTTTTCACTGAAAATGAGATCGCTTTCTCACATAACGGCAATGACTATTTACTCTACGGCTGGGAGCAGTGCGACGGCTATGTGCTGAGCCTTGAATGTGAGGGCGAGCTTGTGTGGCAGTCAGTGCCGCAGCCGAAAAAAGCCTGCATAGATGAGTTTATCAGTTATTATTCCGAACTATGACTGATTATAGTTTTTCGGGATTGGACAGCTGCTGCATTATGCAGTATAATAAAAACATCAAATGGAAAGGAGTTGTTTCACGATGAAAAAGATATGTTGTTGTTTCTCGCTTAGCAATAGAATATTTGATTATCGGAGAAACAGCACTTTTGTATTCTGATTATGCGCTGCTGCGCAAATAACAAGAACAAAGGGAATGCAGTTTTCTGCGTTCCTCTTTTTTTGTCCGAAACCCAATTAAAGGAGAATTATTATGAGCAAGTATATTTTTACATCAGAATCCGTAACAGAGGGGCACCCCGACAAGGTCGCAGACCGTATCTCTGACTCTGTCCTTGACGCTTACCTTGCAAAAGACCCGACGGCACGAGTTGCAGCTGAGACTGTCCTCAAGAACAACACTGTTATCCTCGCGGGAGAGATAAGCTCTTCTGCTGAGATAGATACGGAAAAGGTGGTACGTGACGCAATAAACAGTATCGGTTATGACAATGAAGCCCTCGGATTTGACGGGCACAGCGCAGAGGTGATCAACCTGCTTGACAGGCAGTCTCCCGACATCGCACAGGGTGTTGACTCAGCTCTCGAAGTCAGAGAAGAAAATGGTACAGACATCGGTGCAGGAGATCAGGGAATAATCTTCGGCTACGCTGTAAATGAAACTCCCGAGCTGCTTCCGCTGCCTATCTCACTGGCACACAGACTTGCATACAGACTTACGGAAGTACGCAAAAACGGAACGCTTTCCTATCTCCGTCCCGACGGTAAAACACAGGTATCTGTAATTTATGAGGACGACAAGGCTGTCGGCATCGATACTGTACTTATATCCACACAGCACGATGAAAATGTTTCACAGGAACAGCTGCGCAATGATCTCATCGAATATGTCATCAAACCTGTTATTCCCGAAAACTGGCTCAATGACGAGGTGCGTGTTCTCGTAAATCCCACAGGCAGATTTGTTATCGGCGGACCTGTCGGAGACAGCGGTCTGACAGGAAGAAAAATCATCGTTGACACTTACGGCGGAGCTGCTCATCACGGAGGCGGAGCATTCAGCGGTAAGGACTCAACAAAGGTTGACAGAAGTGCAGCTTATGCTGCAAGATGGGCTGCAAAAAATATCGTAGCCGCAGGACTTGCTGAACGTGCAGAGATACAGTTGGCATACGCTATCGGCGTGGCTGCTCCTGTATCTATTTATGTAAACACATTCGGAACAGGTGTTATCCCCGATGAAGATATACAAGACGCAGTTTCGGAAGTATTTGACTTCACCCCAAGCGGAATAATCAGAGAGCTGGAACTCAGAAAGCCTGTATTCGCCAAGACTTCTGCATACGGACACTTTGGCAGACCTGACGCAGATTTCACATGGGAGCGTACAAATAAAGTATCAGCACTCAGAAACGCATTGAAGGTTTCGGTGAATGCATGAGTTTTACTATCAGACATAAAAAAGCTTCTTCAGTAACGAAGAAGCTTTTCTCTTTACAGCTTAAACTGCATGAAATTATTATTCTTTACGAAGCCGAAATCAGTGTACAGTAAAACTCCCATATCCGATGCAGTTATCTGAACAGTACCGCACCCCTGTTTTCTTGCCTCATCGACTACAAGTGACAGCAGCTTTTTTGCTATGCCCTGCCGCCTGTAGGACATGTCAGTGAACATACTGGACAGAAGAGCTATCTTACCACTGGGACAGCTGAAATAAGGCGGCTTTTCAACGATGGATATACCACTTGTTCCGATAATTTTTTCGTTGTCCAGAGCTATCCATGAAATAAAAGTCTCGTCCGCCATATGGCGCTGATAGTAGTCTTTCAGAGCGGGTCTCAGGTCGATATCCTCTTTTGCGCCCTCTTCACGAAGCTGGTTTATTCTCATTGAAATAAAAGTATCAAGTTCTTTAGCCGATAGTTTTCTGTAAGTGATATCCATAAATCAACCTCACGTTTCAAGAAGTTTATTTCTGTATTTTCCAGTAACCTTTGTAGGCATATCCGTCGTGTGTACCAATTAGAAAATGTTCTGATACTGTAAAGCCGAATTTCTGTACTGCCTGAATTCTCTCCACAGCATAATTTGGAACTTTGGTTATTATCTCATTGCAGTCAAAAAGTTCAAAAGCAGGCGGAACTATAAGCGATAATATATTGAACAATACGCTTTCTTTCTCATAAGCACTGCCTACGTCAAGCCGTAAAACTCCGTCTCCGTTAAAGTCATCATCAGAATCACGGTGAAACAACTCAACAGTTCCTATTGCCTTTGAAGCGTCTTTGTCAATGATCGCGAATCTCACAAACCACCTTGTTTCATACGATGATAACCAGAATTTTATTGCGTCAAGCATTTTTTCTTTCGTGGGATAATAAAAATTATCTCCGTCGCAGTTGTCGCTGTTAAAAAACGGCAAAGCGTTTTTATCGCTGTATACCTCCAACAGGTCATCTGCGTCCTGTTCCTCAACAAAACGCAGCATATATTTATCATCTTCAAAAACAGGACAATTACTGTAAACATCTGTCATAATATCACCTCAGTGCTTTCCTCATTACTATGGTATTTCCGATGTCTGTCCTATATCATTATATCATAATAATTCCTTTTCATCAAGACAAAACAAGAAAAACAGAACAGCACCGCAAGCAATATGCATGCGGTGCTGTCCAACAATGAGCGTTATTCAAATTCATTGAAGTGGTCTTCCAGTGACTTGTAGATGTCATCCGAGCCTTCGGCAATTATGCTGTA
>JAGCHA010000076.1 GCA_017649325.1 Ruminococcus sp.
GCATACCCGTCCTGCACGGCAGTTACACGGATAGTACGGTAAACGGGCAAAAAGTCCGTGTTCACGGCATAATAAACGCAGGCACATTTGACGAGAACGGCTCGCAGCTCGACAGCTGCTATAAGGCAATAGCACCCGACGCATACAATATCCTGCTCGCGCACGAGCCGCAGGAGATAAGCCATATCGGATATGAAAGCGCGAATCACGGCGGAAAGAAGTTTGACCTTGTGCTGTCGGGCCACGCACACGGCGGTCAGTGGAGACTGCCCTACGTGCTCGAGCAGGGGCTCTACGCTCCCGACCAAGGGATATTCCCCGAATTCACCACAGGTCAGCGCACGGTTCAAGGCACAGTACAGATAGTCTCCCGAGGCCTTGCGCGGAATCTGAATATGATAACGATACCGCGAATATTCAACCGTCCCGAGCTGTCCGTGATAGACATCGGGTAAGGACGGTACCTATACAGTCGTTACAGGTGGTTTGTTGCTATGTTTGCAGACGACCAATGGTTCTTCCATACAATAAAAAAAGGACGCACTGAGGTGCGTCCTTTTTTGTTCTGAGTTCTTTTAGAAGCGGAAATCGCGCTCGCCGTTCCTTATCTTGTCAAGGTATTCGAGTGCCTTCTCGCGGCGCTTCGGGTCGGGGACATTCTGTATCTCACGGTCGATCATTGCCTCACCGACCTTCCTTGTCTCGGGAGATGCGTAGTCCTGCAAATACTCCTGTAACGTCAGCAGTGCATTCGGGTGGCAGCAGTTCTGTATCTGTCCTACCTTGCACAACGCCATGAAACGGTCGCCTGTGCGCCCCTCACGGTAGCAGGCTGTGCAGAATGACGGGATATAGCCCATGTCCATGAGCCACTTCACTACCTCGTCAAGCGTGCGCTGGTCCGATACGTCGAACTGCTCGGTGTCGTGAGGTCTCTCCTCCGACGAGTAGCCCGCATAGCCGCCGACTGACGTTCTCGAGCCGCCCGATATCTGTGATACGCCAAGTCCGATGACCTTCGCACGGCACTCCTCGCTCTCGCGCGTTGAGATTATCATGCCCGTGTACGGTACTGCGATTCGTATGCACGCTACTATCTTCGCAAATGTCTCGTCGTCGATGCCGTTATCGAATACTGTGGGGTCGATGTCGGAGGCGCGTCTGAGGCGGGGAACGCTTATTGTGTGGGGGCCTACGCCGTGTACGGCTTCAAGGTGCTCGGCGTGCATAAGAAGTCCTGCGAACTCGTATCTGTACTTGTCAAGTCCGAATAGTACGCCGAGTCCTACGTCGTCGATGCCGCCTTCCATTGCTCTGTCCATTGCCTCGGTGTGGTATGCATAGTTGTGCTTGGGCCCTGCGGGGTGGAGCACTTCGTAGCTTTCGCGGTGGTAGGTCTCCTGAAAGAGGATATATGTGCCTATGCCCGCTTCCTTGAGCTTGCGGTAGTTTTCAACGGTGGTAGCCGCGATGTTGACGTTTACGCGGCGTATTGCTCCGTTCTTGTGCTTTATCGAGTAGATAGTGTTGATACATTCGAGTATGTACTCGATGGGATTGTTCACGGGGTCTTCGCCCGACTCAATGGCAAGGCGCTTGTGTCCCATATCCTGCAATGCGATGACCTCGTCGCGCACCTCATCCTGTGTCAGCTTCTTGCGCGGTATCTCCTTGTTCTGCATATGATAGGGACAGTATACGCACTTGTTTACACAGTAGTTGGAGAGGTACAGCGGTGCGAACATTACGATGCGGTCGCCGTAAAATGCCTGCTTTATCTCGCGGGCAAGGTCGTATATCTTCTCCGTCATCTCGGGAAGGTCGCACGCGAGAAGTACGCTCGCCTCGCGGTGGGAAAGTCCCGCACACTCGACTCCGCGTCCTGTCTTCTTCGGGCGTGCCTTTTCGAGTATCTCCTCGATGAGTGCCTTGTTGTGCTTGTTCTGCTCCGCATATTCGAGCGTTTCAAGTATTTCTTCGTGGTTGATGAATTCGTCTGCATTAAGCGATTTTACGTTGTACATGATTTAACCTCCGTTATATTCTGATTTCTGGAATCTATTTCTTGGAAATAGCCGCTTTTACGGAAACTCCGCCTATCTGTCCGAGCCTGCCCGTCAGACTGCTTATCCTGTCGGGGGATGCGTCGAGAGCGACCGATATCAGTGATATCCCGCGCTCCTTGTAAGGCAGTCCCATGCGCCCGATGATGATGTCGTTGTATTCGTGAAGCACGTTGTTGACCTCTACCGCCGCCGACTGCTCGTCTATCACGATAGCCGCGACCGCTATGCGCTTTTCTTCCATTTCCCGCCTCTTTTCTTGTTTTTGTGTAGGGGGTGATGCACGCATCAGCCCGAAAAATTCTCTCCCGAACACGGAATTTTACATTCCGCGTTTCTTCAGCTCCGAAACGAGCTTGATATACAGCTCCGTTACATCGGAGCAGACCTCGCCTGTGACGATGTCTTTGACCCTGCACCGCATTCGCCGCAGGTCTGCTTCGTCGCAGTGCGACATCCCGCGGTATCCCGCTCCCGTGAACGTGCCGCGGTGCTCGCCGTGCATGACCTCGGGCGGCGTGAGAAAGCCGTCGCTTTTGCCGTTCAGCACAAGAACTCCGATGTACGGCACCGCCATGATGATGTCGCTGTACCAGTGCTTCATCAAGAAGGCGCAGCTTCGGTAGTATACACGCGGGTCGTCGGGATTTTTCTCGTTGAAGCACCGCATATAGCCCGTCGTAAGCTGCTCGAAACAGCGGTAGGTGTCAGGCTTTTTGTCTCCGCCCAGCCGCTTGAAAAAGTCCGTGCCCGCTCCGATGAGCTTCATTATCGGCTTGAACTTCATCAGGCTGTCCATTGCCGCAGAGCCGTTGTGCGGCGTGGAAATCGTCGTCAGTGAGGCGATGTTACCGCCCATTTTCAGCGTGGAGATAAGGAAGCGCGTCTCCATGCCTCCCTTCGAGTGTGCGATGACGTTGACCTTCTCTGCGCCCGTTTCCGCAAGCAGGCGTTTCAGCCTCTCCGCGAGCAGTCGCGCATTGCGCTCGATATCGGCATTTGCCTCTTGCTCGCCGAAGTATACCTCCGCGCCGTGAGCACGCAGTGCGGAGGGGATGCGTCCCCAGTAGCAGATAGGCTCGTCGCGGAAGCCCATGCCGTGTACCAGCAGTATCGGGTACCTCGTTTTGCATTTGTCCATAATAACACCAAAAAGCCCGCTCGGAGTTCGAGCGGGCAGTAATAGCTTATTTGCGATATAAGCCGCTCTCCGATAACAGAGCCTCAGCCCTGCTGCCCGAAAACTAACATTGTGACCGACCGACCACGGAATAAATCCCGCTGTCCGACACTTTCATTATAGCATATTGACAATTCTTTGTCAATTTGTTTTGTTAGTGAATACTAAGCCTGTGTTTGCACACTTTTTTCCCTTTTTCTATTGACTTTTTCAATCAAAAAAGGTATAATAATGTCAGAATTGTATAACAATTACCCACAATCATTTAGAAAGGTGTTGAATCAACAATGGGAAAATTTTTGCTCAAGGAGTCAGGTATGGGCTTCAGCTTCAGCCTCAAGGCCGGTAACGGCGAAATTGTTTCTACGGGCAGCAAGATATTCAACGATATCGACAGCGCTAAGGCTGTTA
>JAGCHA010000011.1 GCA_017649325.1 Ruminococcus sp.
CCGTTCTCGGTGAGAGCGATAATCTTGTTCGAGCCTGAGTATTCAAGCAGCTCGGAGAACTTCGCATTCTGTGCGCCGTAGCTGTGCTCGCCCGCGTAGATGTCCTCTCCTATGACATCAACGTACTCATCGCCCGGGTACCAGTCAGGATCCTGACCGTTCCACACCCATATAAGGTTGGTGCAATTATACTTATTTGTGAGCTCATCGTAGAGGTAGTACCAGAGTTTCTTGTATGCGTCAGATCCCTTTGCTCCCCACCAGAACCAGCCGCCCGAAGCCTCATGCAGAGGTCTCCACAGCACGGGTACGCCCGCGTCGCGCAGACGGTTCAGCTGCTTTGCTATTTCTGCAATATCGGCATCTATGAGTGCCTTGCCCTCAGGGTCGCGCCCGTCCATAACAGCGGCAATATCAAAGTTGGTGTTGGAGGTGTTGAAGCCGCCCCACCAGCGCGGAGTGCCCTGCTCGGTGTCGCCTGACTTCATGTATTTATCGGGAGCGTTCCAGTGCCAGCAGAAAGTCGCTATGCCGCCATGCTTGCGGAAATCTATCGCAGTTTCGACAGCATTTGACCTTGCACCCTTAGCCTGACGTGACGGGCAGTAGTCCATCATATCAAGTCCGACAATGGCAGGATATTTGCCTGTCACCTCATATATTGCCTTGAACTCGTCGCCGCTGAGTCCGTCGTTGCAGACCTGACCTGCGAGAGTATACTTGCCGTATGAATCACAAAGATAGCTGAACAGTTCCTTTGCATTTTCATCAGCCTTTGGATTGATGAGCTTCTTCTCCACGGCGTATACACTTGCTGAGATAGCCTCGTCCTCGGTAACTGTGAGCTTATCCATAGTTATCCACCCCCATGACTTCTTAACGGAGACTGAGTGTTCGCCCGCTTTGAGCATCACACGGCGGAGCGCTGTATCCGTAAATGTATCGCCGATACTGTCAAAGCCGCCGACATTCTCGCCGTCGACAAGTATCTCGTTATACTTGTTGCCGCCAAGTCCCTTAGATGTGAATGTCAGGCAATAGCTTCCCGTAGCCGGAACATCGATTGTGAATGTGAGGTTATCGTTGTTATCGGCGAAATTTCCGACAGCCTTGCCGCCAGAAGCGCCCGAATCTGCGATTATCGTGTTTGCTCCCGAGAGCTTCGCATTCTCAGCCTCGTATACAGCTCTGAACTCCTCATGAGGAGTATCGGTCGGCTTCACCGAGGTCTCTGACACAAGCAGCTTTCGCATCACAACAAGGTCGAAGGTGTCAAGCCTGCCGTCCTCGCAAAGGTCGCCCGCCTGCCATGCTTTCAGTTCTGTTTTTCTGTCTCCGAGCAGCCATTTCTGCAAGGTCACAAGGTCAGCGGCAGAGAACTTACCGTCGCCGTTTACGTCGCCCTTGATGCAGTCGGGAGCCTGAGCCTGGGTGCCGATATTCTTGTACACATTCTCATACATCGTCTCCGCCCAGAGCTTCCTCATCGCTTCATATCCTTCGGAATTCGGATGTACGCCGTCGGCACTGAGACCCCATGAATTCTTTTTGAAGAAATCATCAAAATCGGGACCGTGAACGAGCTTGTCACCATATTCGATGTACAGCTTGTCCACCATAGCGTTGTAGTAGCCTACATTATCACCGACATCCTTGTTCGTGGAGGACGGTATCTTCGGAAGTATAGGCACCTTGCCCGCCTTGAGGACCGCGTCTATCATATACTTTGTGTTGCTGTAGTAGCTCTGCACATTGTTGGGGTTGCTCCAGCAGTCGTTCGTGCCGTAAGCTATGCTAACAAAATGTACGGGACTTCCACTGAGCCACTGGTCGATATGCTCCTTGCCGTCCTTACTGGTGATACCGCCTATGCCGCCGTTCTCCTGTGCAGGGAAGAAGCGGCTGTCGATCTGATTCACATACGAAGCGAAACTGGTGCCGTAGGCATTGACCATACCTCCTGCGGTTATTGAATCACCGAAGAATATCCAGCTGTCGAACACACCCTGCGAGGCGTCGTGGATATCGAGATTGAGCGTCACTTTGTCTCCATATGCCTTTGAAATGTTCATGCGTATCCAGTTGTAGCCGTCCATATTTATCAGATGCTGACGGGAACTCAGTCCGTTGCCCATAACGATCTCGACTACCTCCCAGCCCGCCGACGGATAACTTCCGCCCTGCGCCTTATTGACCTCGATTGTGTAATCTGTTGGCTCGGCATTTCTGCTTGCATAGGCACCGAGGTTGTCGTAACTGCTGAGGTTGTACCACGCTGCGAGAACTGTTTTCCGCTGCTCCTTCGGGACTCCCGACAGGTCGTATGCAAGGTAGTCGCCCGCCGACGAGCTCCACGAGGTATAGTAATGCTCGTCATTGCCGGAGGAAGCGCTGTCCGACTTGCCCGAGTAGGCAGGAACACCTCTGCTTATCACGGGATTTGCAACCGCAAAACTTGCGGTCTCCGCCGCGTATGCGACGTTGTATGCGTTCTCGTCCGACACGAAAACATCGGAGCCTACCGCAGAAAAACCGCTCAATGCGACTGCCGCCGCAAGGACTGATGATATCAGTTTTTTCATATATACCGACCTCCTGTAATAGAATCGTTCTGATATTAATATATCATACTTTGCTTCGGAATAAAATGACATTTCATATTCTAAATATGACATTTTGGCTCATATTCTCAGAGAAGCAACGCTCGCTTTTCTCTTCGGAACTGTGCAGCCGTTCTGCCGCACTTTTCCTTGAACTGCCGCATGAAGTGGTTCTCGCTTCTGTAGCCGCACTGCTCCGCTATCTCCACGATACGCATGTCTGTATGTTCGAGAAGCTGCATTGCGCGTTTAATCCTTAAGTTTATAACGTCGTCCTTTATGCTTGTGGAGAATAACTGTTTGTACAGCCTTTGCAGATGGCTCTTGCTTATTCCTATATCATGGGAAATGTTCTCTATCTCCCATTCCTTCTGAGGCTGTGAGAAGATATTTCTTCTCAGACGATAGATGAGCTCCCTGTAATCGGTAAAGTTACTCTCCGCAGCTTTTTTTCTGTCGATAAGCGACTGCATAGCCTCATCTACTGTTTTCTCGATCCCAGAGCTTTCGTTCGAAGTGAATATCGATGTATAAGTGACGAACTCAGGCAGCTTCACATCACCGAATCTGTCAAGCAGTCCTGATTCGACCGCCGCAATAAGGTTTTCGGTCGTGTTGACTATACCGCTCTCATCCTGAGATGGAATAATGACAGCGTAGATGTTATCGTTTATTCTCGCACAAAGTCTGTGTATACAAAGCTCTGTCAGAATGGTATCCATAGCTGCTTTCAGAGCAACTGCTCCGACCTTCTCGGGATAGTATGTAATGAGAAGAAGATAGCTTTTTCTACCTTCGTTGTCATACTGATTCAGCATTTCGGATGCATGTACCATGAAGCCCCTCCTGTTGAAAATTCCTGTAACAGGGTCAGTCTCCGAGAGCTTTTCGAGTTGCTTGCTGAAATGCTGTGCGAACAGCTTCCTTTGCAGGCTCTTTACGCCGTTTGCTACCGAATCACACCAGCTGACATAATACTCATCAGCTGTGATATATGTGCATTCGGTATAGGCTGTTGCGATGTACCCGAATATCTGACCGCTGCAGTGAAGTGAGGTGAGCATTATTAGATGCGGTTCATGCTGTTCGCAGAGCGCAGGCAAGACCTGTGCTGTCGGGAAACTGAAGAACGAACTTCCGTTATTATCCTCACGCCTTGAAAGCAGCATATACATATAGTCTGAATAACCGTATTGTCTGAAATCGTCAGGATTATTCATATCACCCTGCCAGTCACTGCAAAGACAGACATCGAGCCATTTCACTCCCTTGAAGATGTGACACACCTCATTGATATGCTCTGACAAATCGGCAACAGACTGTGCATCAGTCATCCGATGGATGAAGTCAGTCGCGATAAAGGTGCGTTTCTCTATGTTCATATGTATCATTTCGCTGATATGCCTGTCCATCGGTGCTTCTTTACAACAGCCGCAGCTTCCTCCAAAACGTATGCTCTGACTGAACAGTTCCTGCCTGGGTATAGTGCCAGCTACCATTGAATAGAGTCTGCATACAGCATCAGCGCCGAACTGTTTGTCGCGTCCGATAATGGTAGTCACAGAGGGTTGACACATGAGACTGTCCCAGCCGCCGTCGAAGCCCGTAACCTTTACATCTTCGGGAACCCGGATGCCGTTTTCTGTCAGGCTATCAATCAGCGCCGCTGCCATAACATCGTTGCAGCATATGACAGCGTCAGGACGCGTTATCTCTCCGCTGGCAATATCGCGGCCAAGCTGTGCAGGAACATCCTTCCAGAACCAGCCGTATCGGATATCGCTCTCCGAAGTGCTAATACCACAGTCCGTGCACGCGTCCTTGAAGCCTCTCAGCCTTTCTTCCGAAGAACGATGATTTGGGACACCTGCGAGACAGTAAAGCTTCCTGCAGCCGTGTTCGTCCGTCATATGCCGTGTTATCCTGTACATACTGCCGTATTCATCTGCGTTAATTATGTTTGCATTCGGAGAATTGCCTCCGAGTATAAGACAGGGAGTATTGGTCAGTTTGAGGTAACCGTTTATCTTGTCTATTACGTCCTGAGTGTGAAAGCGCTCCTCGGCAAATAGAATCCCGTCAAGCTTGTGCGTACAGATCAGTGTGTAGATGTTCTCAAGTCCTGAGATGTATGAATCATAGCGATATTCGCGAAGGCAATTGTATATCCCTGTATATACTATCAGATCGTATCCGAGTGCCTTTGCCTGAGCGTAAGCCCCTTCCACGAAATCCCGGTCAAGGGGACTGTTTATTTCGGGTATCACAAGCCCGAATCTTCCTTTTGCTGTCATATATAACACCTCCGCTCATGAATGATCAACCCTTTTCTGACTTCATTATATAATAGCTCGACCGAAAAGTAAATGCGGATTTGTGCTGTAAAAGCAGCAGAAACGCAATATTTTTCATTGACTTTTCAGCCATTTTTGTATTATAATGGATACGAAACCAATAACTGAATGACAGAGGTGATGGATATGAAGTGTTTGTGCGTTGGCTATCATCATATACACGACGAAAATTTCACAGTCGACCGTCCCGACGGCTCGGGTGACTGGCTGATGCTCATTGTTAAAACTCCTGCGGTATTTTATATAGACGGCGAAGAGATACATACCAAGGCGGGGACATATATCATTTTTCCGCTCCATGCACCGCTGAAGTATTCAGCTGACGGCGGTGAATATATCGACGACTGGCTGCACTTCTTCCCCGACGAGGAGGATATGCGGTTGTTCAGCGAGCTTGATATCCCATTGAACACACCTGTACATATCGGCGATGTGACCGCCGCATCTGCTATAATGCGGAATATCTGCTTTGAATTTTACTCTGCACATCAGAATCGCAGCGAGATAGTAACGCTGTATCTGCGTATGATGCTCTACAAATTTAATGAGCAGGCGCGCTTCCACTACAGTGACACATTCCTTACAGAGACTAAGTATATGCACAGTCTGCTGTGGATACGCGAGTCGATATTCCGCTGGCCCGAGCAGGAGTGGAATGCCGATTTTTTCGCAGATGAGCTCGGTATCAGCCGCTCACGTTTCCAGCATCTGTATATCACAGCCTTTGGCTCGACTATGATGCAGGACATAATCGACAGCCGTATCCAAAGAAGCTGCGAACTTCTGAAAAGCTCTGAAATGAAAATAGAAGAGATCGCGGAGAGCTGCGGATACAGCAGCGTTTCCCATTTTGTGAAGCTGTTCCGTGAAAAAACGGGTGTGACTCCTGCTGCATACAGAAAAACAGTTGACGAAAAAAAACTCCCTCACGGCTGAGGGAGTATCTTTATTATATAGCTTAACTTGCTCGGTTTACGCCTATAGCCAGACCGAGCTTTTTGTTTCGTCGGCTATCATAGAAGCAACCTTGTATGCGCCTGCATTGCTGAGATGAGTGTTATCAAGAGATGTTTTGGCGGTGTCGGTGTAGCAGTGCATTTTTGCTGTTTCTGCTGCTCCGCCATAATTATAGAGGCTTGTATAGAGCTGTGTGGTCTGTGCGGTCATGTCTATAACAGGGATGTTGTATTGCTTGCCGAGCTGTATCATAGCCTGCTGATACGGGGTATGCTGCTGATAGTTTGCCTGACCGTCAGCTCCGCGGCGTGTTATCGGTGTTACGAGTACAGGAACAGCGCCTTTATTCTTTGCAAGATTGATATAGTATGCTGCAAGAATGTATTCGTATGAATAACGTCCCTGACTGTCCTTGCCGCTGCTGTCGAGCGTGCTCCAGTCAAGACCCGTGTAGGTTCCGAGTCCGGGATACTGGCTTTCGTCAGTCTTTTCATCATTATGACCAAACTGAATGAACAGGTAGTCACCCTTGCCGAGTGAGTTCTTGAGTGCCTGATAGTTCTTTTCGGTCAAGAAACTGCGCGAGCTTCTACCCGATAGTGCCAGATTCTCAACGGTGACTCCGCTGTACTGCTCGGCGAGCTTCATTCCCCAGCCGTAACGGTCATAGGGCTTGCTGTA
>JAGCHA010000077.1 GCA_017649325.1 Ruminococcus sp.
AAGCGAGAAAAGCTGGTGCGGAGGCCTTGTACATATCTGCCTGTTCTTCCGAGGAGACGATTGCATTTTACAGAGCAATGGGAAGTAGCTTGGCAAGTGATCCTATAAAAGAAATTGCTGAAGAGGAACCATTTGACCTGCAGATGATTTGTCCTGTGAAAGATTAAGTATTGATCAGATTTCGCTTTGTTGAGCAGAAACACTTTTGTAAAAAGGGAGAAACGACCGGAGGACGTGGTAAGGTGAACTTATCACGTCCTCTTTTTCTGTCATCAAAGCACTTCTTCACGGTCGTTCCCCTTGAGATATACCTCTTTAGCAGCTGTACGTACAGGAAGCCGATAAGCACGGCTTGCTAATACGCGAAAAATATGTTATAATTACATCTGACAAAAGTGACTTTTAGTTAGGAGGGGACCGCGCATGAAAACGATAACAGTCGGGATAACAGCCCACGTCGATTCGGGGAAAACAACGCTTGCGGAGGCAATGCTCTACACGAGCGGACAGATGAGGAAGCTCGGCAGAGTTGACGACGGCAGCTCAACGCTCGATACGGATTCTATCGAGCGGGAGCGCGGGATAACAATATTTGCACATCAAGCGGAGTTCACGGCAGGCGATACAAGGATAATGCTCCTCGATACTCCGGGACACGTAGACTTCTCAGCCGAGACCGAGCGTACGATGAGCGTGCTCGATTATGCCTTGCTTGTGATCAGCGGCACAGACGGCGTACAGAGCCATACCGCGACCTTGTGGAAGCTTCTGCGTCAGTATGAAGTTCCCGTGTTCATATTCGTAAACAAAATGGACCTTATCACTGCGGACAAGGGCGCGATACTCAGCGAGCTGCGCAGGAGGCTTTCACCTGACTGCTGCGACTTCTCGGGCGATGACGGCGAGATATCGGAGAATTCGGCTGCGTCCAGCGAGGAGCTTATGGAGACATATCTATCGGCAGGCGAGCTCAGCGACGCAGACATTTCAAGAGCAATAACACAGCGCAGGATATTCCCGTGCTGCTTTGGTTCGGCGCTGAAAATGCAGGGGATAGAGAGCCTCATAGAAATACTCTGCAGATTCACGTCAGAGCCGCAGCGCCTGTCTGATTTCGGCGCGAGCGTGTATAAGATATCCTACGATGCCAAGGGCACACGCCTGACACATCTGAAAATAAACGGAGGCAGACTTTCAGTCAGGGACGAGCTGACCTACACCGATTCCGAGGGCAATGCAGTCAGCGGCAAGGTAAGCTCTGTCAGGTTCTATTCAGGCGAAAAGTTCAGCACAGCCGAGTGCGCGAATGCAGGCGAGATATGCGCGGTAACGGGACTGAGCGGGACGTATTCGGGACAGGGGCTCGGGTGCAGTCAGAACTCCGCAGCCGCAATGCTCGAGCCGATAATGACATACAGGGTCGGACTGCCGAAGGAGCGCAGCGTATACGACATCCTCGACGACCTGCGTCGACTTGAGGACGAAGACCCGCAGCTCCACATAGTGTGGAACGAGCAGCTGCGCGAGATACATATACAGCTAATGGGAGCGGTCCAGCTCGAGGTGCTCACAAAGCGGATAGAGATGAAGTACGGCTACAAGGTAAGCTTTGAGGACGGAGCCATAACCTACAGAGAGACTATACGCAGCGCAGTCGAGGGAGTGGGCCACTACGAGCCTCTGCGCCACTATGCGGAGGTACACCTCCTGATAGAGCCTCTTGAGCGCGGCAGGGGACTTGAATTCCGTACAGACTGCTCAGAGGACGACCTCGACCGCAACTGGCAGAGGCTGATACTCACGCATCTTAAAGAGAAGACGTACATAGGCGTGCTCACGGGTTCGCCCGTGACGGATATCTGCTTCACACTGAAGGCAGGGCGAGCGCACCTGAAGCACACCGAGGGCGGCGACTTCCGACAGGCTACCTACAGAGCGGTGCGGCAGGGGCTTCGCTCTGCGGAGAGCATACTGCTCGAGCCGTATTACGACTATGAGCTTGAAGTCCCGACAGAGAGCGTAGGACGCGCGATATCCGACCTACAGCATTTTGGCGCCGAATTCGGACAGCCCGAAACACAGGGAGAGATGTCGGTGATAAAGGGCAGCGCACCCGTGTCCGAGATAGGCACATATCAGCTTGAAGTCATCGGCTACACAAGGGGCAGAGGACGGCTGACGTGTACATTTTCGGGTTATCGGGAGTGCCACGACAGCGAACGTGTCATAGCCGATATCGGTTACGACTGCGACAGTGATATCGAAAACTCAGCGGATTCGGTATTCTGCTCGCACGGAGCAGGCTACGTTGTAAAATGGGACGAAGTCCCTGAGCATATGCATCTGCCGTCATGCATGGCAGAAGAACCGCCCGAGGAGCAGCCCGATACCGCGAGGATACGCAGATTCGCCGAGAGGACAGCCTCCGATGAGGAGCTTATGGCGATATTCGAGCGTACCTACGGCAAGCTTGACCGTGACCCCCGCAGAGCCTTCAAAAAGACCAAAGCAGTGCAGCCCGACACTAAAAACGTGAAGCTGCCCGAGTATGAAGGACCCGATTATCTGCTTGTTGACGGATACAATATCATCTTTGCATGGGACGGCCTCAAAAAGATAGCGGCTGAGAATCTCGATGCAGCGAGGTCGGAGCTGATAAATATGATGTGCAGCTATCAGGGCTGTACGGGCTATGAGATAATCGTAGTTTTCGATGCATACAAAGTCAAGGGCAGACACCGTGATATCGAGAAATACTACAATATCAGCATAGTCTACACGAAGGAGTCGGAGACAGCCGACAGCTATATCGAGCGCGTATCGCACGAGCTCTCGAAGAAGCACCGTGTCATGGTCGCGACCTCAGACGGACTTGAGCAGATGATAATCCTCGGCAACGGTGCGATGAGATGGACAGCAGCGGAGCTTTATGAGAGATACAAGGCTGCGGGAGAGGCACTGAGGGAGTATATGAACTGACAAGTTTGAAACACATCAAAGAAGATGAAGAACTGAAGAAAAGGCTGCCTTAAAGAAATGTAAATGCCGTTCCAACAGGAACGGCATTTTTATATCTTATCTGTAACGTTCTGTGCCGAAGAGAACCTTGTCGAAAAAGTCCTTCGTCTTTTCATCGCCGAGATTCTTCTTGAACACGTCGGTGGAGACACCGCCGTTTGCTACGAGATCATCGCAGTATTTCTGCGTTATCTCCAGCTTCTCGGCAGCAGCCTCGTTGGAGAGCTGTTCAAGCAGTGCGGCATTTTCCATATATGTACTTATTGCATCGGAGAACATCTGCTTTATCTCGTTGTCGTCGTGCTTCTTGCCTGCCTTGTGAAGAGCAAAGTTCAGCAGATCGTCGTACCAGGCAGGCTCTGTCGGTATATCCTCAAGGTCGGAATATGTGGCAGCCAGCATGCTTATATTATCCATTACGTTCTTATATTCGGGAGTTGTATTATCAGCGGTGAGGTCGTAGAACTCCGCGTATGCCTTGCGGTTTCCGAGTATGTACATGAAGTCCATAGAGAGCATTGGCATATCCTTCTCGTAGGGAGTGATGATGTACGATACCATTTGCATCATACCCATATTCACTTTCATAACGGAGAGATTGCCGAGCTTCTCTATCTCGTACTGCGAAACATTGAACTTAATAATGCCGTACATTTTTATTTCCTTGTATTCACCGGCGTCCACGGGAGTTATATCTCCGTATTCGGAAAGCGTTTGCATCCCCTCATCGAGTGTGCTGTTCATTACCTTCATATTCTTTGAAGCGTTCACAGCGATGAAGCCGGCGAGAGTTCCGATAACGAGAATGATGACGAGGAATACCGTCAGCAATACCTTTTTGAGCTTTCCTTTTTTCTTGACTGTTTTTTCCATATTATGTCCTCCTGTTCTTTAGCGTCAAAAACAAATTCATTATACCACCGAATCATTGTGATGTCAACAAGGAATGCCATATTCTTTACATATTCTTGCCTTTATGGTATAATATGAATACACTTGTTTCAATGCATTATTCGTATGCTTATTAATATGGGAGGAAAAACAATGAACGAGATAAAATGTCCCCACTGCGGACAGGCTTTCACAGTCGAT
>JAGCHA010000078.1 GCA_017649325.1 Ruminococcus sp.
CTCGGACAGGTGAAGGACGGCTCGGGCGAACTTATGAGCGGAGCAGAAAAGGTGAATAAAGGTGCTGAAGCACTGGAAATCGGTCTCTCAGATGCAAAAACGGGCTCTGACGAACTGGTAAAAGGTTTCGCAGAGGTGAATAAAGGTTCCCAGGCGCTTTCCGAAGGAGCGGCACAGCTCGGCGGCGGTATCGGCACTCTCACCGACGGCAGTTCCAAGCTAAAGGATGGCTCTGCTCAGGTCTCCACCGGTGCGGCGGCTCTCTCCGAGGGAGCGGCAACGCTCAGCAGCTCCGCAGGACAGCTTTCGACAGGTATCAGCTCGGCTAAGTCGGGCGCGGACTCGCTCTCAGCAGGTATTGCCTCCGCAAAATCGGGTGCGGACACACTCAGCGCGGGTGCTTCACAGCTTACAGCGGGTGCGGACCAGCTCGCGGCGGGAGCTTCACAGGTAGCACAGGGCGCAGAACAGCTCACAGCGGGCATAGGCGCAGCAGGTGAAGGCCTTGACGCAACCATAGCTGCCAACGAGCAGGCTCTCGCGGCTTTGCAGGCACTGTATCAGGCGTCGCCGTCACAGGAGCTCGCAGTAGCGGTCGGCACTTTACAAAAGACGATAGAATCTCAGAAGCAGATAGCTGTCTCCATGAAGGACGGCGGGCAGCTCAAAGACGGTGCAGCAGCAGTATCCGCGGGCGCAGGACAGCTCAACACGGGTGCGGGCTCGCTATCTGCGGGCGCAAAGGAGATAGGCGGCGGACTTGACAAGCTCTCCGCAGGACTCGGTGCAGCTCAGACAGGCTCTTCTCAGCTACAGCAAGGTATGGCACAGCTTGATGAGGGCGGAAAGGCTCTCGCGGCGGGAGCTGACAAGCTCTCGGGCTCGTCGGCACAGCTTGCGGCAGGAGCTAAGTCAGTATCCGACGGCGCAGCTCAGCTCGACGGCGGCATAGCCACACTCTCGGCGGGCAGCGGCAGCCTCACGGGTGGACTTGAACAGCTCATCGCGGGCATAGCACAGCTCTCCGCGGGCAATACAGCCCTCAACAGCGGACTTGCACAGCTCTCCGCGGGCGCATACGACTTAAAGAGCGGCACGGCTCAGCTCTACACTGGCGCGGGAGCTCTCAATGACGGCATAGGTCAGGCGTATGCGGGCTCGTATGCTCTCGATAACGGACTCGGTCAGCTCGTTACGGCAAGCGGTCAGCTTGGCGGCGGTGCTGATACGATATATCAGAATATGCTCAAGCTCAGCTCGGGTGCTGACCAGCTCAACAGCGGCGCAGGAGCTCTCTACACGGGCATAGGCACTCTCCACGACAGCGTGCCTGCACTCACAAGCGGTATCGGTCAGCTGAAGGCCGGCGCAAAGCAGCTCAACGACGGCATGAACAAGTTCAACGACGAGGGTATCGGCAAGCTCAGCGAGGTCATGGACGAGGCTCTGCCCGACATCACCGAGCGCTTCAAGGCAGTACGTGATGCAGCTAAGGATTACGGTACCTTCTCGGGAAAAGCAGATGATATGGACGGCAGCGTGAAGTTCATCTACGTATTCGACGGCACATCAAATTGACAGTTTCATTCATAATAGTTCCTCAGATATAAAAAAGAAGAAGCGGGATAGAGTCATCTATCCCGCTTCTTCTTTATTCTTTATTCTTTTCGTTTTTCGGGGTCTCGTCCGAGTCGTCGAGTATCTTCTCGTAGCTCTCCTCCTCGAGGCGTTCCTGTTCCGCCTTTTTAGCGGACTTCGACGGGCTCTTTCTGCCCTTTGCCATGAGGACTACCGCGAGCACTATTGCGGCGAGCAGCAGTGCCGCAGCCACAATAAGGAATGCGTAGCGTTTGAGGCTCTTGTCCACGTAGGAGCAGTCGAGCTTGTTCGTCTTTGCGTAGCTTTCGCCCGCACTGCCGGTGAATACGCTCATTTTGAAGTCTTTGTCAGCGACATATTCCCCTTCTTCGTCGAGGGTATAGCCGAAAGCGTGCGGACTAATTTTGCTGACGCTTTTGGGCATATTCACCTGCTCAAGCTCGGGACAGTCAAGGAAAGCACCCTCGCCGATAGTTGACACGCCTTCGGGAATGACAGCCTTGTTCAGTGCAGAGCACCCGAGGAAAGCGCCGTCGCCGATAGTGTCGAGCGTAATCGGAAAGTCGAGCGATTCGAGCGCCGTGCAGTATTTGAAAGCAATAGGTGCGATATTGGTCAGACCTGAGTTGAAGTCGATTTTTTTCAGGCTCGTGCAGTAGCTGAAAGCACTTTCTCCGATGTCTGTCACGGACGAGGGGAGGTAGAGCTCCGTCATCTTTACGCATACCGAGAAAGCACCGGGCTCGATATACTTGACCTCGTTCCTGATGTAGACCTCGCCGCTGAGGTCAGTGGAGGCGCGGTAGATGTTCTGCATATTGCTGTTGTAGAGTATACCGTCCTCAAATACGAAAGCGCCGCATTTTGAGGAGTCTATGTCGGTGATGCTGCTGCACTGGGCAAAAGCCATAGCGCCGATAGAACTGAGCTCGCCCGGGAGCTTGACCTTTTTCAGCTTCGAGCAGTTGTAGAAGGCATAATTGCCTATCGTGCTGACCTTGTCGGGGATATCCACCGATTCGAGCCTCGTACAGCCCATGAACGCGCCTGTTTCAAGCTTGGTGATTCGGCTCGGGAGAGTCACCTTTTTCAGCGAGGTGCAGCCCGCGAAGGCGTTTGCACCTATACTGGTTATGGTATCGGGGATATTGAGCTCCTCGATGTAGGTGCAGCTCTGGAAAGCATTGTCAGCTATGGCGGTTATGGCGTAGCCGTTGCGGAGCTCGGGTACTTCGGTAAGAATAGAGGTCGTATCGCATTTTGTTATCGTGTACGTACCGTCTATGAGCTCATAGGTGAAGCTGCCGTCGGAGAGCTCCTCGCCGACCTCTGAATTGTCGACGACCGCAAATGCGGGGAAGCTTGTGAGCGTGCCGGTGAACAGCACGGCGCAGAGTGCCGCCGCCGCGAGCTTAGTTATCCTCTTCGTCAGCTTCATCATCTGCCTCCTCTTCATCGTTTTCGGAGGCTTCTTCCGCTGTCTCCTTCGGCTTGACAATCGCCTTTTTTTCGGCGGGCTTGGAAGCCTTTTTCTTCTTCATCGACTTGCCCGTCGCAACTCCTATGATGCCGAGCACTGCCGCCGCGATAATGCCTATTATAACGTACAGGAAGCCCCTGTTTACATTCGCGTCTGCTATGCCGATCGTATTGGTGACAACGTTTATGCCGCAAGCCTTAGCGTACTTGTATGCAGTCGTGTCCTCCTTGGTGTATATGGTGTAGTCCTCGATAACTGAGTAGGGCTCTTCTGCGCTTGATACGCCGTTCTGTATCTCCGCTGCGAGCTGAGAGTCGTATACGTATCCGAAAGCGTAATCGGCGATGTCGTCGAGCTTCTCGCCAAGGCGCACGCTTTTCAGCTCGGGGCAGGCGAAGAACGCGCAGTAGCCGACAGATTCGAGGTCATTGGAGAATTTGACCTTGCTGAGCTTGTCACAGGTCTCGAATGCGTAGCTGCCTATCTTCTTTACGTGTGATATATCGACTTCTTCGAGGTAGGGATTGCCGCAGAAGGCAGATATATTTATTTCCTCTGCACTTGCGGGAGCCGTGAACTTCTTGTCCTGCTTGCCGCGGGGGTATACGAGGATAGTTTTCTTGTCAGTATCATAGAGGACTCCGTCCTGCGACGAGAACGCTCCGCCTTCGCCGTCGGCAACGGTTATCGATTCAAGGGCGGCACAGTCCACAAAGGGTTCGCTGCCCTCGATGTATTCACAGCTGCTCGGGATAGTGAGCTTTTTCAGGTTTGAAGAGAACATATTCTCGCCGATGGTTTTCAGACCTTCGGGTAGGATTATCTCGCTCGCTTCATTTGTTACGAAAGCGCCCTTGTACAGTCCGACTATCTGATGTCCGTCCATTTCGGCGGGGACATTGATGACATCGTCCATAGACACGCAGAAGGTGATGTAAGCCTCACCGTCTATGAGTGCGTACTCGTAGTCATCGAAGGCGTGCTTGTCGAGCTTGTTGTACTCCTCCTCAGCCTCGGCGGCGGCAACAGACTTGAAGGTGAAATTGTTCGTATAGCCGTATTCGCTGTCGGAGTCCTTGCAGTACTGTTCGGCAATAGTGCCCGGAGTACCGATGATGACGAAGTCGCTGTCCATAATCTCGTTTTCGTCATAGCCGAATGCACAGTAGCCTATCTCCTGGATTGTAGCGGGGATTGTCACCTGTTTGAGGGCAGTTCCCGCAAAGGCGCTCTGTCTGATGACGGATATCTGCGGCGGGAGCTCGACCTCGGCGAGCTTCGAGCAGCCGAAGAATGCCGCAAGATCTATTTCTGCGGTTGAATCGGAGAACTTTACAGAGGTGAGCGAGATGTCATTGATAAATGCCATAACGTCCACATATTCTATGGACGTGCCGCTCATATCTATCTCTTCAAGGAACTGACAGAAGCTGAAGGAGTGGCGTCCGATAGTCTTCAGTGAACTCGGGAGAGTTATTTTCTTCAGCCTTGACTCCGCAAAGCCTGCGACGCCTATCTCTTCGATACCGTCGGGAACGGCATAGCTTTCGCGTTCGTTTGCACAGGGGTAATGCAGCAGCTTCTTCATATCCTTTGAGAAGAGCACGCCGCCCTCAGAGCAATAGTTCTTGTTATCAGACGCGACCTCTATCTCGGTAAGGTTCAGGCACGAGGCGAATGGGTCGTCGGTGGATATGTACTCTATGCCTGCGGGAATGATTATCTTTTCCGCATGGCTGCCGAGGAACGCGTCCGTAGCGAGCTCGGTAACCGGCTTGCCGCCGAGGGTATCGGGTACTGTGACCTCCTTGTCTTCCAGCGTGTTGCCTAAGATAACGGCATTTCCGTCAGTGTCGACCGTATAGCGGAAACCGCCTTCCTCCTCGCCTTCGAGTTCCTCGTCGGGAGCAGTTTCTGCATCATCGGAGACAGCGGAGATCTCCTCGTCCACAGCATAGCCCGACATCATAGGGAGCGCGGTATTTCCGAGGCAGAGAAGCAGTCCCATAAGGAAAGCAGCCGTCTTTTTGTGGTTTTTCATGTTTTTCCCTCTCTTTTTTGCATTGCTGCATAATTAGACATTTAACATTATATCATAAAGAACAGCGGATTGCAACGGATTTCACATACATTTCCGCTTTAACACATGTTTTTCATAGTTTGCAGCTGTGTGTGCGGATATCGGAGCTGACGACAAAACAATATATTCTACCTATAACATTAATATTTCTGTTGACAACGCACGGGCAAAGATTTATAATTAGTGTGTGCCGGATATCCGCTTTACGGCGGCATCTGTCTTCCGAAAAGTTTTCGGGAGAGCACAATAAAAAACGGAAAAGTATATCGGAATGAAAAAGAATTTTTTTAAATCTATCGGAGTGTTCATAAGGGCACTTCCCGATGTTTTACTGTACGAGCTTATCTTCAAGCTCCTGCTCCTCTCTGTTGGAGCTCCCCTGCTCACGCTTCTTCTGAAGCTGACCATGAAAATATCCAACGTACGATACCTCTCGGACGAAAAGGTGTGGATATACCTCAAAAACCCCGCGACCATAATAGCGCTCCTGCTGATACTATTCTTTTCGGCCGTGTTCTCATTTATGGAACTATCGGGACTGGCTGCGTGCTATTCCTGCTACTATAAGGGCGAGCGGCTGTCGGTCATCGGTATGTTCCGAACGGGCTATTACGCATTCAAGAAGGCTTTCCGCGGCAAGGGGCTGCTCTGCTTCCTGGCTTTCATGGTGTATATGCCTATCGCGCAGTACACTATCTCCTCGGGTATATTCCTCGCACCGATACTGCCGATACTTCGCGACGCATTCCGCGCGATAAACACACGCGGAGCGCTTGCTGTATATATCGGTTTGCAGGTACTGTTTGCGATACTCATAGTCAGCCGCAGCTACAGTCTGCATTTTCTTGTCCTGACTGACAAGCCGCTCTATGACTGTACGAAGGAAAGCCGAAAGCTCATCATCGGACAGAAGGTGAAATACGTTCTCTCGCTCGTGCTCTGGACGCTCTTCATCATCGTAGCAATTGCTGTTATCACGTTCACGGTGAGCTTTGCGGTGCTGCTTTTCATCAAGGGATTCTCGAGCTCTGACAAGGCACTCGTCTCGTCATTGAAGGTGCTCAGGTACGAGGGCGAGATATTCGCTGCAGTTGCAGCGTTCATCTCCACGCCTATCGTTATGTGCTGGCTGACATGCAGATTCTTCATTGATATCCCCGAGGGCACAAAGATAACTCTCCCCGAGCGCACGACCTACAAGCTCGGCAGAGCGGCGAGATTGATACTGTACGTCTCGATAATCTCGGCGAGCCTGATGCTGAACTACTCCTATCTCAGTGCTCTCCACAAGGGAAATATCAACCTCAACGTCGGCATAATCACGCGCACGCAGGTAACGGCTCATCGCGGATGCTCGAAGGATGCTCCCGAGAACACACTGTATGCTTTTGAGAAAGCGCTCGAGAGCAATACCGACTACATTGAGCTCGACGTCCAGCTCACCAAGGACGAGCAGCTCGTGGTGTTCCACGACGAAAAGCTCGACCGTGCCACTCACGGCAAGGGTAAGCTCTGCGACTACACTTATGATGAGCTCCAGGAACTTAACGTCATAAGCAAATACGTCAGTGAGGAGGAGTTCCCCGACGCGCGCATACCGCTCCTAACGGATGTATTCGAGCTCGTGGGCGACGAGAAGCTGTTCAATATCGAGATAAAAGACCACGGGAACACGGCTCTCACTGTCGAAAAGACGGTCGAGGCGATAAATGAGTATGACCTCGCAAGCTCGTGCTATGTTACGTCGTTTTCGTATTCGGCACTGAAAAAGGTGAAGCAGCTCGACCCGAACATCAAGACGGGACTTATCGCGAATGTCGCAACGACTACGGCGTTCATGCAGATGAAGAATATCGACGCACTGAGCATGAACCACCTGCTCGTCAATGCTACTGTCGTGAACAACGCGCACCAGAACGGCAAGCGTATATTCGTGTGGACTGTCAACAGCAAAAGCGAGATGGAGAAGATGATGGCGCTCGGAGTCGACAATATCATAACCGACTGTCCCGACCGCGCATCAAAGGTGGTCTATTCGACAACTACGGGCGAAAAGGTGCTGAATATACTGAAAACAGTTTTCGGGTCTTACTGAGTAAAAACAAAAACAGGGCGATATTTAAGCATCGCCCTGTTTTTTATTCTTCGTCTTTTCTCTTTGAACGTGATGATGTGCGCTTAACCGCAGGCTTCTTTGCTATTGCCTTTTTCGCAGCCGCTGTCTTTTTAGTTGATGTTTTTTTAGCGGAAGCTTTCGCCTTTTTAGCGGCGGGAGCTTTTTTCGCAGCCGACTTCTGCTCACGTGCATTTTTCATACGCTGCTGCTTCTCGCTTTTTTCTTCAAGTCGTTTGTAAGCCTCGGCGTAGAAGTATTCCTGTGCATTTACAGCTTCCTCGCCGTCCTTTCGCTCTACATGGACGTAGGAGCCGTCGGGCTGCATTTCGCGAGCCTTTACGTTATCGCTCATCAGTACGCGGAACATCTCGCGGATACGCTTTTTCAGACGCTCGTCCTCGACGGGGGCAGCCACTTCCACACGGCGTATAGTGTTCCTGCTCATCCAGTCTGCACTTCCGAGGAAGATCTTCTGATCTTTATTCTCGCTGCCGAAGATGAAAATGCGGCTGTGCTCGAGGAAACGTCCCACGATGCTGTGCACCCTGACGTTCTCGGTATATCCGGGGACTCCCGCCACGATGCAGCATATGCCTCTTACGACGAGTTCTATCCTTACGCCTGCACGCGAAGCCTCAACGAGCTTCTCGATAATGGCGCTGTCATTGAGAGAGTTGACTTTTGCTGCTATGTAGCCGTCGCCGCCGCTTATGGCTATTTCTATCTGCTCGTCCATGAGTGCGAGGACCTGCGGCCTGAGTGCGAGAGGCGACACGAGCAGCTTTTTCGGCGCTTCGACGAATGTTCCGTTGCGGAGAGAATCGAATACAGCCTCCGCATCTGCGGCGATGTCCCTGTCAGCAGTAAGGAGCATAAGGTCGGTATAGAGCGCGGCAGTTTTTTCGTTGTAGTTGCCTGTGCCTATCTGTGTTACATAGTCGAAGCCGCCGCCCTGCGCCTTTCGCGTGATAAGCAGGAGCTTCGAGTGCGCCTTGACCTCCTTCGGTCCGTAGAACACCTTTATGCCCGCCTTTTGCAGCACCTTCGACCACTCGATATTGTTCGCCTCGTCGAAGCGTGCGCGGAGCTCTATCATCACCGTGACGTCCTTGCCGTTTTCGGCGGCAGCGCACAGTGCGCTGATGACCTTGCTGTTGCGGGCGACGCGGTACAGGGTTATTTTTATGGACACTACCTTCGGGTCGGCAGCGGATTCTTCCAGCAGGCGTATGAATGAAGTTGTCATAGCCTCAAAGGGATAGCTCAGGAGTATGTCCTTTGCTTTAACCTGAGGGAATACCGCCCTGTTCTCCGCGAGCATAGCCGCCTTGCGCGGCGAGAGCGGAGCATAGTGGAGTTTCGGGTCGCTGTCGAGCTCCTGAAGCTGATACAGGTACGAGAGGTCGAGCGGTATATGCGAGTTGAACACGCGTCCGTTCTTTATCTTGAGCTTCTTGCATATGTAGTCGAGGGCGTCGCGGCTGAATTCGTCAGTCACCTCGAGACGCACAGGATTGAGCTTGGTGCGCTTGAATACGAGCTCCTCCATGTGGTCACGGAAGTCCGCGCCTTTGTTGTCGACCATGATATCGGCACTCCTCGTTACGCGCATGACGGCTCTGTCCTGCACCTTATAGCCCTTGAACATCAGGTGTGCGAAGTGGAGTATGACCTCCTCCTCGAGTATGAAGCGCTTGCCGTTGTTTCCGAGGGATATCATGCGTTCCCTGTCCTTGCTGGTGGCGGGTATCATACCTATATTCATGCCCTTTTTCGCATTGAGCAGCACTGCTACGTACAGCTCCTTGTTGCGGAGGAAGGGGAATGGCAGAGCGTCGTTTATCACAAGTCCCGAGATAAAAGGCTTTATCTCGCGTTTGAAGTAGAGCTCGAGGAAGTCCAGCTCCTCAGGCGAGGCGGTCTCGAAGCTGACGTGCTCGAAGCCGTGAGGTGCGAGTTCCTCCATGTTCCTGCGGTAAGCGTCCTCAACGGAGGGCTGTAATCTGCGGACTGCGGTGAATACGGCGTCGAGCTGCTCAGAGGCGGTCATATCCGAGTTCTTGTCTTTTTTCTTTTTGCCCTTTTTCTTTTTCTCCTTCTCGTCTTTTTCGTCCTCGGAGATAGAGCCCACGCGAACCATGAAGAATTCGTCGAGATTGCTCTGATATATGGCGGAAAAAGAAATGCGCTCGAGCGAGGGGGTATCGGGACAGGTAGCCTCCTCGAGTACGCGCTTGTTGAATTTAAGCCAAGAAAGCTCTCTGTTTTCGAGATGATCCATAATGGTCTCCATTCTGCCAAATGGCATTATTTATAAAATAACGTTGATCAACGTCAATAATCTATACATATTCATTATATAGCTTTTTAAACATTCTGTCAAGTGCAATAGCACAGGAACGACAGCCTTGAAAATGAGCTGTTCGATGCAGTTCCGATTTCGCCAAGAAACTCTTTTCTCCGCCCTTGACAAGCTCCGTCCGCGAGTGATATAATAAATCAAATCAAACGAACGGAGTGTAAGAACTTGAAGAACCTTTTATTCATCGGCGACGTTGTGGGCAGGACGGGCACCGAATTCCTGACTTCGAAGCTCAGCCTTGTGAAGCGACAGTTCGCGGTCGATATCACGATAGTCAACGGCGAGAATTCCGCCGCAGGCGACGGCA
>JAGCHA010000079.1 GCA_017649325.1 Ruminococcus sp.
AGATCTCGGAGAAATCAGCCTGTTCAACCAGATTGCCATTTTTATAAAGGGATACAGCTGCCCCGTTGTCGGGTCTGATACTTACGACGCGGTCAGTTATCATGCCGTCCGCGGCGTTTGAGTAGACGCATTCACTGCTTTCCGGCACTGAATAACGGAAAAGCCTTTCGTTGGTGTCGTAGTAGCAGCTGTCAGTTATCCTGAGAACTCTCTGCTCGGCAGCCTCCTGACTGTATGCCGGCTCGCCGGTATAGATGTCGATCTCGCCCTGATAGTCTATGTCAGCATGAGGGGCAGGCACTCTGACTGCAAAAGACATAAGTATAACAAGCAGCTTTGCAAGTATCATTGTAAGTACCTCCCTCATTGTGTATTGTCCTGTTAATACAGGAACGTCCCGTCCGCACGCACTCCGCGCACGGACAGGATTCATTTCTGCTTTCCGAGAACAGTCACGTTTCGTGCTTCGAGGTCATAGTATACCTCGTCAGCCTTGAACATATGCGAACGGAGCTCTCCCATATCCATAGTGCCCATTTTATAGTAGGGGCACTTATAGCTCGGGGTGTACTTGGTTTTCAGAGGATAGTTACCGAAAGTAACGATGATAGCGTTACCTGTAGATTCTTTGTTATTGAGCATTTGCAGCTCACTCGGGTAAATGAGCGGGCGCACCTGCGTCTGCGCGGAGAGGTTGATATCGCCCTCCTTGCTTCCGATGCCCGCTGAGGTACTCGTTGTGCGGACTGTCATATTACCGCAGAGCTTCGAGAACTCTTCGCAGGTACCGATATCGTTTGAACCGATGAACATCTTCATACCGCAGTTAGACTTAACGATATCCGCGACTTCATTGCCGTAGACATTCGAGAGCTGCGAGTATGACTGTACGACCATGTTGAACCATATCTTACGTGAACGTCCAACGGTGATCATCTTGTCGAACTTTTCTATCTTGGGCATATTACCGAACTCATCGAGAATGAAGTAGACGTTTCGCGGGAGGGACAAGTCCTCACGCGAAGACGCTACCTTGATGAGCGCCTTGTACATACAGAGTATGAACACCGCCGCAAGTCCGTGACGGGTATCCTTTTCATCAGGTATCTTCATGAACAGAGCCGTCGGATGCTCGGCAAAGCCTGCCGCGTCAACGTCTGTGGCACTGGTCAGACCACAAAGACCGCGGTCATTGAACATATTTAGCTTGTCAAAAGTGATAGACATATACGACGAAAGAGTCGTATCCGCCGCCGACATAACCTGACGAGAAAGGGTATATGCCTGTGAGAGCTTGCTTCTGCCGTTGAAGTAATCCTTCAGCGTCGCGAACTCGTTCTCACTGTTAGTAAGAGCTTTGTTGATGTTAAAGAAGTTGAATTTTTCCTTTGTCATGCCGAGACGCGGGTCCTCGGAATCCTCAAGCATAGCGAGGCAGGTTGACATTATTATCGAACGCGCACCCTTCTCCCATACGGGATCCTTCTCGTTCTCAACAGGACAAATAACGGAGACGAGGTCGTTGAGGTCCTCATACATCTCGTCGTATATCTGCTGACGCTTTACCGAGACATCATCAACACAGTGGCTGATGTCGGCATAAGCATTGCCGCGCCACTCTGCCCAGAGCTCACCCTCCTCAGCGGGGCCGTCCATCTGCTTGAGGTCGGGATAATCCGCCATGTTGTCGCGGTGAGCGATAATCCCCTTGCCCGCACTTGCGTACTCCTGATACATATCCCAGATATCGCCGAGAGGATTCCAGCGGCTCGAGGAATAGGTATCACGCAGATCGAGCAGGAGCACCTTATAACCGCGCTCCACGAGGAACTGCGAATGCAGAGAGAAAAGCTCGCCTTTAGGGTCAGTCATTATCATCGAGCTGCCGCAGCTCGTCGCGCCGAGGAGCTGTATCATCGGGTTGATGAAGGTGGTCGTCTTACCTGAACCGGTAGCACCGATGATAAGACTGTGCGCGCCGTTGAGGAAGTTGACCTGAAGGTTTCCCTTCTTGTCGAGAGTTGCACGAACAGGCACGCCGTCCTTCTTGACGTCGGTGAGGTTCACGAGCTCATTGTAGTCATGTCCGGGGAAGTACTTATCCCTCTCCTTGTCGGTGAGGAAGCGGCTGTTTTCGAGACCGCCCCTTACTACGTCGACCTTGCCATCTCTACCGAGCAGTCCCTTGCCCGTACCAAAAAGGCGGTCGAGGTTATTGCTCGAAAAGAAGTAGACGATACCGCCCGCAGTCACGGTGAGCACGCCTATGAGCCACGTATACGGCGACAGCAGCCACAAGAAATTGAGCTTGAAATCGACCTTGTCGCCGAACGATAGCATATAGAGCATTAACTCGCGCACTACCCAGCCGCCGATAACGACCATAATAGCTACTACGCCGAACCATTTCAGCAGTTTTTTAAGTTGTAGTTCTTTCAGCTTTTCTAACATCTTTCAATTACCTTTTTAAAGGATAAGTTCCTTGTACTTCCACTGATTATAGCCGTAATGCATATGAGTTGCGTATGTGGGGTCCCATAGGACGGAATCAGTCTTGGCGAATTTGTACTCCATCATTTTGTCGCCTTGGTAGACATTCACCTTTGTTTCGGGGCTGACGCTTACCGTACCTCTGAACAGATTCAGCTGGTCGTACGGAACATACATACCTGAATAAGTGGTGATGATGTGTTCAAGGGACTTGACGTCTGCGCCGCCCGTATCGAAGTAACTTACCGACGAGGCCGCCTTAAAGACATCTGAATCGAGGAAGGTATACTCATGCGTCCAGTAGTCAACTACGGGAGACTTGTTGTTTTCGAGGAAGTACTTGTTCCATCCCGATGGCAAATCGCTGGCGGGAACACTCGTCGTCTTTTCCCATATCATAAACGCCATATAGTCTCCGAAGGATTGCTTCATAGCGTCCGAATTCGACTTGCACAGCCAATATTCTCGCATGGTGTAGCCGTACTTGGCAACGTGGCTGAAATTCCTCTCCACGTTGTTTTTCAGCTCGCTCGCGCTTCCGTACTGCTCATCTGAGATATTACCGTTGGCGTCTCGTTTATACAGATAGTACGAACCAACGCCGCTCACCTTATAGTTGAAAAGGCTTCCGTAAGTCCTTGACGTCTCGTAAAACTCCAGATTCGCATAGTCACCGAGCTTCATTGCTCCGTAGACGAGCAGGCCCATATTTATAAGTGTGGAGTTTCCGTCGAGGTAGAACGGACACGACTGGCAGTGTTCGTCAGCCA
>JAGCHA010000080.1 GCA_017649325.1 Ruminococcus sp.
CAACTGCGGCTACTGGCTGATATTCTGCGTTATGCAGATAGTCCACGACGGCTATATCTTTGCGCGGACGAAATCAAAGGTACACCTTTTCAGTGCCCTTTGCTTCATCGGAATAGCTGCGGTAATGGTGTACGGCTACGTCACAGACCTGATAGGCAGGTGACGGACTATGGACGATAAACTCATACTCCGCAACAACCTCAAAGAGATACGCACAGAGGCGAAGCTCTCGCAGGCTCAGCTCGCGGAAATGGTCGGTGTATCGCACAATACTATCAGCTCGATAGAAACGGGACAGTATCAGCCGACGGCGAAGCTTGCGCTCATACTCTGTATCGCCCTCGATAAGAAGTTCGAGGATCTGTTCTACTTCTGAGGATTGACATACGTTCAACTACATGGTAAAATCAATTTAACAAACTAAGGAGGAATACTATGGAAAAAGTTCTTGAAGTCAGGGAGCTGTCCAAGCAGTATACCAAAGTGCTCGCGGCAGACAAGGTATCGTTCGATATCGAAAAAGGCGAGATATTCGCCCTCATAGGTCCTAACGGAGCGGGCAAGACCACCACTATCCGCATGATATCGACCTTGCTCAAACCTACCTCGGGCGACGCGATAGTCGCGGGACACAGCGTCATCAAGGATGCGGCTAAAGTCCGCGAGTGCATAACCTACCTCCCCGATGAGGCGGGCGCTTACAAAAATATGACGGGCAAGAGCTATCTGCGCTTCATGGCGGGACTCTTCTCGACCGATATCGACGTCATTAACCGCTACGTCGAGCGCGCGGAGCGTATCTGCGGGCTCGGTGACAGGCTCAAGGACAAGATAGGCACCTACAGCCGCGGCATGATACGCAAGCTCCTGCTTGCACGTGCCGTCATGACCGAGCCGAAGCTCGCCATTCTCGACGAGCCTACAAGCGGTCTCGATGTCCTCAACGCCATCGAGATACGCAAGATGATAAAGAAACTTGCCGCAGAGGAGGGGATGTCCTTCCTGCTGTCGTCGCATAATATGCTCGAGATCGAGTTCGTCTCCGACCGCGTGGGCATAATCGCGAAGGGTCACCTGCTCGTTTCGGGCAGGGCTGACGAACTGAAAGAACGCTACAGCGCACAGAATCTCGAGGAAGTTTTTGAAAGGGTGGTGAAGGACAATGAAATTCTTTAATCTGTTGAAAAAAGAGCTCAGCGAGCTCCTCACCGTTCAGACTATACTGAGCCTTGTCATTGTCTCGGGTATGCTCATGATGCTCGGCAACCTTATGAAGAGTACTATCAAGGAAGCCGTTGAGAATGAGTACACCATTACTCTCAGCGACCGCGATGATACCGAATTTACGCATCTGCTTGCCGATACCCTCGAAAAAGCGGCGCAACGCTCAAAATGGTCGATACTTCGGGCGACGACTACTCCGCAGTGCTCAGAGATGCAGACGCGGACTCGCTCGTCATAATCCCCGAGGGCTTTACCGAGAAGCTCGAAAACGGTGAGCGTCCCGAGATGATAAGCGTTTCGGGCATGAAGTCAGCGGCGGCGATGTCCAACATTACCAACAGCAACAGCGGTGCGATCGGGCTCATATCCGAGTGCATCTCCTCTGCCTTTGCAGCCAAGGCGGGTCTGACCGCCGAGCAGGTCGAGCTACTGCAAATGCCCGTGACCGTCACCGAGCAGACCGTCGTAAAGGATAAGTCCGCTCCCATAGGAGCTGCAAGTATCATGAGCAGCATTATGATGAAGAATATGATACTTCCTATCATTGTCTTCATCCTCATAATGTTCACGTCGAATATGCTCATGGGTGCTATCAGCAACGAAAAGATAGACAAGACCCTCGAGACCCTGCTCTCTGCACCTGTGTCGAGAACGGCTATACTCGGCGCGAAAATGCTTGCGGCAGCGATAATCGCACTGCTGAATGCGGTCGTTTATATGTTCGGCTTCTCGTCCTTTATGTCGGGCGCTACCGAGAGTGTCTCCGAGGAGATGACGGGGCAGCTCGTCGGACAGTATATCTCCGTGGATTCAGCCCTTGAAAGACTCGGGCTCACCCTCGGAGCCAGTGACTACATCCTCATCGGTGCTCAGCTCTTCCTCACGATAATGATATGCCTGTCGGTGTCACTCATGCTCGGCGCGCTCGTCAACGATACAAAGCAGTCGCAGACTATGATGATGCCTCTGATGATAATGGCAATGGTGCCCTACCTCATCTCGATGATGGCGGACATCAACAGCCTCCCCGCAGTGATAAGAGTGATCGTGTACGCGATACCCTTCACGCATACCTTCTCCGCCATGAACAACATCATGTTCGGCAATATGCCGATATTCTTCGGCGGACTCGCCTACCAGTTCGTGGTGTTCGTGATCTGTATGTTCTTTGCACTCAGGCTCTTCAACTCCGATAAGATACTCACAGCTTCCCTCAACTTCGGACAGAAGTCAAAGTTCAAGAAGAACACTTCGGACAACGAATAAAAGCGGCAGAGAGCTCACGCAGACGTTACCGATATCGAATAACAAAAAAAGGCGGACCCATAAGACGAATACCCATATAGAAGTTTTGCCCCCAAGCGTTTATGCGCTTAGGGGCATTATATTTTATACGGTTGCTAAGATAAACCTGTTACTGTTTGTCAAGCCCTTTTTAAAAGATTTTCAACATACAAGTTTTCAACACATGGGCATGACAAATAAAGCCGAATAACAGTATTGTTTTTCGGCTTAGAAGGAAAAGGTACAGCAGATCAACAATACACTTCCATTACTCTTGCGTAATAGATACGCAGGAACTTGTTGAAACCTGCAATTTTAGCGACACGTTTTGGTTTTCCCTCATTTTCTTTTTTGATCATAAAGTCATAGACAGCAGAATC
>JAGCHA010000081.1 GCA_017649325.1 Ruminococcus sp.
ACTCCGCCGTATTTCCTGTGCTCCTCTATCTGTGTGGATATTACCGACGAACGTATCGTGCGGCAGTCCTCTATCACGCTCGCGGCTGTCTCGTCGCAGGAGCTTTCTATTCCTAAAATCAGCATTATTCTGCACTTTCCTTCATGTTTTTGACCATTATATCCGCGTCCTCGACAGGGTCACGGTAAAATCGCTTCCGCGTGCCCTCCTTCACGAAGCCGAAGCTTTCGTAGAGGGCTATCGCAGCGGCGTTCGACTGACGTACCTCAAGGGCGACGGTCTCGACCTCCTCGGGCACGTTCGCGAGAAATTCGCCGAGAAGCGCCCTCGCTGCTCCCATTCTGCGGTATTCGGGAGCAGTCGCAACGGTGAGCACCTCACCTGTATCAGAAGCCGTAAAGCCCGCAAATACGCCTGCGAGCTCATCGCCGCAGTAAGCTGCGAGTACAACTCCGCCCTCGCGCTCTGCCGCGTCCGCAAATGCCTTGGCAGACCAGCCGTAGCCTCCGAAGCAATACTTGTCCAGCAGCGACATCTGCCCGAAAGTTTCATCGGTGAACGGAGCTCGCTTTATCTCAAATCTCATAGTATCAGCCCTTCGCTTCGTACCAGCTCTCGCCCTGATGGACGTCCACGGCGAGCGGCACCTTCATGTCGTACACGCCCTGCATCTCCTCTTTCAGTATCTCTGCGGCGCGGTCGGCACAGGAGAGGTCGGACTCGATGATAAGCTCGTCGTGTACCTGCAATATCAGCTCAGCCGCGAGGTTTTCCGCTTTCAGGCGGCGGTATACGTTTATCATCGCTATCTTTATGAGGTCGGCGGCTGTGCCCTGAACAGGGGTGTTCATCGCGATACGCTTGCCTGCCGCCTGCAGCATCTTGTTCGACGAGAGCAGCTCGGGGATACGGCGCTTTCTCCCGAACATGGTCGTGACTTCGCCTGTCTTCATCGCGCCGTCAACTGTCGACTCCATGAAGCCGTTTACCTTCGGGTACTTCGCGAGGTAGTCCGCAATGTACTTCTTCGCCTGTGCGACGGACGTGCCGATGTCCTTCGAGAGCGAGAACGCTCCGATACCGTAGATTATGCCGAAGTTTACGGCTTTTGCGGCGCTTCTCATCTCGGGAGTCACCATGACGGGCGGCATATCAAATACCTGCGCGGCGGTCGAAGTATGGATGTCCTCACCCGAGCTGAATGCGGTTATCATGTTCTCGTCGCCGCAGAGGTGCGCCATTACGCGCAGCTCTATCTGGCTATAGTCCGCGTCAATGAGGGTGCGCCCCTCAGACGCGGTGAAGAATTTTCTCATCTGAGAGCCGAGTTCCGTACGGACGGGGATGTTCTGCACATTAGGCTCCGTGGACGAAATACGCCCTGTCCTTGTCTCCGTCTGGCGGAAACAGGTGTGTATGCGCCCGTCCTCCGCGACCTTGTCGAGCAAGCCCTCGACGTAAGTGGAGCTGAGCTTCGTGTACTGGCGGTATTTCAGCACGTTGTCCACTATCGGAGAGAAGTTGCGGAGCTCCTCAAGGACGTCCGCGTTGGTGGAGTAGCCGCTCTTGGTCTTTTTCTTCGCGGGCAGCCCGAGCTCCTCGAAAAGAACCGTTCCGAGCTGCTTCGGCGAGGCGATGTTGAACTCGTGCCCCGCGTCGTCGTATATCATCTGCCGTGTCTCCTCTATCATCTCGGAGAGGTCGGCGCCGAACGACTTTACGCCGTCCTTGTCTATCATTACGCCGTAATGCTCCATGGAGGCAAGAACCTCCGTCAGCGGCATTTCGATGTTTTCGAGAAGGTCTGTCATGCCCTCGCGCTCTATCTCGGAGCGCAGCTTCTTTGCAAGTCCGCGCAGAGAGACGAGGTCGGCATAGACACCGTTCTCCGTACAGTAGTGGACGCCGTACTCCGCGCAGAGCTTGTCAACGGCGTAGTCGGAAGCTGAGGTGTTCAGCAGATAGCCGCATATCGGGATATCTGTGCGCACATTGCGGAGCTCGCCGCCGTGTGCCATGGCATAGCGGTACTGCGGCTTAGCGTCGAATGTGGTCTTGTCGCATTCCGAGGCGTAAAACTCGCTTATCAGCTGCTCGTCGGCGGTCGTGTAGACTGTCGTGCCGCTCAGCACCGAGAGCTTGCCTTCCGAGAACAGGCAGCAGACGTCCGTAAATCCCGATATATCAGCGGATGCGAGCTCCTGCTCCGTCACTTCTATGGGAGTGTGCTCCTCCTGCTTTATCTCGGGGGCAGCCTCGCCCGCAGATGCGGATATCCCCAGCTTGTCGAGCAGCTTGTACATCTCCAGCTCGGTCAGCAGGCGGCTTACTCCCGCATTGTCGGGCTCGCCGAGCCGACAGTCCGTCGGGACTGTGCCTATCGGTGCGTCGCGCACTATCGTCGCGAGCCACTTGCTCTCCTTCGCGGACTCCTCGCCCGCCGCAAGCTTCGCTTTCACGCCCTTTGTGAGTCCCGACTCCTCATAGCCCGCGTACACGCCCTCGAGCGTGCCGAACTCCTGTATCAGCGACTTTGCCGTCTTTTCGCCGATGCCCGCAACGCCCCTGATATTGTCCGAGCTGTCGCCCATGAGCGCTTTCAGGTCTATCAGGCGTATCGGCTCAAAGCCGTAGTCCTCGCGGAAACGCTCGGGCGTGTAGTGGATAGTCTCCTTGTTCGTGGCGAGCAGCACCGTAACTTTATCGTCGATGAGCTGGAGGCTGTCCCTGTCGCCCGTGAGGACATAGCACTCGTCTCCGCTGTCGCTGCACTGCTTCGAGAGCGTGCCGAGGATGTCGTCTGCCTCGTAGCCCTCGCACTCGATGACCTTAATACCGAGCAGACCGAGAAGCTCCTTTATCAGCGGGAGCTGCTGCGCGAGCTCCTCGGGCATACCCTTGCGGTTCGCCTTGTAGTAGTCCGCTGCCTTGTGGCGAAAGGTCGGGGCTTTGAGGTCAAATGCCACTGCCACTGCGTCGGGGCGGACATCGTCGAAATTCTTCATGTATATGTTCATAAAGCCGAATATGGCGTTCGTGAACACGCCCTTCTTGTTAGAGAGGAGCTTTATTCCGTAAAATGCGCGGTTGAGTATGCTGTTGCCGTCTATTGCGAGGAGCTTCATCTTCATCTTCCTTTCGTGCATGGATACATACATTGTTATTATACCACAACCGTGCGGAAATAGCAATAGTAGTTTAAGGCAACGCCGTGGGCGTCGTCCCCTGCGATTGAAAAAGCCTCCCTTGCGGGAGGCTTTGTTGTATCGTATTTTATTCTTTGCTTTCTTCTTCGGGTCCCTCGACCAGCTTCGCCTTGTGGAGAGCTGTGCCGACTGCCGTTGTGATGACTGTGGACACCACCATTTCAAACAGTGCGTTGATCCCTACGAATACGACCACGAACAGCAGCACGTTGCCATTGCCCTTGGAGTCGATGAGTTCCTTTACGTAGTCGTCTCTGCCGAAAAGCAGTACCAGTGCCGACATAAAGAACAAGGTGTTCAGAAATGCCGAACAGAAGCCTGTTACAGCGCTCGCTACCTGCATACGCGTGAGCTTGCGTCCGCTGACGAGCAGATAGCCGATGCAGAAAAGCAGCAGTGCTACCGTGATGCATATATACCAGATAAGTCCGCCCGATGACATCAGGTTGTCAAAGGCAGCGTCGCGTACCCATACCTTCTTGCCGTCATCGCCTGCTACCGAGTGGGAAAATGCAAACTGCATTATCGACAGGAACAGCGCGATACCAAAGAATGACGTTACCAGTCCCGCAACAGCGTAGTATGCCCGCTTAGCCTTGAGCTTGGTAACCCCCTGATAGATGAAGCCGACGAGAAGTCCGTCAAGCGCACGGGGAACAACTCTCTGAATGAAAGCGAACACGGGGTTGATATGAACGAGTGTCTCGCCCATAACACTGAGTGGTCCGATGCCGAAGCACTGCAAGAAGCTGAATATTCCGAAGAACGTGCCGACGATGAGTCCGCCGACAGGACCCAGTGCGATGCCTGCAACGGCAATTGGGATGATGTTCAGCGTGATGGACAGCGGTCCTATGGGGATAGTTCCGATCGGCGTCAGCGAGAAAAGCAGTACGATCGCCATCAGAAGTCCCAACAGTACCATTGAACGGGTGTTGAACTTTGTTTTCATATTTGATTTTTCCTCCTTGTTATTATTCCTCCGAAGAGGATACAATACAACGGATTCATAATAACATATCTTTCCACGGTTGTCAAGTCTTACCGAAAATTCGGGGATATATTTATTTTATGCCTCTTATCGCATTTGTTTTGATGATATTACCAATTCTTACTTTATTTATACTATAAAATCCCTTTAAACGTTGCAATATCCGAAAAATTATGCTATAATCAGCGTATAATGACATATTATTACAATAAGTGAGGTTTATATGAAAAAAACTAAGATAACAGTTTCTGCTGCTGTCGCTGCTCTCTGTATGCTCGTCGCAGCGGGAGCTTGCAGAATGCCGCACGATGAGCCTGATGAGCCTGAGCCTGTCATGACCGACAGCAATACCGCGGGAACCACGCAGAGTACCAGGTCTGAGACCAAGACCGAGCCTGCAACTGAAGCTGCCACGCTGCATATCAGTCCTGTGGAGACTGTCTCCGCGGAGGGGGCAACCCAGCAGACAGTCAGCAGGACTATCTCCCGCGAAAACGGCAGCAATACGCTAAAGCTCCCGCTCGCTGACTTCATCGAGGAGGGCGACAGGATAAGCTCATTCACCTTCGTCATCTACTCCGCCGACGGCGGCAATATCGGCGAATTCAAGGGAGGCTGCGGCATCTCCGTGACTGGTGAATGCCCCTCCGCTACCGATAAGGGCTGGTATCAGTCCGACGATTTCGCCGCTCCCACACAGGGCACATACGGCGAGATAAAGTGGGATGTGCCCGCTGACCTCCGCGACTATATCACTCCCGCGGGAGAGGTGCTGTTCGGTTACTGGTGGGGCGGAGCGGAAAGTATTCGCGTCGAAGAGGTGGTCTGCACCTATACAAGAACAAGAGATATCCCCGTCGACGGCGAAGTTACGCAGAATATAGGCAGGAGCGTCAGCTATGGCGGCTCAGATAATACGATAAGGATACCTACGGCAGGCTTCCTCCCCGAGGGGGCTGTCCCGCAGGCGGTGACATTCAGCGTCAGCGCGGCGGGCGGCTTCAAAAAGTTCACGGGCGGATTCGGCTACAGCTCCTCGGCAGGAAGCTGTCAGTCGCCCGATACCGCGGTCTTTACGGACAGCTCGTCACTTTCGCTGACGTGGTTCGTGCCCGAGGAAGCCAAAAACTACATCGCAGAGGACGGTGAGCTTGTGCTTGGATACTGGTGGAGTGAACAGCCTTCGGTAACTCTCGGCGACGTTACCGTGAAATACAGCAGTGACGGGTCAGCTCCCGCACCCGTGAATCCGACACCTGTAGTTACCGACAGCAAGAAAGAAACATCAGCACCTGAGAATACAGGCTTCCGCAGCTCGGCGGAGATAGTCGGCGATATAAAGGTCGGCTGGAATCTCGGAAACACCCTCGACAGCTACAATACAGGCAAGAAGGGGCTCTCGACCGAGACGGGCTGGGGAAACCTCAAAACTACCGAGAAAATGATAGTCGGCGTAAAGGACGCGGGCTTCAACGCCATTCGTATACCCGTTACGTGGGACGAACACATGGACGGTGATACCATTCAGGCGGACTGGCTCGCACGCGTCAAAGAGGTCGTCGATTACGCCTACAATAACGATATGTACGTTGTCCTAAATATGCACCACGACGACTATATCTGGTTCGACCCGAACGATTCCGAGTACGCGGGCGACAGTGCTAAACTCGTGAAGATTTGGGAGCAGATATCCGCCGAGTTCAAGGACTACGGCGACCGCCTCCTCTTCGAGGGCATGAACGAGCCCCGTTCCGTGGGCAGCTCCGCTGAATGGATGGGCGGTACTGCCGCAGAGCGAAAGATAGTCAACAAGTACGAGCAGGACTTCGTCGATACCGTCAGAAAATCAGGCGGAAACAACTCCGAAAGGACTCTCGTCATCACAAGCTATGCCGCCTCCGCAGAGGACGTCGCGATGAATGACGTTATCGTGCCTAACGACAGCCACGTTATTGTGTCGCTCCACTACTACGCTCCGTGGAAGTTCGCGGACGGTCAGACTACTACCTTCGGCAGCTCCGAAAAATCAGAGCTTGACGCAAAATTTGCCAAGATGAAAAACAAGTTCGGCAGCACTCCCGTTATTATCGGCGAATTCGGCTGTGTGGCGGTCGCAGATGACACTACGCGCGCGGACTACTACAGCTATTATATCTCAGCCGCTAAGGCGCAGGGTATCAAGTGCTTCATCTGGGATAACGGCGTGCGCTCGGGCAAGGACGGCTTCGGTATCTATAACCGCGGCGCTCAGAAGTGGAATGACACTATACTCGCGGGAATAATGGAAGGCGCAAAGTAATCCGGAATCAGCCGATGCCATAAAATATGCAGGGTGTGCCCCTGCATAAAACTTCATTTTATCAGTATCTCTCTCTGCTCACAGATATCGCCTTTGAGACGGTACGCGACGTTCAGCGTCAGCGTGCCGTCTTTTTCTGTCGGCGTTACCTCCCGCTCCAGTATCTCGCAGTCCGTAAGAAAGTTCTTCTCGTAAATGTATACCTTCTGCATGAGCTCGTCGGTCAGCTCCTCGCTCGTGAGCTCTGTCTCCGTACGCACATACTCCGTATAACTGTACCGCGCTATGCTTATCGGCAGGCTATTCCCGAATACCCTCATCGGCTTGACCACGCACTCCTCCCCGCGGAGCTCATAGTCGTTCCTGCCAAGATACAGCGGGATATCAAGGCTGAACAGCCTCAGCCTCCGACGCGTATCAGTTCTGCCTGTGGGAACAAGGCGCTCCTGTACGAGTTCGCCTGTGAATGCGGCTTCGTCCCGGTATATGCCATTTATTGTACCGAGGGCGTGGTGGAGCGTGGTGTGTCCCGTATCGTCGCGCGTCACGCCGCTCACAAGCATATCGCCACGCATTACGTAGTCTCCGACCTTGTGCATGAGCTGTCCGTCAAGCACCGTCGTGTACACTATCTCTGCCTCGCGGGCGGCGACGAGGTTGCACGGTATCCGCGAATGCAGCATTTTCGGCTTCTCGACTACCTCCGTGACCTCGACAACAAGCCTGTGACCCGTCCTGTGCATACCCGCCCACGACAGCCCGTTCACCATCAATTGAAGCTGATTCTCGCAGTTGACATAGTTTATCTGCCCGAACGGCGTGCCGCGGCGGATGTCAAGCTCGTCAAGCGCAGCAAGTATGGTCTCGTCGCTTATGGTCTCGTTGCCCTGTATGTCGATAGTTACGACTGTCCCCGAAAAATAGAGCGACGCCGCTATCACGAGCACAAGTCCGATGACAAGCCCGAACCGTCTGCGGCGGCGTATGACCTCCGTGGATAAGGTGTCGTACTCGTAGCTCGTCAGCTCTATGCCGTGCTCCTCTGCGATATCTCTGAGGCGTCCGAGGTCGGAGCGGTATACCTCAGCGCAGAAACTCCCGCGGCTGACGTACTGCTTGAAACAGCTTATGCGGCTCTCGTGGACGGCGTTGATGAAGCCGTACAGGTCGCGTCCCCTGGCGTTTATCTTAAAGCTCCCCCGAAACCGGTCTCTCATCCCGACTGCCTCTCCTTTCCGCAAGCTCTATCCGCATTATCCTCCCGCGTATGACAAGTCCGCCCGTCTTGTGGTCGTAGGCGCGCAGTCCGCTCCCCCATACCTGAACGCGCAGATGTCCCGATATGAACTGCATGAACACTTCGTCGCATTCCTCTATGCGGCGGCAGTTCTCGACGACCAGTTCGCGGTTGCTCTCGATATGTATCCCCGACACGGGCGAGAGGAATTCCTCTGCCCTGCCCGATAGCTTTTCAAACATATTATCACCCTTCAAATAATATGATTGACTGGGTGATATTTATGAAAAAAGTAAGAGATTTATTGACTGCGCTACTTCTCGCGGGGGCTGCCGTGCTCTGTATTTTTGCCGCCGATCCGGTCGGAGGGGCGGTATACGCCGCTTTGCAGCGCTGCCTTACCAATGTGATACCCTCGCTGTTTGCAATGATAGCAGTCTCGGGGCTGCTCGTACGGAGCGGCACAGTCACTGCTGCGGGCAGGTTCGTACACCGCGCGGGAAGGCTTTTGCTCGGCATGGACGGCGATATCTTCCTCATCTTCCTCTTCTCGAACATCGCAGGCTACCCTGTCGGGGTTCGTATGCTGCTGTCCTGCTGTGAGGCGGGCAGGCTCTCAAAGCGCGAGGCCGAGCTCCTTGCGGGCGTGTGCTTCGGAGCGGGTCCCGCTTTCATCTACGGCTGTATCGCGGGGCAGCTCTACCGCTCGGCAAAGGCGGGACTGCTCATCAGCATCTCTGCTGCAATGGGAAGTCTCCTGTGCGCTGCAGTGCTGTCGGTATATCTGCGAAGGCACGGACACGGCACTCCGACGCGCTCGGGAGTCACATTCAACGCGGAAATGCTCCCAGACTGCGTATCCTCGGCGGGGCGCGCTATGGCCGAGATTTGCGCTGCTATTCTGGGATTTGCCGTGATTTCGGCTCTCCTCGTCCGCATCGGTGCTTTGCCTGCTGCCGCTGAGCTGTTCGCACGCCTCACCGGCAGAGACTTCACGACCTCTGCGGGGCTTATCTGTGCGGCTCTCGACGTCACTGCCGTCGGCAGCCTCCCCGCGGGCGACTACACCCTTCTGCCTGCGATCTCCGCGCTCGTCACCTTCGGAGGCGGCTGCGTTTTCATGCAGCTTGCGGCTATATCCCGCGGGAAACTTTCCCTGATCCCCGCCGCGGTATCACGCCTCGCTGCTGCCGCCGTCAGCTACGCCGCGTGCAGGCTATTGCTGCCGCTCTTCATCGCGGGCGAGACGGTCTCCGCTGCCGTGATAACAAAGATACACAGCGCTCCGTCGCCTGTGCCGTCGGTGCTGCTCGCGGTGATGACGGCACTGGTAATGGTGCAGTATGAAAAGAGCCGAAAAGCATAGGCTTTTCGGCTCTGTATCACTTATTCTTTTTCCGCCTGAGCCTCAGCTCCGCGAAAAACTGCGAGAGTAGCTCCGCACACTCGTCTTCCATGATGCCCCCGATGACCTCGGGCTTGTAGTTGTAGGGGTACTCGAACATCCTCTGCACCGACACAGCCGACCCGCTTTTCAGGTCGTATGCGCCAAAGCATACCGTGTCTATCCGTGAGTTTATTATCGCACCGCAGCACATCGGACACGGCTCGAGAGTGACATACAGGGCGCAGTCGGGCAGCCTCCAGCCGCCAAGCTTCCTGCAAGCCTCATCTATCGCCATTATCTCCGCATGGGCAAGAGCGTTTTTCGCTCCCTCGCGCATATTCCGTCCCTCGCCTACTATCTCGCCCGTCGCCTTTTTCACGACCACCGCTCCGACGGGGACTTCCCCTGCCTCAAAGGCAGCGCGTGCAAGCTCAAGGGCGCGCTCCATATACCTGTCCGTCATTGCGTCAGCCTCACACAGGCGTAGGCAAGGCAGATGAGTATAACTGCAGAATACGGGAAGGTCTTTATCGCAAAGCCGAATCTCTTCCACCTTGAATACTCAGAACTGTACAGCGCTATCCCGCCCTTCTTCCTGCGGACAAAGCCTATCCAGAACACTACAAAAGCGATTATTCCGACCGCAAGCGCTGTCATCATGAAGATGTTGCGGGTGAGCGGCATCTTTTCCGTACTGTCGGTCTCGAGTATCAGCAGGGCAAGGTCGTACATCTTGTAGACTATGCTGACCGATATCGCCGTGAACATCGAGCCGCTGCTGACCATTCCGTAGCCTGCAACGAGCGATACAAGCATGGTTATCGGCATTGCGCGGAAGTCCTGCGTCAGCAGTCCTGCCGTGAGTGAGGTGACTACTATCGCGAACGGGTCGCCGAACTGTCTCAGAGCCGCAAACATCGCTCCGTGAAAGAACATTTCCGATATTATCGACATTATCACGACGTCGAATATCGTATACATCAGGAATTCCTTCTGGTCCCAGACGTAGAGGTCGGCGTCTATGCTCTGAAAGTAGTCGTATATCTCCTTCGTTTCGCTCGAATACGCCGTGGGAAGACTCGCAGCCGTACAGACTATCAGCGTCATCGCTATCGCTCCGACAAGCGCAAGACTGTTGTTCATGCGCCGCATAAACTCAACCTTGCTCGGGAGTTTGAACTTGATATGCGCATACAGCACTGGTACTGCCACTTTCAGCACCGATACCGAAATCAGTGCCGCTACTATCTCCATGCTCCCGCCGTATATGGAGGAGTTGAAGAAGTTGGTATGTATATCGAAGCCGAACAGCGTAAATAACGCTATGCCGAGCTTGCCGACAACGTCTTCGGTGAACACCCATATCAGGGCGGATATACCGATGATATAGAAAATGTGCGGCAGCGTTTCCTTCTCCGCCTCCTCTACAGAGTGCGCGACGAATCCCTTGCTGTCGACATAGACCTTCTCGTTTTTATTGGCGGCGTAGTTGAAGGCACAGTGATTGTCCTTATTGCGGCGCCATTTCTTGAATTTCTCATTGTATGAATCATGCTGGGTAGAATAGTCGAACTCGCCTATAACGTCTACTATGCTACTCTTGCTCTCATCGCTCATCCGACCACCTCCTTGCCGTAAAATGCGACTTTATGCTAAATTATATTATACCATAATCGGGTTTGTATAATGTTATTTTTTTACCTTTAAAATGTGAACAAACTGTTAATTAAATTGCTCATTCCATTACGTGGTCAAGCGCACAGTTGAAAATACGCTGTACGTGCTCGTCGCACAACGAGTAGAATATCGTCTTGCCCTCGCGGCGTGCGGCCACAAGACGCGCCTGCTTCAGTACGCGGAGCTGATGCGAGATAGCCGACTGAGTCATTCCAAGCAGACGCGCGATATCACACACGCACAGTTCACTTCTGCACAGAGCGGCAATTATTCTGAGCCTTGTCGGGTCGCCAAAGACCTTCAGAAGCTCTGCCGCGTCGTAAAGTGCCGATTCGTCGGGCATTTCGTCCGCAACTCTGCCGACGAGCTCCTTTTTAGCAGTATTTTGTTCTTTCATTTTCCCTCTCCTTAGATCATTGGTATTACCGACACTATCTGCATCGTCACAAAAACAGCAAATGCACTGAATACAAACCCTATCCCGCACGTGAGTATCGTCCATTTATCAAATACCTTTCCGCTTCTGCGGCTGAAAAGGACATGGCATGTGCGGTCGGTACGGTACATCTTGTCGTTGAGTATCATCTCGCTGGGAAATACGCATGGGTACTCGGTGCCATCGACCTCGTAGTAGGCAACCTTGAAATTGCCCTTCGGAGCTTTGTCCACGCGGGTGAACTTTGCCTCGGTGCGCTTCGTGAACAGCATCCGCACACAGAAAAACGCAAACATGAACATCATGAGCACGATAGTGAGCTCAATGAGGACAAGTCCGCCTAATACAAGCATTTCGTTGCTTACGCCCAGTATCTTGCAGAATACGATTATGACTATCAATGCTATGACGAGCTCCATGTGCTCACCTCCGTCCGACTGTATGTATACACAGATACGCTTGACATTATGTTCTATTTTACCACATTTATGTACAAAAGTCAACCAAAGGCTCTGCCCTCGCCCTCCGCAGGGGAACATTGTTCCTCTGACCACGTATTTCGCGCCGTAATAATCTCAGATAGCGGTGCGCTCCGCGAGGCATAACCGAATAACTTATCGCTGTCGCCTTTACTGTCCCCTGAGCTATGAGCCCCATTTTTTACAGAATGGAAAAATATTTATTCCGACTGTTGCTTTTTTATAAATAGTATGATATAATATTTTTATATCATACCGTCTGACTGTAAGCACTGCGGTCCTACGGCAAAAACGAGTTAGGAGTTAATCTTTATGAAGTACGGACATTTCGACCTTGAAAACAAGGAATACGTCATCACTAATCCCGCTACTCCCGCACCATGGGCCAATTACCTGGGCGACCCCGAGTACGGCGCTATGATATCCAACAACGCCGCAGGCTACAGCTTCGTGAAGTCGGGCGCTAACGGTCGTATCTCTCGCTTCCGCTTCAATTCCGAAATGGCTCTCCCCGGACGCTATATCTACATCCGCGACAACGACGCCAACGACTACTGGTCGGCTTCATGGCAGCCCGTCGGCAAGCCCCTCGACAAGTACAAGAGCGAGTGCCGCCACGGTACTGCTTACACTGTTATCTCTGCCGAATATACCGGCATCAAGTCCGAGGTGACTTACTATGTCCCCTACGGCAAGACTTATGAAGTATGGCGCGCTAAGGTGACGAACGCCTCCGACAAGGAGAGAAAGCTCTCCGTTTACGGTATGGTCGAGTTCACCAATGAGCCCAACTATGAGCAGGATCAGGTAAACCTCCAGTATACGCTGTTCATCACGCGTACAAGCTTCGAGGAGAACCGCATCATCCAGCACATGAACGAGAATACAGGCTTCGATGAGACAGGCTCTAACCACAAGGAGCGCTTCTTCGGCATGGTCGGTCAGCCTGTAACAGGCTATAACGGCTCGCTCAGCAACTTCATCGGCGCTTACAGGACTTTCTCCAATCCTATCGCTGTTGAATCAGGCAAGTGCGACGGCGTTATGAACTTCAACTCCAATTCATGCGGTGCTCTCCAGAGCGATATCACCCTCGCTGCCGGCGAAACAAAGGAGTTCGTCTTCATCATGGGTCAGCGAAACAGCGCTGAGGCTGCCGCTATACTCGACGAGTACAAGGCTGCAGGAAAGGTAGACGCCGATATCAAGCAGCTCAAGGACTACTGGCACGGTCAGCTCGCTAATTTCCAGGTAGAGACTCCGTCCGATGAGTTCAACAACATGATAAACGTATGGAACGCTTACCAGTGCTTCATCACATTCATCTGGTCAAGAGCCGCTTCCTTCGTATACTGCGGTCTCCGCAACGGCTACGGCTACCGCGACACAGTTCAGGATATTCAGGGTATCATCCACCTCGACCCCGAGCTTGCCGCTGAGAAGATACGCTTCATGCTCTCGGCTCAGGTAAGCAACGGCGGCGGTCTCCCGCTCGTTAAGTTCACACACAACGCAGGTCACGAGACTTGTCCCGACGAGAACGACGAGCACAGCGTTTACGCTAAGGAAACAGGTCACCCCTCGTACCGCGCTGACGATGCTCTCTGGCTCTTCCCGACTATCGTTAAGTACCTCGGTGAGAGCGGAAACAAGGGCTTCCTCGACGAGGTAATCACCTACGCTGAGGAGGGCGGCGGTGAGGCTACCGTTTACGAGCACCTCAAGAACGCTATCCGCTTCTCGCTCGAAAGACTCGGAAGCCACGATATGCCCGCAGGTCTCCACGCTGACTGGAACGACTGCCTCCGTCTCGGAAAACAGGGCGAGTCTACATTCGTTGCTTTCCAGCTCTACTACGCTATGAACGTTATGACCGAGTTCGCTCAGAGCCGCGGCGACAATGAGTACGTCACATTCATCACTGAGGCTAAGGCAAAGCTTGCTTCCGCACTCGAAAAGTGCTGGGACGAGGACAGATTCATCCGCGGTATCCGCGATAACGGCGTCATCGTCGGCGCCAAGAAGGACCCCGAGGCGAATATGTGGCTCAACCCGCAGAGCTGGTCTGTTATCTCGCGTTTTGCTTCCGCTGAACAGGCTGACAAGGCTATGGACAGCGTTCACGATATTCTCAATACTCCCTACGGAGCTAAGCTCCTCGAGCCCCCCTACAAGTACCACCACTTCGAGGGTGCGCTCATGCAGGTATTCAACCTCGATACCAAGGAAAACGGCGGTATCTTCTCGCAGTCGCAGGGCTGGCTGATTCTCGCCGAGGCTCTCCTCGGTCACGGCGACCGCGCATTCGAGTACTTCCTCGAGAGCTCGCCTGCCGCTATGAACGATAAGGCTGAGATACGCGTTATGGAACCCTATGTTCACGGTCAGTTCACCGAGTCTAAAGCTTCTCCCTACGAGGGCCGCTCGCACGTTCACTGGCTCACGGGTACTGCTTCGACTGTTATGGTCGGCTGTGTTGAGGGTATCTGCGGTATGCGTCCCGACCTCGGCGGTCTCACTATCGCTCCTTCTATCCCCGCTTCATGGGATGGCTTCAAGATATTCAAGAACTTCCGCGGAAAGAAGCTCAGCATCACTGTTGACAACTCGGCTCACGTACAGTCAGGCGTCAAGGAGCTTTACCTCAACGGTACCAAGCTCGACGGCAACTATGTTCCCGCGGACAAGCTTGCAGACACAAACGAGATAAAGGTAGTTCTCGGTTAAAAATGTACAATATGAAAGGCGCTCCCCTCGGAGCGCCTTTTTGCTGCTTTGAATTACAGAGGCAAGAAATACGGCTGCCGAGAATTACTCTCGGCAGCCGTATCTTTTATTGAACTGAAAGGAAGTATTACTGTGGGTCAGTTCTGGAACGCTATGCGGAAGAAGTTGTACAGGTGAGCTCTGATGCAGTTGTCACCGTGGTAACCGCCGTTTACATAGTGCCATACGTGAGGAACTCCGTTCTTCTCGAAGCTCTCGTGATAGTTCTTGGGATTGTCGTAAACTGTCTGGTCGTTGCTTCCCGCTGTTATCATCAGGAAGTAAGGCTCGTTGTTGCTGTCCCACTTGAATGAGCCCGAAACACCGGGAGCGGGGCAGATAGCGCCGATGTAGCCGATCTGATCAGCCATCTTCATTCCGATGAGGAGTGACTCGCGTCCGCCCATGGAGAAGCCTGTTATAGCTGTGTTGTCCTTGCCTGTAAGAACGCTGTAGTTCTTTGCGATCTCGGGCATGAGGTCCTTTGTGAGCTGATTGATGAAGTTATCGTAAGCAGCGTTGTTGTTGTTATCCATAGCCGAGCAGGCATCCTGAGTAGCACTCGAATAAACATCGGGGAATACGCAGATCATTTCCTTAGCTGCGCCCTCTGCAATAGCATTGCCGAGCATCTCGCGGGTATGCATCACAGCGTTGCCCTGTGTGAGCATTCTGTCGGGATTCTCCCAGTAACCATGGAGAATATACATTACAGGGTACTTCTTGTTCGGGTCATAGTTGGGAGGCAGGAGAACATTGTACTTCTTGTTTCTGTTGCAGACACTTGAGAAGTAAGTCTTGTTCTGTATCACGCCGTAGGTAACGCCGTTCTTAGCCTCATTTGCCGAACTGGGCTCTTTCTCGGCTATATTTCCTGCTACCTTGGCAGTGAAGTCCTTCATTGAGAGATGATTAGCGACCGGCTGAGTAGTTGTCGTTGTTGTGGTGGTGGTGGTTGTAGTAGTTGTTGTGGTTGTAGTTGTTGTAGTCTCAACATAACCCTCG
>JAGCHA010000082.1 GCA_017649325.1 Ruminococcus sp.
ACTCGAACCTGCGACCTGCTCATTACGAATGAGCTGCACTACCAACTGTGCTACACAAGCGGATATGGATGAGCGGAAAGCGCGAGAGCTGCCGACCCAACGATAATATTATACACCAAAGCGTAATGAATGTCAAGCATTTTCTTCAGTACGGGAGCACCGATGGCACGAGAGCTGACAAAACGGGCGAGACATTGGGAGAAACGGGGCTATAAATCAATACAAAAAAGCAAAATCGGGAGGTATTTTTGTAGAAAACTGCTATTTTGCAGAATTTTGGTGAAAAAAATCATTTTCCACTTTATTTTTCTGCGGGAATGTAGTATAATTATTATGACTACGTATAAGAGCAGAATCGGATCTCCCGCGAAGGGAGAAATACAATTACGAGGTAACAAAATGGCGAACAAGTTCTCACTCGGCATCGACGTCGGCTCGACGACCGTAAAGACCGTCATCATAGACACCGACGGCAATATACTCTACTCGAAATATCAGCGTCACCTTTCGCGCGTGAAGGAGACCGTCACAGACCAGCTGAAACTGATACAGGCGGACTATCCCGACGAGGAGTTCACCGTATGCATCACGGGCTCGGCGGGACTTGGACTTGCCAACTCAGCGGAAATACCCTTCGTGCAGGAGGTCCACGCTGCATTTCTGGCGGTAAAGAACAAGCAGCCTGACGCCGACGCAGTCATCGAGCTCGGCGGTGAGGACGCGAAGATAATCTTCCTCACGGGCGGAGTTGAGCAGCGCATGAACGGCTCCTGTGCGGGAGGCACGGGCGCATTCATCGACCAGATGGCGACACTTCTCGGCATCACGGCAGACCAGCTTGACGAGCTGTCACTGCGCGCACAGAAGGTATACCCGATAGCATCGCGCTGTGGAGTATTCGCGAAGTCCGACATACAGCCGCTCCTCAATCAGGGAGCGCGCCGCGAGGACGTAGCCGCGAGCATATTTCAGGCAGTAGTTGACCAGACCGTATCGGGACTTGCTCAGGGACGCACAATAGAGGGCAAGGTACTCTTTCTCGGCGGACCTCTGCACTTCCTCAAGGGCTTGCAGAACGCATTTGTCAAGACGCTCGGACTTGATGAAGAGCACGCTGTATTCCCCGAGGACGGTCCTGTATTCGTGGCATACGGCTGTGCAGTCTACGCATCGGAGTCGGGTGATTCATGGCACATCACCGAGATACTCAACAAGATAAAGAACGCGAAGGCGTCCGACGATATCGTCACGGGCGAGCCGCTGTTCCGCTCGCACTCGGAGTACGACGAGTTCATCGAGCGCCACAAGAAATGCGACCTCGGATACGCAGATATACGTACATACAAGGGCGACGCCTACCTAGGCATAGACGCGGGCTCGACCACCACAAAGCTCGTCCTCATCACTGACGACGGGCGCATACTCTTCCACTACTACAACTCGAATCAGGGACAGCCTCTCGACAAGATAGCGGAGCAGCTCCGCAATATCTACGAGGCGATGAACCCTGACATGACAATAAAGGGCTCGGCAGTAACAGGCTACGGCGAGGACCTCATCAAAGCGGGTCTCTCTGTCGACCACGGCATAGTCGAGACAGTCGCCCACTTCAAGGCAGCAGCATATTTCTGCCCCGACGTTGACTTCATCATCGACATCGGCGGACAGGACATCAAGTGTTTCCGTATCAAGAACCACAGCATCGACAGCATCATGCTGAACGAAGCGTGCTCATCGGGCTGCGGCTCGTTCATACAGACGTTCGCGATGGCGCTCGGCTACAACATCGCGGAGTTCTCACAGCTCGGACTTTTCGCTGAGCACCCCGTCGACCTCGGCTCGCGCTGCACGGTATTCATGAACAGCTCCGTAAAGCAGGCGCAGAAGGACGGTGCGTCCGTAGAGGACATCTCCGCGGGACTGTCCTCGTCGATAATCAAGAACGCGATATACAAGGTAATACGCGCGAATTCGCCTGACGAACTCGGACAGAACATCGTCGTGCAGGGCGGCACCTTCCTCAACGACGCGGTGCTCCGTTCGTTCGAGAAGGAGCTCGGCAGGAACGTCATCCGTCCCGCAATTTCGGGACTTATGGGAGCTTTCGGCTGTGCGCTCTATGCGAAGGAGCGTGCGGAAGGCGAGTCCACGCTCATATCGAAGGACGAACTCACCTCGTTCGCCTACACCTCGCGCTCGGTTCAGTGCGGAGGCTGTACTGCTAACTGTCAGCTCAACGTCATCAGTTTCGGCAAGGGCAGGAACTTCATCTCGGGCAACCGCTGTGAAAAGGGCGGCGGCAAGGCAAAGAAGAACAACGTACCCAACCTTGTCGAGTACAAATACAACAGTATACTCGCCCTCGAAAAGACGGGTCAGCCCGCCCGCCCGATAGCGAAAGTCGGGCTCCCGCTCGCACTCAGTTTCTATGAGCAGATGCCGTTCTGGCACGCCCTGTTCACGGAGCTCGGCTTTGAGGTCGTGTTCAGCGGCGAGAGCTCACGCGAGATGTACTACCTCGGACAGCACACGATAGCTTCCGACACGATCTGCTACCCCGCGAAGCTCACCCACGGACACATCGAGGACCTCCTCGACAAGGGCGCGGACTTCATTTTCTACCCCTGCATGAGCTACAACATCGACGAGGGCGGCTCCGACAACCACTTCAACTGCCCTGTTGTCGCATACTATCCCGAGCTTTTGCTGAGGAACAACCCGCGCCTCAACGAGCAGAACTTCATCCACCCGTACATGGACCTGAATATCCGCAAGAACGTGGTGCGTGTTATGAAGGAGTCGCTGAAGCGCTTCAATATCAAGGGCAAGATAGCCGCCGCAGTCGACAAGGCATACGCGGCACTTGACCGCTACCACAAGGACATCGCCGCGAAGGCTGACGATATTATCCGTCAGGCTCGCGAGGAGAACCGCAAGATAATCGTGCTTGCGGGACGTCCCTACCACATCGACAAGGAGATAAACCACGGCATACACAAGCTCGTGACAAGCCTCGGAATGGCAGTTGTCACCGAAGACAGCGTGGCACAGCTCGCCCGCACGCCCAAGCTCGGCGTACTCAACCAGTGGACATACCATGCCCGTCTGTACAAGGCAGCAGAGTACGTGACAACTCAGCCCGATATGCAGCTGATACAGCTCGTATCTTTCGGCTGCGGCATAGATGCCGTAACGAGCGATGAGGTGCGCACCCTGCTCGAGAGCAAGGGCAAGCTGTACACACAGCTCAAAATAGACGAGATAAACAACCTCGGCGCCGCGCGCATAAGACTGCGCAGTCTCGTTGCCGCAATGGAGGGCAGCACCTCCGTGAGTGAAGAGCGCCGCGTACAAGGAGAACAGAATGGCTGACTACGTTAGATTCACCGAGGATATGATAAAGACCCACACTATCCTCGTCCCCAATATGCTGCCCGTACATTTCAGGCTGCTTATGGCTATATTCGAGCACAAGGGCTACAAGGTCGAGCTGCTGGAGAACGACTCACGCGCCGTCGTTGACGAGGGACTGAAAAACGTCCACAACGACGCCTGCTACCCCGCACTGCTGGTAATAGGACAGTTCATGGATGCGCTCAACAGCGGCAAATACGACCCGAACACCACCGCGCTGATGATAACCCAGACGGGCGGAGGCTGCCGCGCCTCGAACTATATCCATCTGCTGAGGAAGGCAGTCGCAAAAAACTACCCTCAGGTGCCTGTAGTGTCGCTCAATTTCAGCGGACTTGAAAAGGACAGCGCATTCAGGATAACGGCTCCGATGTTCCTGAGGCTGCTGTACGCGGTGCTTTACGGCGACCTGCTGATGACCTGCTACAACAAGTGCCGCACCTACGAGATAAACAAGGGAGAAGCTAAAGCGGTGCTCGACAAGTGGCAGAAGCGCCTCGGCGACATCTTCCGCAAGGGCAGCCGCGAGTACCTGAAAACGAAGAAGCTATACCCGCAGATACTCAATGATTTCGGCTCGATAAAGCTGTCGGACGAGAAGAAGATACGCGTAGGCATCGTCGGCGAGATATACGTCAAGTATTCGCCTCTCGCGAACAACCACCTCGAGGACTTCCTGCTCTCGGAGGGCTGCGAGCCCGTAGTGCCGTCACTGCTCGAATTCGTTATGTACTGCGCTTCAGGCACGTTCACCGACGCCGAATTCTATGACAACAAGAGCATGAATTCGCGCATATACAAGCTCGGCTACAAGCTGATATACTCCAAGCAGAAGGAACTGATAAAGATGATGAAGGAACAGGGCAGCTTCGAGCCGCTCCACGACTTCGAGCATCTTCGCAAGCTTGCCGACAAGTATATCAGTCAGGGCGTAGTAATGGGTGAGGGCTGGCTCATCCCCGCAGAAATGGCAGCGCTCGCAAAGTCGGGCGTGGACAACATCATCTGCACCCAGCCGTTTGGCTGTCTGCCGAACCACATCGTCGCCAAGGGCATGAGCCGCGCGATAAAGCAGGATAATCCCAACGCAAACATAGTCGCTATCGACTACGACCCGGGCGCCACACGAGTAAATCAGGAAAACCGCATCAAGCTTATGCTTGCGAACGCAAAAAGGAACTAATGATAAAGAAACGAACAGGCGAGGTCATCGTCACCAACGAAAAGCAGAACGAGCTGCTGAAAAAGCTGTACGGCACCGTCGCAGGCAGATGCCTGCTGAAGGTACTGACACAGCCGATAGTTTCAAAGGCAGCGGGAGCATACATGGACTCGCCGCTCTCAAAGCCGCTGATAGAGCCGTTTATCCGCAAGAACGGGATAGACACCTCACAGTACATCATGCGGGACTTCCGCTCCTACAACCAGTTCTTCACGCGCAGGATAAAGCAGGGTAAGCGCCCGATAGACCGCACCCCGAGCCACCTTATCAGCCCGTGCGACTCCAAGCTCTCGGTCTACAGGATAAGCGAGGACAGCATATACCGCATCAAGGGCTCGCACTACCGCGTGAAAGACCTGCTCTGCAACGGCTTTCTGGCACGCAGATTCGAGGGCGGATACTGCTGTATATTCCGCCTTGAGGTCGACGACTACCACCGCTACTGCTACATAGATAACGGCAGCAGCTCTGACAGTGTATACATCAGGGGAGAGCTCCACACGGTGAACCCGATAGCGATGAAGCATTACAACATCTACAAGCGCAATTCCCGCGAGTACACCGTCCTGCACACTGAAAACTTCGGTGATGTCGTGCAGATAGAGGTCGGGGCGATGCTCGTAGGACGGATATGCAACCGCCGAGTCAGCACATTCACGCGCGGCGAGGAGAAGGGAAAGTTCGAGTTCGGCGGCTCGACAGTCGTGCTGCTTTTCGAGCGTGATACGGTAATTCCCGATGCTGACCTGCTGAAAAACACAGCAGAGGGCTTCGAGACCGTGGTGAAATACGGTGAAAAAATAGGCATAGCCGCTAAATAAAAAAGGGACGCAGCAGCGTCCCTTTTGCTTATTTGATTATCCTGCACAGATTCGCCTCGCCCGAGGACAGGCTGCGGACGATACCGTTTTCCATCTCGACCATGAGGTTAGCGTTCCTGTCGATGCCGACAGCCCTGCCCGTAATGGTCTCGCCGCCGACCTTAGCGGTTATCATATTACCCGTGAGCATTTCTCTGCGGCGGTATTCACGGAGGTACTCCCTGCTTTCGATTTTAGCGAGGTGAGCATCGAGGCTGTTTATGACAGCGGCACAGAGCTCATTGCGGTCGAGGACAGCCCCCGTCTCGTCCTCGATAGAGGAGGCTCGCGCACTGAGTTCCTCGTCGAAGCTTTCGCCTATCCTGCGCACGTTGATACCGATACCGACGACAGCTATATCGAGAGCGCGCATTTCCATATCCACCGAAGCCTCTGTGAGAATGCCCACAATTTTCTTATTGTTTATGTAGAGGTCGTTGACCCATTTTATACGCACGTCCGCCTTGCAGAGTGACTCTATCGCCTCCGCGGTCGCAACAGCGGTCAGGGAGGTAATGAGCGGAGCCGTCTGAATGCTGAATTCAGGGTGGAGTATAACGCTCATATATAGCCCCTTACCTGCAGGAGAAACGAAGCTCCTGCCCAATCTGCCCTTACCTGCGGACTGTCTGTCCGCGATGATGACGGTACCGTTGGCCTTCACCTTTGCAGTGAATTCCTTGGCGTAGTTGTTGGTAGAATCCACCTCATCGAGTACGATTATCCTGCTGCCGATGACCGAGGAATCGAGTTTAGCAGCAATGAGCTGTTCCGAGAGGTGATTGCTTCGTCCCGAGAGCCTGTAGCCCTTTGCGGTGACCGAGTCGATGATATAGCCCTCGTTCTCGAGAGCCTTTACAGCTTTCCAGACGGCATTTCTGCTGACGCCGAGCTGCTCCGCGAGAGCCGAGCCCGAGATATACTTATTGTCTGCCTCAGCAAATGCCTTGAGAAGGGAATCCTTTACGTTCATAAATAAGACCTGCCTATCGTCGCGTATTAATGTCACAATCATTATACCATATAAATGTTCAAAAAGCAACACGCGCCCGAAAAAAGCCCCTGTACGCAGACCGTACAGGGGCAATTCAGCACTAATTACTTTTTCTTCTTATTTTTCTTAGGCTTTTCGCTGTCCGACTCATCGCCGGCATTCTCCGCGGACTTTTCCGCGGCATCGACAGCCGTTTCTGCAAACTCCTCGACTGTCTCGACTGCATCTTCTTCGATGTCGTCGATATCGTCGTCGAATTCCTCAGCTTCAGCAGCAGCCCTCTCAGCCTCGGCAGCAGCTCTTTCAGCCTCTGCCTTAGCCTTCTCGGCAGCCTCCTTAGCCGCCTTGGCTTTAGCCTTCTTGGCAGCTTTTTCGTCGGCGTCCTTCTTTTTCTCAGCCTCGGACTTGTACACCTTCTCGGCGACAGCCCCCTTGGACTTGATTATCTTAGCCTTTTCAGCAGACGCCTCCGCAGCTGCCTCGGGGTCAATGCCCTTTTTGCGGAGCTCGCGGTACTCACGCTCCTGAACGAGGATGATATTGTTTTTTCTGTCCTTGATGATGAACAGCACGATCACCGCGATACCTACGAAGAGGAGGAGCACACCTGTGCGGAATCCGGGAGGCGAATACTTCATCGTAACGGTATGGTGACCCTCAGGCAGTCTCAGACCTATGAGCGCGTTGAGCACAACGTACTCACCGTCGTCTCCGTTAGTCTCATTTACTGCGAGGTTCATGCCCGAATCGGTGATAGTTTCCTTGAACTTCTCGTCGAGCTTCTTGCCGTCGACCTTGATAGTCCAGCCGGGCTCATAGGGAATGGAGGTATAGAGTATCTGCCCCTCCTTGACGTCCACATCGCCCACGAGACAGTCGTCCCTGGTCTTTTCGAGGTCAAGGCTCCACGGGTTCTCCTGAAGGTTGAGGACATCCTCGTGGAAAGCGTTGTAATCGAAGTGATAGAACTGGAAGTCCTTTATCATGATATACTCGTTATTGCCCGTCTTGTCGCCCTGAATGATAGTCATGCGTATCTCGAGGTCTGTACCTGCGGGATACGAGCCGAGGTTGACGATAGAGTAATCATAGCCGTCGTAATACTGACCGAAGCCCTCAAAGTCCTCGAATTCGCCTTCCTCGTTCTTGGTATCGGATACCCAGAGATTGCACTTCTTGGGGTTGTCCGACTTGAGGAACATATAGAGGCAGTCATCGCTCTGAGTTGTGAGGTGAATGCGGACAGTGGGGTCGCCTGCGCCCGCGTTTGCGTTATAGCAGTGCTGACCGTTGTAGTTCGACTCCCAGCACTCGTTGAGCTCGACCTCGGGATTCTCCGCGATGCGCCAGAAGTACTGCTTCGGCTGGAGCGCACCCGAATAGTCGGGGGTATTTCCTGTCAGCGAGCTGAGGAAGTTGTTCATGCTGTTGAAGGGGTTATCGTTTCCGAGGAAGCTGAGTCGGAGGATATCATCATCAGCCATAAAGCCTATCGGAAGCGCGTCGGGGTTCTGATACACCTCGAGGTCAGCGTCGTGACCGTCGTGAACGTAGGTGCTTGTATAAACGAGGTCATAGTACGGACTGAGCAGTGACTTGCCCTTTGAGCTGTTTCTCACGGGGTCGTTGAGCACGTACTTGATGCCGAGCAGCGAGTCCGCAACGGGAGTATTTCCGTCATATCTTGTCTCGTAGCTCTTAGTGGTATATCCGAGGGTCTCGATGAAGTTGATAGCTCTTGTATTCATGACCGAGCTCGAATGCGAGATACCCTTGAAGCCGTAAGCCTGGTTGTCGTTGACGTTGCGGAAGAAGGTCTTTTCGGTGCGGTAGAAGCCGCTGTCGTACTCCTCGAGCTGTGCCGCCACGTTGGGAGCGTCCATGATAGTATCATAGGACTTCTTTGAGGAATAGTATACCTCCTTGTCTATCTTGAGGATAGTATCGAAGGTGTTGTAGCCGGCCTCGAAAAGGACGAATACTGCCATGCCTGCCGCGATATAATTGCGGGACTTCTTGTTCTTGGCGTGGCTGTAGCTGTAAATGAACGTCAGGTATATCGCCGCGAGAGCCGCGCCGAAAGCGAGCGTGCCGAGCCAGAGGTGCTCGACTGACTGCCCGTTGATGTTGAGCGTAGTCTTGTACGGGAGCTTTGCAACATACTTATAGCGCTCCTCGTTGTAGTTGAAGTTGGGCATAACGGCGTCGAAGATGAAGATGAGCGCCGCGAGAACACCGAACACGCCCGCTGGGAAAGCGACATTGAGCTTGTAGCCCTCGAGCTTGGAGAATGTCTCAGCCGCCATAGAAACGACGATGAACGATACGAGGAAAGAGTATCTGTAGGGAAGCCAGTTCGGGTCCTGACCGCCGTGCCACATCATATTGACAGGCTTTATCCACATACTGAAGAACATGATGAACAGCAGCAGACCGTAACCTATCTTGCGGTTTCTCTTGATATTCTTATTGAAGAAGTAAAGCGGGGCGAGCACGAAGCTGAGCACGCCGCAGTAAACCTCGGGACGACCGTACATTCTCGTACCCTCGTCAACGTTTACGGAGTAATACTGGTCGGGGAGGAAGGTCGCGAGAAGCTCAATGGGGTTGAACATTGTGCGCAGGCTGTAATCGGGGGTCGAGAAGTCGAACTTACCGAGTGCGAGCGCGTTGTATACGGGCATTATCATAATGTAGCTGCACAGCAGCACAGTACCCGTAGCGAGAGCCATTCTGCCGATAACGGCAGCGTAGCCCTTGAGGTCGAACTTCCTCTTTGTGCCGAAAAAGAGGTAGTACACGAAGTAGATGCCCACGAAGATAGCGACCATGAAACCGATATAGAAGTTAGCGATGAACATGAGCGCCGTGGGGATGATGAAGTTCGCCTTTCTGCCGTCGTCGACGAGGTACTCAAGACCGAGAATAATAAGGGGCAGGAAGATAGGACCGTCCACCCACATAGGGTCGATGAGCTGGATAGCGACGAAAGCCATGAGAGCATACATCGTCGAGAAGAGGAGTGACGGCAAAGGCGGTACGTTCTTGGACTTCTGAGCATAAGCGCAGAAGGCGGCACCGCAGGCTCCGACCTTGCAGAGCTGCATTATCATCAGGCTCTCGATTATCATTTTTCTCGGAAGCAGGATAACGATGAAGGTAAAGGGGCTCGCGAGGTAATAGCCGATAACGCCCTGATAGCCTCCCGAAAGATTTCGCGCCCAGCTGTAGAGGGGATTTCTGCCGCTCCAGAAGGCGTCGCGGATATTTTCAAAATAGTAGACGTACTGACCGTTAAGGTCGAGAGTCAGTACAGAGCGTTCACCGAAGGGATAGACTCCGAAGAGCGCATAAGCGAGAAGAGTCAGCAGAGCGGGGATAAGGAAAGCCGCGATGTAGTAAGCCCACCTGTACTTGACGTATGCAGGCGGCTTTATCGGGTACTTCAGAGCGGCTGCGGGAGCCTTGCTGACGGACTTAGATTTTGCCAAAGTTGTTCCTCCTTTTTTGTCGGGGCGGCAAAATATGCCATATTACCCGATTATAATATCTTAATAATTATACTACATTTCAGAAACTTTTGCAATAGCTGAGCCGCAATTTCGGCAATTTTTTTGCGCGTTGCCGCACGCAAACAAAAACCCCGGCCAAACGACCGGGGGGAATACTGCTTAAACAGCAGCCTTTGTATTCTCGGACTTCGCATTCGGCTTGTCGGGGACGCTGACCTTCTCGATGTCCGCACCCATTGCACGGAGCTTGCCCTCCATGCAGTCGTAGCCGCGCTCGATGTGGAAGATATCCTCTATCTCGGTGACTCCGCTTGCCGCGAGACCCGCAATGATAAGTGCCGCGCCTGCTCTGAGGTCACACGCCTTAACGGGAGCGCCCATGAGCTTGCCTGTGCCCTCGATGAGAGCGACCTTTCCGTTCACGGTAATGTCGGCGCCCATGCGTCTGAGCTCGTCAACGTAGCGGAAGCGCTGCTCCCAGATATTCTCGGTGATGATGCTGGTGCCCTCCGCGAGAGTGAGCAGAGTAGCTATCTGCGACTGCATATCCGTCGGAAAACCGGGGTGCGGAGCGGTCTTGATGTTCGCCTTTACAAGCGGACCGTCCACCCACACACGGATGCTGTCATCGAACTGTTCTATGTTCACGCCTATCTTCTCGAGCTTCTTTGTTATGGACTCGAGGTGCTTGGGAATAACGTTCTTGACGATAGCGTCGCCCTTTGTAGCAGCGATAGCTACCATAAATGTACCCGCCTCTATCTGGTCGGGGATAACGGAATAGGCAGTGCCGTGGAGGTGCTCTACGCCTCTTACCTTGATGACGTCAGTACCCGCGCCCATGATGTTAGCACCCATAGAGTTGAGGAAGTTTGCGAGGTCGACGATATGCGGCTCCTTGGCGGCATTCTCGATAATGGTAAGACCCTCAGCCTTTACAGCCGCGAGCATAGCGTTCATCGTAGCTCCGACGGTAACGACGTCGAAGAATATCTGAGCTCCCCTGAGCTTGTCTGCTCTGAGGTCTATCATGCCCTGACTGAGCGTATACTCAGCCCCGAGAGCCGAAAAAGCCTTGAGATGCTGGTCTATGGGGCGGTCACCGAGGGGACATCCTCCCGGCATGGACACGCGAGCCTTATTGTACTTGCCGAGCAGAGCGCCGAGGAAGTAATATGAAGCGCGCATCTTTCTCGCGTACTCATACGGCACGCAGACCTTGTTTATGGTAGTGGGGTCAATGCGGTAAGCGTCGGTACCGACAGCCTCGACACCCGCGCCCATTTCCTCGAGTATCTGAATGCAGATATTGACGTCGCTTATCGAGGGAACATTCTCGATAACGCAGGGCTCGTCGGAAAGTATAACAGCGGGAAGAATAGCCACTGCAGCGTTCTTTGCACCGCTTATGGTGACTTCGCCTTCAAGGCGTCTGCCGCCCTTTATCACAAACTTATCCAATTGAATTCTCTCCTTATTTGTCGGGTTTCTATCTTTCTCCCCGACCTCTTTCTTTTGTTTTTCATATCATTTCAGCACAAATTATACAGTTCCTTCGGTGACATCCTCCTCGGAGGTCTCCTCAGTGGTCTCAGCCTCGGAAGACTCCTCCTCAGCCTCGGTCTCCTCCTCGGAGGTTTCCTCAGCCTCGGTGCTGTCGCCGATGCCCTCATAATCGGAGGGATACCAGCGAAGCGGAGAACCGTCGTACTCCTCGACTGTCACGGATTCGATGATGACATCCTCAAGGGGCTTGTCGCTGTCATTTGTTTCGGCCTTCTGCACCTTGAAGACAACATCCAGGCCGTCGAACACCTGACCGAATACGGTATAATTGCCGTCGAGCCACGGAGCACCGCCGTAGGAGGTGTACACCTTCTTAGCGGAATCTGTACACGAAGCAACGCTTGCGATGGAATCCTCGTCGAATACCGAACCTGTAACTATATAGAACTGACTGCCGTCAGAATCAGTGCCGCCCGAATTAGCGTAAGCGAGAGCGCCTGCCGCATGGATAAGATTGAAGTACTTGCCTCCGTCGAACTTTCCGCCCCAGATGGACTCGCCGCCCGTACCTGTACCGAGCGGGTCGCCGCCCTGTATCATAAACTCGTCGATGATACGGTGGAAGGTGAGACCGTCGTAATATCCTTCCTTAGCGTGGGTAACGAAGTTCTCGACAGCCTCGGGAACGTACTCGGGGAAGAGCTTGAACTTGACTTCGCCGTAGTCCTTTATCTTCATCTTGACGATAGTTTCTCCCTCAGCAGGAGCAGTATAGTTCACGACGTCAGCCTTAGTCGGGTCGTCGTAGTCGTAATCCTTGAGGTACCACTTTATCTCCTCGCCGTTGTACTCGGTTACCTTCACGGAGTCGATAACGAGGTCGTTAAGGGGCTTGTCGTTGGCATTAGTAGCGACATACTGTGCTCTGAACACCACATCGAGACCGTCGATGACCTGACCGAACACGGTATAGCTTCCGTCGAGGAAGGGTGCGCCGCCCGCCTGCTTGAATATCTCCTTCTGCTTGTTGGAGAAACTGTAGCCGTAGCCCTCATAGGAGGCAAAGAGGTTGTCGGTTACATCCTGAACACCTGTCACGATGTAGAACTGACTGCCGTCCGTCTCAGTGCCGCCCGAATTAGCGTATGCAAGAGCGCCCGATACGTGAGCGAGGTGCGGGTCTGTACCGCCGTCGAACTCGCCGCCCCAAACGGACTCTCCGCCGCCGCCCGTACCTGTCGGGTCGCCGCCCTGTATCATAAAGTCCTTGATAACGCGGTGGAAGGTGAGGCCGTCGTAATAGCCCTTCTTGGCGAGCTCAACGAAGTTCTCACAGGCCTTGTCGGCGTACTCGGGGAAGAGGCGGATCTTCACGGTGCCATAGTCCCTGATGTTCATTTCTATGATAGTATCGCCATTTTCAGGAGCTGTAAAGTTCATGATGTCGACCTCTGCGGGAGCAGTAGTCTCCGCCACAGACGAGCCGTTGTCACTTATCTCGATATCTTTGCCGCAGCCTGCGAAAGAGGAAGCCGCCATAAGACCGCAGAGCGCAAGAGCCAAAAGCTTCTTTTTATTCATTGTTTCACTCCTTATATCATTCGCAAACAGTCAATTCATAATATATATTATAATGTATAGACATAGTTAGTTTGCATCTCAACCAATTCATTATACAACATATTTTTGGATTTGTAAATACTTTGACGGAATTTTTTGGCATTTTTGGTCAAACCTTTGATAAAACCGGGCGTCAAATGCTTGATAATCACTTGATATCGCTGTTATTTTCGGCGGAATAGGTATCAATTTTGACAGAAAGCACCCTGATATCATCCTTGGGTATCATATATTTTCCGTTATTTTCGGTCTCGAGGGAGGTCAGCTTGTCGATGACGTCGAGTCCCTCATACACCTGCCCGATGACGGTCACCTGCTGAGAGAGGTTCGGCACGCCGCCGAGGTCGAGGAAAGCCTGTCCGAGTGCCTTGTTGTCGGAGGCATCGAGAAGCTCCTTTTTAGCCTCGTCGTCGAGCTCCACCTCGTCGATGAACATAAAGCACGAGCCGTTATAGAACGTTCCGCCGCCCATGAGCTTATTTTTGAACGAGCTGTCCTTAGCTGTATTGACCATGCAGACAGCGCCGCGGAAAGTCCACAGGTCCTGGCTGAGCTCGCGCTCCGTTCTCTCGCGGGAGCTGTCCGCCTCGCCTGATATATCGCCGTTTTTCCGCTTGCAGCCTGCGGAGGCGTATATGCCCTCGCGCGAGTCGAACACATAGGTATCGTCGTACCAGCCGCTCTCGGCGAGCTCGGTGAAGTTCCCGACAGCATTGGGTGAGCGGTCGGGGTAGAGCACAAAGCGCACCTCTCCGAGGGTAGTCTCGACAACAGCGATAGGGTCGCCCTCCTTCGGAGCCTCAAGCTGTACGAGCCGGATCGTATCGGGGTCGATAGTGATATAGCGGTCATTCTGCTGACGTTTAGCTGAAAAATAGAGCAAAACGACGGTCGCCCCGAGCAGTATGACGGAAGTTATAATTGTAAAAAGGAAAAGACTGTGATATTTTTTCATTTCAGCACCTCAATGGATAGTTATACATATTATAACACAGTATCGCAAAAATAGCAAGACGGACAAATCAGAGAGATCCCCCCGCAATATTTGAAGACCACGCGCCCGGACCTCACCTGTTCAAAGCGCTGAAATTTCCTTTCATAGGTAAAAATGCACAAATTTGTTATAAAAAAAAGTACACCGCAATTTTTGAAAAGCTATTGTAATGATGCGGCGAATCTGTTATAATAGTAATATCGCGGAGTATATTCCCGCACAAGCATAGTAAAACAAAGGAGAAAAATTTATGAAGTTCGGATCATTTGACGACGTCAGGAAGGAATATGTGATCAATTCCCCTAAAACACCCTACCCGTGGATAAACTATCTCGGCAATCAGGGCTTCTTCTCACTCATCTCAAACACAGCAGGCGGCTACTGCTTCTATAAGGATGCACGCCTCCGCCGCATCACGCGCTACCTCTACAACAACGTCCCGATAGATTTGGGCGGACGTTACTTCTACCTAAACGACAACGGCACAGTCTGGAACCCCGGCTGGTCACCCGTAAAGACAGAGCTTGACGAGTACGAGTGCCGCCACGGCATGGGCTACACCGTGATCACAGGCAAGAAGAACGGCTTAAAGGCAGAGGTCACCTTCTTCGTTC
>JAGCHA010000083.1 GCA_017649325.1 Ruminococcus sp.
CTCCCCACCGAGGGAAAGGTCGTCGTCGGAGGCATTGACACCGCCGACGAATCGAAGCTGTTTGAGCTTCGACAGTGCGCGGGAATGGTCTTCCAGAACCCCGACAACCAGATAGTCTCCTCCGTGGTCGAGGAGGATGTGGCTTTCGCGCTCGAGAACCTCGGAGTCCCATATGAGGAGATGAGACGGCGCGTGGACGATGCGCTCAAAGCCGTGAATATGTACGACTACCGCCAGCACTCCCCAAGCCAGCTCTCGGGCGGACAGAAGCAGCGTATCGCTATCGCGGGCATTATCGCTATGCAGCCGAGGTGCATAATCCTCGACGAGCCGACTGCCATGCTCGACCCGCAGGGCAGAAAAGAGGTCATGGCGACCATAAGAAAGATGAACCGCGAACAGGGCATAACGATAGTGCTGATAACCCATTATATGGACGAGGCGGCTCAGTGTGACCGCATCGTTGTCATGGACAAGGGCACCGTTGCCCTCGACGACACGCCGCGCGAGGTCTTCTCGCACGTGGAGCAGGTCATGGAGATAGGACTCGATGTGCCGCAGGTGACGGAGCTTGCGTGGGAGCTGCGCAAGGCGGGCTGTGATATCCCGCAGGACATCATCACCGAGGACGAATGTGTGGCGGCTATACAGCGGCTATTCGCCGAATAAGAGCTCAGAACCCGGACTTCAGGGACGGCATCCCGCCGCCCGCAAGAAACACATAATTTACGGGCAGACACATGGATACGCCCCCTACAAAGGCATTAATGAAAGAGATCATAATAATCCCGGATTATTACGCATTTGATAAAAGGAGCGAAAACACATTGGCAATTCTTGAGACTCAGCAGCTCACATATACCTACAGTATCGGCTCGCCGTTCGAGAAAACGGCTGTCGACCACGTAGACCTCAAAATAGAAGAAGGCGAAATGGTGGGCGTGATGGGTCACACAGGCTCGGGCAAGTCTACGCTGATCCAGCATTTCAACGGTCTGCTCCGCCCGACTTCGGGCAAGGTGCTCCTCGACGGGCAGGACATATGGGCGGACAAGAAAAAGATCCGCGACGTGCGCTTTCAGGTCGGGCTTGTTTTCCAGTACCCCGAGTACCAGATATTCGAGGAGACCGTCTTTAAGGACATTGCGTTCGGTCCGCGTAATATGGGGCTCGACGAAAAGGAGATAAAGCGCCGTGTCCTCGAGACGGCGCATGATATCGGACTGAAGGAAGAGCTCCTAAAGCGCTCGCCCTTCGAGCTCTCCGGCGGTCAGAAGCGCCGCGTGGCTATTGCGGGCGTTATGGCTATGGAGCCGAAGGTGCTCATCCTCGATGAGCCGACGGCGGGGCTCGACCCTGCGGGCAGAGATAAGATACTCTCCCACATCAGGGCTTATCACGAGCGAAAGAAGAACACGATACTCATCGTATCGCACAGTATGGAGGACATCGCGGGCTTTGCGGACAAGATACTCGTCATGAACAAGGCGAAGCTCTTCTGCTATGACGACACCGAGAAGGTCTTCGGCAGAGCTGAGGAGATATCCGAGATAGGGCTCGATGTGCCGCAGATAACAAAGGTCTTCGTGGAACTGAAAAAGCGGGGGCTCGACTTCGGCAAGGAAGTCTATACCGTGTCGTATGCACGTGATCTGCTGCTCAGACACTTGCAGGGAAAGGCGGGTGACGGGCAGTGCTGAGAGACGTCACCATCGGACAGTATTTCCCCGGAAACAGTATCATACACCGACTTGACCCGCGCTTCAAGATAGTCATTACGCTGATATACATTTTAATGCTCTTCACGGGCAGCAATGTGGTGTGCCTCGCGGTCGGAGCCGTGTACACGCTCATTGCGGTCTATCTCTCGCGGATACCGCTGAAAATGTTCTGGAAGAGCGTGAAGCCGCTGCTGCCGTTTTTGCTGATAACGGCTGTGCTGAACATTCTTCTCGTAGACAGCGGCGACGTTTACTTCAAGTGGAAATTCCTGAAAATAACCTCGGGCGGCATAAATATCAGCGTCTTTATGATAATAAGGATAGTGCTGCTCATCATGGGCAGCTCGCTTCTGACATATACTACCTCGCCCATTACGCTCACGGATGCGATAGAGCGCCTGCTCTCACCGCTCAAGATGCTGAAATTCCCTGTGCATGAACTGGCGATGATGATGTCGATAGCGCTCAGATTCGTGCCTACCCTCATCGAGGAGACCGACAAGATAATGTCGGCTCAGAAGGCAAGAGGCGCTGAGATAGACACGGGAAGCTTCATGACAAGGGCTAAGAATATGATATCCATACTCGTGCCGCTGTTTATATCGTCGTTCAGGCGTGCGGATGAGCTCGCAACGGCTATGGAGTGCCGCTGCTATAACGGCGGTGAGGGCCGTACAAGGCTGAGGCAGCTCAAAGCCTCCGCCCGCGACGTTATCGCGCTGATAATCACGCTTATGTTCTACGCGGCGGCGATAGCGGTCAGCATCGTTTTCAAGCTATTAACGCAATAAAAGATAAACCAAGAGAAAAACAAAGGAAATAATAATGAGACGCAAGGTTAAAAAGTCTGCCCGTGAGTTATATGAGAGATTCAGAAAAAGCAGAGCGGGCGTGATACTGTATGACAAGGGCGTGCTCTATTTCGCGCTCGCCTTTATAATACCGTCTGTGCTGATGCTCATCGGTTTCGGTCAAAAAGGTATACACCCCTTCGGCACGCAGCAGATGCTCGTCGTTGACCTGTGGCATCAGTACTATCCGTTCTTCCGCGTGGTCAGCGAGAAGCTCCGCACGGGAGGCTCGTTCCTGTATTCGTGGCAGAACGGCATGGGTACGAATTTCCTGTCGCTGATGTCCTACTATGCGGCAAGCCCGCTGTATCTGCTGTCGGTGTTCACGCCGAACTCTGCCACACGCGACGCGCTTTCGTTCATCCTCGTGGCGAAGATCGGCTTCGCGGGAGCGTTTTTCAGCTGCTTCCTGCGCTATACCTATAAGCGCCGCGATTTCTCGATAGTCGTTTTTTCGGTGATGTTCGCGCTTTGCAGCTATATGCTCGGCTATTACTGGAACGTTATGTGGTTCGATACCATAGCGCTGTTCCCGCTCGTGATGACGGGAGTAGTCGCGCTCTGCCGCGAGAGGAAGTGGAAGCTCTACACACTCGCACTCGCGCTTTCGCTGGTATCCAACTACTACATCGGCTACTTCACCTGCGTTTTCACGGTATTCGCTTTTTTGGCAGCGGCGGTAACGGAGTGCGGGGGAGTCAAGGACTTCTTTGTCAAGCTGTGGCTGATAATACGCTCATCCGTCATTGGTATCGCACTCGGAGCTTTTATGCTCCTGCCTGCGTATGAGGGCTTGAAGCTTACCTACAGCATAAACAATAAATTTCCCGACAAGCTCCGCTGGTACGAGAAATGGTACGATATCATCGCGAACCTTATCTCCTACAGTGAGCCCGCAAAGAAAGACGGACTTCCCAATTTCGCGTGCGGTATGCTCGCGGTGGTGCTGTTCGGAGTTTTCCTCTTCTCGGCCGGGATAAAGATTCGCGAGAAGATATCGCTGACTGCACTGCTCGCGCTGATATTCGTCAGCTGTGATCTGAATGTGCTCAATTTCATCTGGCACGGCTTCCACGCGACGAACCAGATACCCTACCGATTCGCTTTCATCTTCTGCTTCGTGCTCATTACGGCGGCGTATCGAGCGTATGACGTAATGACCGCGAAAGGAATACGCATATACCAGCTTTTCCTGCTCGTGCCCGCTCCCGCGTTCGTCATCGGTCTCAACATATGGAAGCAGACACGGACGGACGAGGGCTTTGCATTTGAGGGGGCGTTACGTTCTTCGCTCTACATCGCGGGAGCTTATCTGCTCATCTTCATTGCGGGAAAGCTCTTTCCGTTCAAGAGCAAGCTCGTACGCAGAAGTTTCATAAATGTCGCGCTTGCGGCTGCGGTCATCGCGGAGCTTACAAGCAATACCATTATCGGCGTAAAGACTGTCGGCAGCTCAAGCTATACCTCCTACCCCTACCTCAACGACAGCGTGCAGGAGCTCCTCGGCGTTATGCATGAGGACGATGACAGCCTATTCTCGCGTACCGAGATGACCTCGACTTACACTCTCAACGACAGCTCGCTGTACGGATACTACGGTGTGTCACAGTTCTCGTCGATGGCTAATGTGTCGGTGACGAGGTATTTCCGAAAACTCGGGCTCTATGCCTCCGAGGCGGGCAACCGCTATTACTACCGCAATTCCACGCCCATGGTCAACGACCTGCTGGGCATAAACTATATAATTTCCAAGAGCAGTGAGCTCAATAACAGCGAGATGTCGCTCGAGCATATTGCCGAGGACAGTTCCTCGCACCTGTACAGAAGCAAATATCCCATGTCCATAGGCTTCATGATGAACAGCAAGGTGATGCTGCTCGAGCTTGCCGCCGCGGACAACCCGTTCGAGTTCCAGAACGATATCGTTACGCTCGGTACGGGGCTCAAGGAAGGCATATTCACGCGGCAGCCCCTCGGCGGACTTTCATTCGAGAATGCCTCGGGCTTCAAGAACGAGACAGGCACTTACAGTTATGAGGTCACCGACCCGAATGAGAAGGCGTCCGCGACCCTTACCTACGACGGCGTTGAGGGGGCGTATCTCTACGGCTACGCCAAGGGCGGCGCGGCGGAGACGATAGATGTCAAGTGCGACGGTCTGACTGCCGACAGCAATATCTCTGCGGACGATTACCCGATAGTTTTCCCCATGGGCAACGGTCAGGAGGGCAGCATTGTTGAGGCTACGCTCAACTTCGAGGAGAAAAAGGAAACGGGTTCGTTCAATGTGCAGGTCTATGCACTCGACGAAGAGGCGTTCGAGCGTGCATACGAGGAATTCGCCGACGAGCAGCTCGTGCTGACCGAGTTCTCGGATACGAGGCTGAAAGGGAACATAAACGTCAAGAGGAGAGGTATACTCTACCTTTCAATACCTTATGAGCGCGGCTGGAGCGTTTACGTTGACGGCAGCAAAGTCTCGACAAAAAAGGTGTTCGACGCGATGCTCGGCGCGGAGATAGGTCCGGGAGAGCATGAGATCGAGCTGAGATACTTCCCCGATGGGCTCGGCAAGGGTATCATCATAAGCATCTCGGCGGCTGTGATAGCCATTCTCCTTGCCGCAGCTGAAAAAGCAAGAAAAAAACGCAGGAGAGCACGCCGTGCGGCTGCTCTGCCCGCAGACTCCAACAACGGAACGGAAGATGTGAAAAATGAGGAACCTGAAGGTGATGACCGCCTACCGCGGGACTGAATACCACGGCTTTCAGCGGCAGGCTAACGCCGTTACCGTGCAGGAGATGCTTGAGAAAGCCGTATCGAAGGTGCTGAATGAGCCTGTGACCATTACGGGCTGCTCGCGCACGGATACAGGCGTTCATGCCAATAATTTCTGCTTCAACGTCAAGACGGAGAGCTCTATCCGTACCCTCGGATTCTGCCGTGGCGTCAACGGCGAGCTCCCCGACGATATATCCATACTTTCCTGCGAGGACGTGCCGCTCGACTTCCATGCGCGGTTTGACTGCAAGGGCAAGGAGTATATCTACAAAATGCACTGCCGCGAGTCGAAAGACCCGTTCTCGTCCGACCTCGCTTTCCACTACAGGCGGCACTTCGATGTTGAAAAAGCACGGGCAGCAGCAGCATGTCTCGTCGGAACTCACGATTTTGCGTCGTTTTGTGCCGACTGTACAAACGTATCAACAACAGTCAGAACAATTTATTCCCTTGAAATAGAAAATAGTGGTGATTCCGTGATAATGCTTGTAAAAGGGAATGGTTTTCTGTATAATATGATTAGGATAATAGCGGGAACTCTGCTGGATATCAACGAGGGCAAGCTCGCCCCCGAGGATATGCCTGAGATACTCGCCGCAAGAGACCGTCTCCGTGCAGGCAGGACTGCAATGGCACACGGGCTCTATCTCAATCGCGTATTTTACTCCGAGGACGAGCTCCTCGGTAATATATAATTTTGGAATCAAAAGAGAGAAGCAAGGAGGCAATTTAATGCCAATGTATGACGCCAACGATATCGTTGAGCAGAAAAACAGGGATAAACGAAGAAAAAGACTCACAAAGCTGATGCTTGTACTTGCACTGGCTGTGCTTGGCGCCGCGCTCTACTTCACGCAGGAGATGTGGCTGCCTAAACTGCGCGGACTGGGTACGCAGTACAAGACTATAGTAAATGACGGACGGCTCGCCGCGGGAAATTTTCCGCTGGAGATAAACGGCGGCGCTCAGTATCAGCTGAGCTGCTCGAACGATAATATCATCGTGATGAGTGATGCTTACATATACTTCTACAACGAGGAGGGCGGAGAGATAAAACGCCGTCAGCACGCGCTCTCAAATGCTGTAATGGAAGCTGTGAACGGCAGAGCGCTCATCTTCGAGAGCGGCGGTACCGAATTCAGCGTCGAGGACAAATCGGGCGTCCTGTATACGGACAGGCTCGAGAAGAATATAATGTTTGCAAGGCTGAGCAAAGAGGGCTATACTGCCGTTGTGACTACATCCGACAACTACGACTGCGAGATATTCGTCTACGACCGCAAGGGCAAGGAGATATACGGCAGAAAATGCGTCGAGCGAGTCAACGATATCAGCTTCGAGGAGGGCAGCAAGGGCTGCGTTATCAGCTACTTCTACGCCGAAAACGGCGCCCTCGTAACATCGGTGCAGGAGGCGAGCTTCACAGAGGATAAAGAAAAGTGGAACTCCCCGGGACTCGATACGCTCGGACTTGATGTCTATAACTTCGACGGAGGCGCGTTCGTGCTCGGCATAGACGCGTGCGGATATGTCGACAGCAAGGGACAGATAAGCTCGTTTTACCGCTATGAGGGCGACTTCGCGGGCGGTTCGAGCGAAAACGGCGAGTCCGCCGTCATCATAAACAGCGACGACAGGCGCCGTTATGAAATGGCACTGTTCAAGGACGGAAGCTCTGAGCCTGTTGTCATCGAATTCGACAGCCCGCTCATTGACGTCATCGTTGAGGACGGTCTGGCTTACGTCATGAAGAAGGACGCTGTGCTTGCCTATGATTTCAAGGGCAAGCTGCGCTCGACTGCGACGGTAAACGATTCGTATACGGGATTTGTACGAAGCGATAATTACGTATATCTGAAAAGCTTTAATAAAATAGACAGGATCAACTATGAGAGCTGATCACTGCCCCGAAGGGAGGCTGTACGGGCTGAAGTCCGTACAATAGAAAACATGGGAAATCAATTTTGGTGGTTCTACGATGTTGTCGCTGTGGCGATAATACTCGTCTGCGTTTTTTTGTCAGGCAGAAAAGGAACAATGAAGGCTGCGATCACCACGGTGGGATACGGAATAGCGCTCGCACTGGCGCTCGGCATAAGCACATCTGCTGCAGATGGACTCTACCGCAACACTATGCGGAGCAGTTGTATCAGGAACATCGAAAAGGCAATACAGGCAGATACCTTTACCAACAAGTACGCATCTTATCTCGAATCACTCGGCTATTCGCTGAGAGTGGACTCTGACAGGCTGGAGAGGATATTCAACAGCAAGGAGCCTGATATAGACGCTCGGCTCGCAAAATACGTGAACAATATCAACGGCCGCAAGATAGCCGACGATGAGCAGACGCTCGATATACTTCATGAGGGCTATGCCGTCGTTATCCGCGACATCGTGTCGCAGAATATGAGCAAGTACGCTGCCGAGACCGCTGCCCGCGAGATACGCGGAGACAGCAAGGGTATGCAGGAGCTTATCCCGATGATAACGGACAAGGAGGACCGCACTCCCGCTGCTAAGTTCATAGCGGATAACTATACTGCTCCTGCCTATATCACGATATACAAGCTGATAGGCGTGCTGATACTGTTCGTCGCAGCGGCGATAATGATATACTTCGTTCTCCAGCAGTATATGTCCAGAGACGAGGACCACATCGAGGCAGGCTCGCATATCAGCGGCGGTATCATCGGCATTATCAAGGGCTGCCTCTTTGTTACGGTAGCTGCTGTGCTGGTGCGCATCTGGGCTATAATGGGCAGCGACGAAATGCTGTTCTTCAACAACAGCGTAATCGACGATTCACTGATTTTCAAATATTTCTACACCTTTGTATCATCACTGTAAAACTATCCGACTATCCTATGGGAGGAACACTCTATGATAATGTGCAGCAACTGCAAAAAACGACCTGCCGTGGTATTCATCACCTCTGTACAGGGCAATGAAAAGAAAAACGAGGGACTCTGCCTCGCCTGTGCAAGAGAAAGAAAAATACCGCAGGTGGCTGAATATATGGAAAAGCTCGGCATCACCGACGAGGAGATAGACCAGCTTTCAGACCAGATGATGGGGATGCTCGACGGAGATTCATTCGAGATGGGCGGGCAGGGCATAATGCCCGACTTTATCTCGGATATGTTCGGCGGCGACGATGGCAAGGAGCCCAAGGAGGACGAAGACGCTCCCGCTCCCGACAGTGAGGGAAAGCCCCGCAGAAAGAGCATCTTCGGACGCGATAAGTCCGAGAAGGAGAAAAAGAAGAAGGAACTCAAATTCCTCGGAAGCTACTGCACCAACCTATCGCAGAAGGCGGAGGATGGTCAGCTCGACCGCATAATCGGCAGAGATAAGGAAATAGCGCGCGTGATACAGATACTCTCGCGCCGCACCAAGAACAATCCCTGCCTCATAGGTGAGCCCGGTGTCGGAAAGACCGCTATTGCCGAAGGAATTGCCCAGAAGATAGCCGAGGGCAACGTTCCGTTCAGACTCCAGGATAAGGAGCTCTATCTGCTTGACCTTACGGCGCTTGTTGCCGGTACTCAGTTCCGCGGACAGTTCGAGAGCCGCGTGAAATCCCTCCTCGAGGAAATAAAGAGTTGTGGTAATATAATCATCTTCATCGACGAGGTGCATAATCTCGTGGGAACGGGAGATGCCGACGGCACAATGAATGCCGCGAATATGTTCAAGCCTGCCCTCTCCAGAGGCGAGCTGCAGGTGATCGGTGCCACCACCTTCAACGAATACCGCAAGCATATTGAAAAGGACAGCGCCCTTGAGCGCCGCTTCCAG
>JAGCHA010000084.1 GCA_017649325.1 Ruminococcus sp.
AGCCGCTCTTCTTCCTGATAAACAGCTATACGACGGGACTTTCGCCGTCGGTAATGGGATATATCCTCGGCAGCGTGCTGACGGAGCGTTTCAGCGGAGCGGTCAGCTTTGACGAGATAGGTCTGCCCGTGCAGTCCACGGGAATGACCCTCCCCTGCGGCTCTACGGCAATCTGGCAGAAATGATTTGTAGGGGCGGCGTCCCGAATCGAGGTGTATGAATAATGAAAGAAAACAAATTCCAAAAGACGCGATATGTAATTAACATTATTACGGCGCTCGTCTGGTGCTTTACACCTTTCATTTTCATATTGTCCGTTTTTGCATGGGCCGGCGCGACAGACCCTGCCCTCGGCGGCAGCGGCTTCTATGCTGAACACCCGTTTCAGTCGGCTCTCATGTTCTTGGGCATTTTCGGAGCACCCGCGCTGTTCATCATAATGACGACATTATTCATTGTCACGGCAATAATCGACTATCAGCAGCAGAAAGAAGTGTAGTATGGATAATAAAAGAGCTGAAGATAAGAAAATTATTATAAAAGCGTTGAGCATCGTCTTTTTTGTATTGCTGTGGGTATCATTACTGTTCATTTGCCTGATCAGCGTACTTGGATACGTAATAGGAGGAAAACCTATCTATACCTGCAAAGCTTATATCGAATTTTCCGATGCGCCTGAGGGAACATACTACGTCGATATCCTTGCGAAGATAGACAGCTCGGCAAAGGGTTATACCGAGTTCAATGCCGCACCTAAGGAATGTATGTACATCAATGACCAGCGCTGGTATTCCTCGCTGCCTGTCAGCAGAAACAGCGAGATAGCACAGTACAACGAGGATGGATACGTCAGCATTATTTCACATCTTAAAGGCGCGAAAATGATACTTGACAGTCATAATACATGCATTGATTTGGATTCTTATATCGAGGATGGGGAGCGTTATTATCCTCACCTTGACGAGCTATATCTGCAATACGGTGATATGAAAGCGGCGTTCGTTGACAGAGAAGGCAACGTCCTCGGAATCACCTCGCAGTTTCAGCAGGTGTTCAACAATAAGGATAGCTATAAAATGACTGTATCAGGCGATACTCTGGAATTCTCCTGTGATGTTGTGCCTCGTATCTATATCTTCGGTTTCTGCTTAGCAGCAATACTTGTCGTGTTGCTGCCGCCGATAGGTATAATGATACTGGTAGTGGGAACTGTCAGAAGGCGACTCAGAAGAAAGCGGATGCAAATACAAGCAAAGGAATAATATGGGAAATATCATCGAAATAAGTGGTCTGCACTTCAGCTACCCGTCCGATGGCGACAACGAGCCCGCGGAGGTGCTGAAGGGCATCGACCTTACAATAAAAGAGGGCGAATTCGTGGCGGTGCTCGGGCACAACGGCTCGGGCAAGTCAACGCTCGCCAAGCACATCAACGCGATACTTCTGCCGACGGAGGGAAAGGTCGTTGTTGACGGCATAGACACCGCCGATGAGAGCCGGCTTTTCGAACTCCGTCAGTGCGCGGGAATGGTCTTCCAGAACCCCGACAACCAGATAGTTTCGTCGGTGGTAGAGGAGGACGTGGCATTCGCGCTCGAAAACCTCGGCGTACCCTACGAGGAGATGCGCAGGCGCGTTGACG
>JAGCHA010000085.1 GCA_017649325.1 Ruminococcus sp.
CGGGGCTCTGCCCCGGACCCTGCAAAGGGACACAGTCCCTTTGAACCCATATTCACGCCGCCGCTCGCAAGCTCGCTCACTTCTCGGAACAGAGAAGTCTTTTCCCGCGAGCCTCAGCAATCAAAGCTGACGGCTCAATTATTCCCGTGCTGTACCTTGCGGTTGTTGACTACGGAATTGATCGTTGAGTTCTGTATCTGCACGTCGCCGCTTCCCGAACAGATGTCATTCGGGTTGCCGCACAGCATATTCATCGTGACAGCAGAATCCATAATGAAGACGTTGCCGCTGCCCTGCGGGTCGCCTATGCCTGTTGCAAAGTCGCCCTCGGAGTCGATGATTATCTCCGCATTCATTATCTTCGTGTTCACGTCGCCGTCTATCGCTCCGATACATGAATGCTTCGCCGAACGCATCTTTATGCTGATACGTCCCTTCTTGATGAGTATGCTGCCTTCGCCCTCCTCGAGCGAGCCTATGCCTACTGCCTGCGCACCTGTGCAGAACATATTTATGTCGCCTGCACACGAGATCGTGGCGATGCCCTTGCAGCTGCCTATACCCGTCACCCTGATACCCGAAACGGTTATGTCAAGGTCGCACTTCTCGTCTATCTCAATGTTGGCGTCGCCGTTGTAGCTTCCTATCGCGAGTCCGTTGTGACTGTACATATACAGCTTAGTCTTGCCCGAAAGCAGCTTTATCTCGCTCTCGTCGTCGTTGTAGCCGCCGCCTATGCACACGGTCTCCATGCCGTTGCAGATTATCTCGAGCGTGCCCTGCATATCTACCGTGATATCACCGTAGCCATGGTCGTAGTCGTTGCCGATGCCGATACCCGCCGAGGCGTAGCAGTCGATAGTAAGCGAGCCCTTGCCCGTCAGCTCGAACTGCGAGCCCATTGGCACATATATGCCCGAGTAGCCGAGCTTGTTGTTCTTCGAGACGATGAGCACGAGACGGGCATATTCGCCGACAGAGATGGTCGGCTTGCTGTTGCCGCTGACCATATTCACGTTTTTCAGCGTCAGCTCGCAGCTGTGGTTGTCCATTACCGAGATGTTCATCTTGACCTGCTTGTCGGGGTCGCCGACGATGGTCAGCTTGCTCTGGTAGATGTGGATGTCCGTGTACTTCTCGAGAGCGAGTTTCAGCAGGTCTATCTCCGTATCGTTCCTTGCGGCGTATATCTTCCTTGTGCCGTTCGGACGCGTTTCGAGGTTGGTCTTGATTATCTCGTCCTTGACGTCCTTCGCTATGCTGTCGAGGAAGAGAGGCTTCGGCTTGGACGTGTAGTAGCCCTGAACAAGGTCTATGCCGAGGCGTATCACCGTTTTGAGCTCCTGCGCCGTTTCAACGCCCTCCGCGAGCGACTGGAGCTGATTGTCGCGGCAGAACTCGATTATCTGCGTGACAAGCTGCTGCTTTTTCAGGTCGTTGTGGATGTCCGCGATGAGTGAGCGGTCTATCTTTACGTAGTCGGGCTTGTACTTCAGGAGGTTGGTGAGGTTAGAGTAGCCCGTGCCGTAGTCGTCGATAGCGAGCTGGGAATGCGTGAATGAGAGGCGCTTGCGGAGCGTCTCTATGCCATCGGCTGTGGCGTCGCTGTCCTCGACTATCTCGATGACTACCTTTTCGAGGAGTTCGCCGAATGTGAGATAGAGTTCGTTGAAGTCCTCTTCCGTCAGCATATAGTCAGACATCGAGTTGATGAAGAGCTTCTTGGTCGCGAATACCTGCTGGTTCTCGCTAAGGAGACGCAGGGTGTTGAAGAAGGTGAGCTTCTCTATCGAATAGAGGTTGTTCTGCTCCGAGGCTATCGAGAGTATCTGCTTCGGCTCCATTTTTATGTCGCCGACCGTGCGCATAAGTGCCTCGTACGCGACTATCTCACCCGTGGTCGTCTCGATTATGGGCTGGACGTAGTACATCAGCATATTGTCCATGACGATGCGCGTCAGGAGCTGTGCATTCTTGTAGGAGTCTTTCTCGCGGACGTAGTTCTCCTCGGAGAACCAGTTGATAACGTGTCTGCGGTCGGCGCGTGCCTCGTACAGCGCAAACTCCGAGTAGTTGACGAGCATATTGAAGTCCGATGCCTCGTCGGGGTACGACGAACAGCCGATGGAAAGGCTCAGGCGGCTCTTGTCGGAGATGTCGATTATCTCGCCGAAGTCATCGGTGAGGATACAGCTCTGCACTGCCTCGTCCATGCTGTTGAGGACATTGTATATCTGCATCTTGTCGCAGTTCATGAAGAAGGCGAATATCTCGTAGTTGGACTTCGCTCCGATGATGATATTGTCGCTCGCAAAACTCTTCAGTGTCTCCGCGACCGACGCGATACAGCTGTTGGTGCTGTCGACGGTCAGGAACGAGCCGAGCTTCTCGATGCCGTTGAGGTAAAGCGTGGCGAGACAGCAGTTCTTGACCTCGGGCAGGAGCTTCTTTATCTTCTGCGAGAACGACGGATATGAGGGCAGACGCATTACGGGGTCGTACTCGATAAAGCTGCTGTTTTCGTTCTCCTCCGAGAAGCGGCGTGAGAAGTCCTGCACAAAGCCGAGCCACTCGTCGCTGCTCTCGTATATGTTCATCTTTATGTATTTGGTCGTGCTGTTGTTCGTGAAGCGGTAGATGTGCTTCTGTCCCTCAACGGGAGATTTCGATATCTTCTCGAGGAGGTTGAAGAACTCGAACTCGTTGAGCCTGGTGCTCGTACAGGCGAGCATTCGGCAGGCGGATTCGTCGAGGTAGGCGGATTTCTCCTTCGCTATGTAGGTGAAAGCGCCTATATTGCCGACGAACTGCTGGAAGACCTCCCAGTCGTGGCTCAGCTCAGGAGGTTTTTTTGAAAGGTCAAAAATACTCATAAGCGCTCCTTTGATCCGCATTGATGCGGAGCTGCTTTCTCGGTGAGCAGCTCACCGTAGTTGATACTGTCTGAAAACGATATTAATTCATTATTATTATAGCACATTCCCGACTTCATTGCAACATAAAAACAAAAAATTTACGTTATATTCATTATATAGGATGTGCGGCAGGAGCTTTTGCGGATGACAGTAATTTGTGAACAAAAATCGGTTTTCGTAACAGGCAATTGTTGAAAACTTACCCGCCGAGCAGTGCTTTTTTCGTTCACTATCTGCCGATTTCACGCTTTTTGTTGATTTTTGTTCATTCTGCGAAATTATTAATAAAAAACATATTGCAATGCCGAGAAAAATATGATACAATAATGGCGTAGGGTGAGATGTCCGCGAAAGGGGGGATTTCATGGACGTTATTATCTGGGCTATTCTCGTTATAGCTTTCGTCATCGCTGAGATCGCTACGGTGCAGCTCGTTTCTGTGTGGTTCGCCGCAGGTGCTCTCTTGACGATGATACTCGTCTTCTTCTTCGATATACCCATTATCGGGCAGGTCGGTATCTTTATCGGCTCTTCTGCCCTCTTCCTCGCTCTGACGATGCCGTTCATCATCAGAAAAAGAAAGAAAAATGGTTATATCCCCACGAATTCTGAACTTGAAGTGGGCCGTACCGCACGGGTCATCGAAGAGGTCAACACCGACAACGGCACGGGTCGTGTCAGGGTCGGGGGCGTCGACTGGAGCGCTGTCTCTGCTGACGATTCCGTCATCCCATGCGATACTGTCGTTACGGTCACTGCCGTGAACGGCGCAAAACTCACAGTAAAACCTAAGAATTAACAGGAGGAAATTGTTATGGATTTCAACACAGACGGTATTTTCGGACTCTTTGCACTGGTCATACTGATAGTCATTGCTATTCTGTTCTTCATGTTCATCAGATGCTTCAGGATAGTACCGCAGGCTCACGTTTTCGTTATCGAGCGGTTCGGCTCGTTCAAGTGCGAGTGGGAGACAGGTATTCACTTCCTCTTACCATTCATCGACCGTATCGCGGGTAAGGTTTCCCTTAAGGAAAAGGTCGTTGACTTCAAGCCGCAGCCCGTTATCACCAAGGATAACGTTACCATGCAGATAGATACCGTAGTATTCTATAAGGTAACAAACGCTAAACAGTATATCTACGGCGTTGAGAGACCTCTCGCGGCTATCGAGAACCTCTCGGCTACTACGCTCCGTAATATCATCGGTGAGCTCGAGCTCGACTCGACTCTCACCTCGCGTGATACTATCAATACCAACATCACTGCTATCCTCGACCAGGCGACCGACCGCTGGGGTATCAAGGTGGAGCGCGTTGAGCTCAAGAACATCATCCCGCCCCGTGAGATACAGGACGCTATGGAGAAGCAGATGAAGGCTGAGCGTGAGCGCCGTGAGAAGATACTCCAGGCTGAGGGTGACAAGAAGTCGCAGATACTCGTTGCCGAGGGTGAAAAGGAGTCGCAGATACTCCGTGCACAGGCTAAGAAGGAAGCTCAGATACTCGAGGCTGAGGCTGAGAAGCAGGCTATGATACTCCGCGCCGATGCCGTGAGAGAGCAGAAAGTGCTCGAGGCTACCGGTGAGGCACAGGCTATCGAGCTCGTTCAGCAGGCTGTCGCTGATAGCCTTGTAAAGCTCAATAACGCTTCGCCCAACGAGAAGGTAATTCAGCTCAAGTCGCTCGAGGCATTCGCAAAGGCTGCCGACGGAAAGGCTACTAAGATAATCATACCGAGCGAGATACAGGGTCTCGCAGGACTCGCCGCAGGGCTCAAGGGCATTGCGGAGTCCGATAAAAATCAGTAACATATCTCCCTACAAAAAAAGCTGACCGGAAGGTCAGCTTTTTTATTGCAGTTGGAAAAACGAGTTCGCTGTTAAGCAATGTTTGCGGGTCAGTCCCATGTGGGGGTGCCGCCTGTGGATGCGATGGAGTAGTAGACAAGTATGCGTGAGGCATCCTTGGCGTCTATCTTGTTGTCGCCGTTGACATTGGCTGCCATTTTCTGTCCTTCGGTGAAGTTGCCCTCTGCTCCTGTGGACATCTTGGAGTAGTATACGAGCACGTTCGAGGCGTCCTTGGCGTCTATCTTGCCGTCCTGATTGACGTCGCCGCGCGTGAAGGCTTTGAGGTGGTACGCTACCTGAACGCCCGACTCTGTGTCAGCTGTGTCCCAGTCATTGTCGGAAATGACGTCGTCTATGACAAATGTGTAAGTGTATTCCTTGAAGCTGTCGGGGTTATCATTGCCGTCGGGAACGGTAAACTCTGCTGTAAACGGCTTTACGCTCACACCTGTGGGGGTGACTGTGAGGAGGTAGTTCCTGTAGTCGTCTTCTGTATTGTCTCTTCCCTCGATATCAAAGGTCGCAGAGGTGTTCTCGGCGAGCTCCTTGACGTAGTACGGCTCTGCCTTGCCCTCGGGCGAATCAAAGGTGATGCTCACATTTGCGCTCATGCCCTCGGGGAGAGTTACGGTAACGCTTCCGTTGACGTCGTTCTTATTGAAGTGCGGGAAAACGGGCTCTTCCGCCGCAAAAGCGTTCACAGTGGGCATTGCTGCCAGAATTGCCGCTGCCATGGAAGCTGAAAGCAGTTTTTTCTGTATCATTGTTACTGTTCCTTTCTTATGAGTTTGTCTGCGGGGACTTCGACCGCAACGGTGTGCCCGTCGCTGCACTGAGTGAATATCTCGATGCTGTCAAATTCCGTATCCGCTGGGATATATGCCGAGAAGCCGTTTCCGCAGTCGGAGTATTCGCTCGCGCGGAAAGCCTCAAAAGTTGTGCCGTTTACGGTGATGTACACGCTCGTATCGTGACCGCTGAAAAAGGTGTCGGGAAGTGCTCCCGTGATGAGCGTGAATGCGCCGTTTTGCTTGATGTACGCGGATATCTCGCCGTCATAGAGCGACGGTGTGAAGAAGACCATATCCTCTGCAACCTCTGGGGCGGGCATGAACGGCGCTGTCTGAGCAAGCCGCGGGAGGTTGCGCTCGACTATCTCAAGTATGACTGTGTCGCCCTTTGAGATAGCTGCCTCGTCAAAGCGGTAGGGCGTGATGCGCGAGAATTCGGCACTTGCGAACATCTCCGCCATGTAGGGGAGTATAGCCTCGCCGAAGGAGTCGCGGTACATCAGCAGACTGCCTTCGCCGCTCTCGCTGACGGTATCGATCGTGACATCGTCGAGAGCTTTGAAGCGTCCCTGATACTCGTATGTGAAAGCGTGGTCGCTGTTGACCTGCGTGTCCTTTGCGTCCTCTGCGGGGTATATCATTGCCGCGAGGTCGCCGAGACGTCCGTTAGCCTCAACAGTCCAGTTGTCCGCAGGGCAGGTCTCCCTGCCGAGAGCGCCCATTATAGCACAGTGTCCCGCATAAGCGCCGAGGTTGTTCCAGTGGGTGTCGGTCGCGTGGTAGAGCGGTATGCTCGAACCCGTGTCCGCGAGAGCCGCCTTCATATCAAGGTAGAAGCTTTCTCCCGCAAGTTCAGCCGAAAGGAGCTCGTAGTTGTCGGGAGCGTCCGCGGGGACGTAGTTGAACGGCATATGCTCGGGGTATAGCGAGCTCTTGTTCGGCACGGAGGTGAACAGGAAGCTCTTGCCGCTGCGCTCGCAGTATTCGTTCACGAGCCGCAGGTCGTGGCAGATGCCGCTTATCTGCCGCGCGTTCATGGTGTTGATGTTGAGGTAGTCGTCAAGGGTGGCGCTGTAGTAGAGCCAGCCGTCCGTGCCGTCGATGACGTCGGTGTTGGGGGAGGTGGCGGTCAGCGCCGTCTTTATGCGTCCGTCGGCGGTGACGAGCTGCTGACGGAATGCGAAGTGCTCGGAGAAGTAGTCTCCGAGGTCGGACAAATAGTTTATGTTGAGTTCGCCCTCTGCCGTTTTCAGCTTAGGGAATTCCGACAAAGCGCGGTTCTCCTTGGACTCGCCGTCCTTTACGAACGGCATCAGTACCGATGGGATAAGACAGACGCCAATGAATGCGCCTGTGTAAAGCCTGTAAAGTATGTTCTTTTTCATCGCGCGCCTCCTCAGAATCTGTAATAGATGAACGGGTTGTAGGAAGCCGATGAGAGCGTTATCACGCACAGCAGGAACATCACCGCTGTCACCGCATACGAACAGACTTCACATACGCCAGCGCGCTTCGTGCTCAGCGCTTTCTTCGTGAGAGCGGGTATCACGGGGGCGGAGAATACTATCGCCGCCGCCATCATTATCAGGTACATCGGTGTGAGCTGTGACATGAACATCGCCCATTTTGCGTCTCCGCCCGAGGGAATGAACATATGCCCGATGAAACGGCACGCTGTCGGGAGGTCGTCTGCGCGGAAGAAGACGAATGCCAGTATCGTTACCGCGACCGCGTAGATGTGCCGCAGCGGACGCAGCCATTTCTGCGGCTTGAGTATACCATAGGATTCAAGCATCATAAATCCGCCGTTGAGGAGTCCCCACACGATGAAGTTGAGGCTTGCGCCGTGCCACAGTCCCGTGCAGAAGAACACCGCGAGCTTGTTGAAGGCAGTTCTGAGCTTGCCCTTGCGGTTGCCGCCGAGCGGGATGTACAGGTACTCCTTGAACCACGTAGACACGCTGATGTGCCATCTGCGCCAGAATTCCTGCATGCTCTGCGAGATATAGGGGTAGTCGAAGTTCTCGCGGAACCTGAATCCGAACATCGCGCCCAGACCTATCGCCATATCGCTGTAGCCGCTGAAGTCGAAGTATATCTGGAAAAGGTAGGATACCGCTCCCAGCCATGCGAGCGGTACCGACAGTTCGTCAGTGCCGAGACCGTAGACGTAGTCAGCTGCGAGTGCCATAGTGTTCGCGATGAAGAGCTTCTTGGAAAGTCCCGTGATGAAGCGGCGTATTCCGCGCGCGGTCATCTCGGGAGTGCCTTTGCGGTTGTCTATCTGGTCCGCTATGTCGTAATACTTAACGATAGGACCTGCGATGAGCTGCGGGAAGAACGTTATGTACAGCGCGAGCTTGTATGGGTTCTTCTGGATATAGCCCGGGGCCTTGTAGGAGTCGATGACGTAGGACATCGCCTGGAACGTATAGAACGATATGCCTATCGGCAGGGCGATGTGCGGTACGGGGAGCTTCACGAAGGGGAGCATATTTACTGTCTCCGCCGCAAAGCCGAGATACTTGAACGCGCCGAGCATCAGCAGGTTCGCGATAACCGCGGCTGCAAGCGCTGCCCTGCGCGCCTTGTTCTCCTTTTTCATTGCAAGTCCGAAGAAGTAGTTCATGACAATGGAAATTATCATCAGAACGACAGCTTTCGGCTCGCCGTATGCGTAGAACGCGATGCTGAATATGAGCAGCAGCACGTTCTTCGCTGTCATTGTCGGTATTATGCGGTAGAGTATGTATACCGCCGTCAGGAATATGAACAGGAATACGGGACTGCTGAATACCAAAACAGCTCCTCCTTATCAGAATGCGAGGTCGTAATCTATTTCGGAAACCGTATCACCGTTCATAATGAACTCGAGATTGTATGCGCCCCTGTAGAGGATGTTGCCGCTGCCCTGTACAAGACCGCTGCCGTATGCTGCCTCTACGTCGCTCTTGGACGAGCCTATGCCCACACCCTCGGGAGTAGCATAATTGCTGCCTGTGATGTGTATAGCTCCAACGTACTTGACACCGCCGCTGGAGTAGCACTGGATCGTCATTCCGCTGTAATCATAGACGTACATATCGCTTTCGTCGCCCTTCGGGATACATGAGGGAACTACAGATTCTACGTAGCCTGTGCCGTATGCAGAGGCGAAGGAGTCGAATGTCTGGTCGATGTAGGAGGGGCTCACGCCTGTGCCTGTTGCTCTGCGAGCTTCAGTGGGAGCTTCTGTCGCCTTTTCGGTGGGCTCAACTACGGGAGTCTCGTCCTCGTCGGTCTTTTCCTCTGTAGCTGCTGTGGTCTCGGTGTCCTTTTCGTCGTCGTCAGACTTGGTCGTCGACGAGCCTGAGCCCGATACTACCGCAGCCGTAGCCGTGGTCTTGCTTGTGGTGGCAGTGCCCGTGCCCGTGGTCGTCTGCTCGCACGAGGCTACTGTCACCTTGGGGAGTGCTACGGACACGGAGTCCTGCTCTACTTCTCTGCCGCACGAAACGGCTGTCATTGTGCTGATGAGTGCTATCGCAGCGATAGCGATGATTTCCTTTTTCATATTTATCCTCCGAATTTAATTGTACCTTGTGATGATGTATGCCGTTATGGTATACCCCTTGCCTGTCGTGTAATTCTTGTTTTCGTTCTGATTGCCGGGCGTTTTAAGGTAGGCTTCCGTTACGCCTCTGAATCCGTTGCAGGTGTCGTAGTTGACCCAATTGCCGTTTATGAGCACCTGATTCCAGTAGTGTTCGCTGTTGTATGCGCCTGTACCGTAAACTATGCGTGTCTGATAGCCTGCCTGCTTGTAGAGGATATCAGTGATAGCTGCGAGGTAGTAGCAGACTCCGCCGCTGTTGTTCATCATGTAGGAGGCGTAGTACGACCAGCCTGTTTGCTGTATCTCATCGAGAGACTTTGTTGCTTCTATGTTCTTGTAATAGTTGTGAGCACGGACGTAATTGTATATGCCGTCAACTGTTGTGCCCGAATAGGTCAGTATGTTCTTTGCCCTTATCTGTACGTCGGCAAGCGGTGCGGCTGTGCCGTCGTTGAGGAGGTTGAGATCGTCGATGACCATATTCCTTGCCATAGCGCCCGAATCGAGGAAGTAATACTTGTTGCCCTCGTATTCAAGCCAGCCCGTGTGCATGGTGCCGTCCTCGTCGAAGTAATACTTGCTGTCGCCTATCTCCTGCATACCGAAGCGCATCTTGCCGTCTTCGCCGAAGTAATACTTCTTGCCGTCGACGATGAGACGTCCCGTAGAAAGCTGACCTGTCTCCACGGAGAAGCAGTATTTATCGCCGTCTATCTCGGTGATGCCCGATGCCATTATGCCGTCAGCGCCGAAGTAATACTTTGCTCCGTCTATCGTTGCCCAGCTTGACTTAGTCATCTTTCCGTCTTCGGTGAAATAGTACTTGTTACCGTCTATTTTCAGGCGTCCCGTCTTCATTGAAGCGTCGGTCTCGTCGAAGTAGTAGGTCGCGCCCTTGTAGTCGATGAGTCCCGTTGTGCGCTTGCCGTCTGCGCCGAAGTAGTAGGTCTTGCCGTTGTATTCGAGGATGCCCGTGAACATCTTGAAGTCATCGCCGAAGTAGTAGTAATCGCCGTTGATTATCTGTCCGCCGCTGAGAGCCTCACCCTTTTCGTCGTGGTAGTAGGTCACGCCGCCGACAGTCGTGAGTCCGCGCTCCTCAACAAGGATGCCGTCCTCGCCGAATATGTAGTTCTTGCCGTCGACAGTGCAGAGCCCCTTTGCGAAGCTCGAATCCTCGTAGAAGTAATACTTGCCCTTGCCTGTGATGAACTGTCTGCCGAGCAGCATTACGCCGTCCTCGCCGAATATACGGGGCGTTCCGCCGACATCTACGATGCCTGTGGTCTTGCCGTTCTCGGCGCTGAAGAAGTAGAACTTATCCGCAATCTTTGAGAGCCCCTCGGCTGCTTTGCCCGTTTCGGGGTAATAGTAGTACGTCTTGCCCTTTATTTCCTGCCAGCCTGTGAGCTCCTTGCCGTCTTCATCGAATATGTACGGGAAGCCGTCTATCGTTGTCTCTCCCACGGCAAGAGTCCCGTCGTCCTTGCCGTAGAAGAAGTCGTCGCCGACCTTGAAGAAGCCTGCCTCAGCCATGAGTGCGCCCGTATCCGAGAAGCGGTACTGCTTGCCGTCCTTGTCGGTGAATACGCCTGTGACTTTGCCGTCTTCCTTGGTGATGTAATACTTCCTGCCGCAGTATTCGAGCCAGCCGTAAACTGGTCTGCCCGAATCGGGGGAGAAGTAAAGACGCTTGCCGCCGACTGTGCGCCAGCCTGTCTTGAGCGAGCCGTTCTTGGAGAATATGTACTTCTCGCCGTCTATCTCCTGTATGCCTGTGAGGAAGGTGCCGTCTGCCTTGTAGTAGGTTATCCTGCCCGCTGTGTCGATGTGCCAGCCCTCGATCGAAGGAGTGACTGCGCTCGTTGATGCGGGAGCTGTGCTCGTCTCGGGGGCGGCAGTGGTCGAAGCCGCTGTCGTCGAAGTCGAGGAGGCGGCAGTTGCAGTAGTCGAGGCAGCCGCAGTAGTTGTGGTCGCCTGCGAGGTCGTAGTTGAAGCCTGTGCGGTAGTGGTCGATGTGCTCGTCGCAGCTGACGTCGCGGGGGCGGTGGAGATCGGATCGCCCTCGGCTGCATGTGCTGCTGACGGAGCGGCAGCAAGCATTGCAAGTCCTGCCGCAAATGCGCATATCAGCGTTTTGTTGTGTTTTTTCATAATTTCTCTCCTATGGCTCGGTGAGCCTGCCGTTGTTGTCGGAAGCGGCGCCCGTTATCATAGTCCACATATGATTATATCAGTATACTCGCGGAAAGTCAAAGAAATGGGACAAAATTTGCAAATCTTTTGCATCCGTGCGCGTATACATTATTATTATACAATGGCATTGCTAAAATGTCAATGGCACTTAGAGGCAAAAAAACTGCTTTGAGAAATTTTTGTCAATGTTGCGGAAAAATCACGCGGTATGCTCGGAACTGTTTGACCGATACGCCTTGAAACTGCGTGAGAATGTGGCTGTTTCGGTATATTGAAGAGGCGTTTTTACAGGCAGTATAATGAGTTGATGTGCAAAAAGCGTGATAGAACCGTCTATCACGCTTTTTATCATTTATGTTTTTCAGCAGTCCCAGAAGCGGTACATCTCAAAGTAGAGCATGGCGGCTATCACTGCTGCATTTGCTGCGATATTCACTCCGCCGCGAAGCTTTGCCCATTTGTTTGACTTATTGGATATGATGCCGATGAGTGAGGCTGTTGCCGCTGCCGCACAGACCGCGATGCAGACGATATTGAGCGTTCCCGCTCCCACGCCGACTGCCTTGGGCAGCCCGTATGACTCCTCTCTGACAGCGTAGGCTATCATCACGACTGCTGCTGCCACGGACAGGAGCTTGATGAGCTGTCCCGCAGTCTGCGCCGCGCCGACTGCCGTGAGGCTGTATCTGCCCTTGCGGACTGCCTTGAACTTGTACAGCAGAACGAATACCGAGCCTATAGCTATTACGAAGTAGATCGCAAGCAGTGATATCTCCGCGGGATATGCCCTGTCCTTGTCAATTTCCATAGTATCGAGCATATAGCCTTATATGCCGTCGGAGCGGTTGCTCTCGCCGAGAAGCATACTTCCTCCGAGCAGATACACGCCGTCGTCTATACGTTTGAGGTCGGGGTACATCTTCGCGTTTATGGGCCGGAGGTAGGACGTGAACTTCATCAGTCCCGCACGCTGAGAGCGCGATACGAGGTAGTATCCGCTGAAATCACGTGTTTCGCCCTTGCCGTCGGAGTAATTCTCATAGTCCGCCTTGCCGAATACCCATTCGGGCACTTCCTGAATAACGAGGTTTACCGAAGTCTCATTTGTGAGCGTTACCAGTCCCACCTTGGACTCGCGGTCGAAAAGCATATTCGAGTGGCAGGCTATGGTCGCGCCGTTATGCCCCATTGTGCGCACCCTGTACTCCGTCACACCGAAACCGCAGCTCGACGCGGGAATGTCGGTATTGCCGTAGAAAAGCGAGCCCGAGAACATCTTCTCCTGAGTCTCCTTATGCTCGAAGAGGGGAGCGTCGTCGCTGACGAAAGCCTGCGCGTAGGTCGCGAGGTCGCGTATAGTACCGGTTGCCGAACCCGCAGGGTAGAGGTTGATGTAGGATATCTTCTTTCCGTCTGATTTGTACTTCGGAGGGATAGCGCTGAAGGTGTAGGATTTGAGCTTGCCGCGCTGAGCGAGAACCCACTCGTTGTCGCTGAAGTCGGCGGCTATGGAGGTGTGCTCCATGCCGAGCCTGTCGAAGATGTTCTCGCGGACGTAATCGGCGTACTCCTCGCCTGTTATGCACTCTATCACGTATGCGCCGAGAGCCGCTCCCCAGTTTGAGTAGGACGTGACCTCGCCCGGAGGATTCACCTGAGTGGGTTCGGTTGCCTGCAAAGCCTCCGCGAGGGGCATTATCTTGTCATGGTCGGGAGTGGAGATTGAGTAGGTCGTCTCGCACCAGCCGCCCGTGTGATCCATGATGTTCATCATCGTTATGGGCTCGTCGTAGGTAAGGTGCCTGAGGAAGCCGTCGGGGAGGTAGTCCCTGATATCGGCGTCGAGGTCGAGCTTTCCCTGCTCCCAGAGCTGCATGGCACTGACCCATATCATCGTCTTGGATATGCTGCCCCACTCGAATACGGAGTCCTCGTCGCAGGGGATATGGTTCTCGCGGTCGGTCTCGCCGAAGTAGCCCTCATAGAGGATATCATCGCCCTGAAATACTATCGCTTCGAAGCCTGCGTAGTATTCCGTGCCGCTGCCGACATCCATATTTAGCTCCTTGTCGAACTTGCTTGCTATGTTCTCGAACTTCACGCCCGAGGGGAGCCTCTGCTCCTCCTCAGCCGCGGCGGTCGGGACGAGCATTGTTCCTGCCGCAAGAAGCGCGGCTATGCACATTGAAGCTGTTTTCTTCATTTTCATTTACCGCACCTCCTTACAGCTCACGCTCTTCGTAGTCGATGACCGAGCACGCCGCCTTGTAGAATACGTATCCGTATGCTCCGACTATCGCGAACACGCACAGCAGAGCGCCGTTGCAGGGGGCTGACAGAGCCGTGAACAGTGTTCCGATGACCTGCAATGCCGCGTGGAGGGGCTTTACGCTGAGCATCGATTCAACGACAAAAACCGCCGCTATCCCGGCGTATGCTGATATCAATATAAAATATGCTCTGAACATCGAGCCCCTGGCGCCCTTTTTGCCCGATTTGAAGAAGCCGCCCAGCACATTGGCGTTGAATATCAGCGCAACTGCGAAGAACAGGCAGAGTATGACGGTGCACAGACCGCTGTCGTTCATTTTTATGTTCAGCACCTCTGACAGCGAATCGTCGAGGAACAGGTTGACGTCCATTGCAATTTTTATTTTCAGTATGATGAGGGAGAGCGCTCCCACTGCGGTAAGCACCAGCATTACGAGGGCATATCTCGCGATGACAATCTGCTTCCGTGACGCGGGAATGACAGCGTAGGTCATCTCGCCCTCGTATGTGTTGTTGAGGTCTATCATAGCCTGCGACGCTGTGAAGGCGACCGCGAAAAGCAGGAAATACACGAAAATAGGAGAGATAAAACCGAGTATCAGTGACAGCACTGTCACAGCCACGAACAGCTTCCACAGGCTTATTTTTTTCGCCCGCATCGCGATGATGTCGAGTCTCATAAGGTCGATTATACGTTTCATAGTGCCGTCACCTCACATTTCCTTGTCGGCAGTCAGCTTTATCGTCAGACGGCACATCAGCCAGCCGAACGCGATGAATGCCGCAAAGCAGGCGGCTACGATAAGTGCTACGGGCAGGGGAGCAGTCGGCAGGAACTCCTGCGGGAGCGGCAATATGCCGTAGTCGAGCGTGATAAAATAGACTATCATCAGCGCTCCTATAATTACAAGGAACGGTATGCAAGCAACGATAGCCACTGTGTCGCCCTTTATCTCCTTTACTGCGTAGAAGAGGCAGATAATTGCCGTCAGCATCGCAAGTCCGGCCGCCAGCATCACAAACCAGTTGCTGTAATTCAGACCTACTTGCTTTGTGCTGACTGTCAGGTCCTCGTAGGTGCGTTCCTGTATGAACTTCGGGAGAATTCCCGATTCTCCGACAGCTCTCGATATGAGCAGGCAGAGCTCGCCCAGTATGCCGCCGATGGTCTGTGGAATGATTATCTCCGCGAACAGCGCCTTGATGACGGATTCGCGCTTCACGGGGAGAAGTCCGTATATCTTCATAAAGTCGCCTTTGCGCACTGTCTCTATCGGCGAGAACAGCGCCAGCGGAGCTATTATGAAGCCTATCGCTGCAGGGTATGCTCCGAGCAGACTTGCCGCGAAAAATAAAACGGCTATGATGAACGCGTACCTCCCGCCTATGCCGATACAGTTGATGTAGTCGAACTGTATCATTTTTTTAATCTCGTCCATGTCCGTCCTCCTTTGCGATGTAGACCAGTATCTCGTCTATGCTCGCCTTTTCGGTCTCGAGCTCGGGAGGTATCTCGCCGAGGAGGTCTGCCGAGATGAGCGCGTCAAAGCCGTTCCTGTAGGCGTGGAAGCCGATGCACTTCTCCCTCAGTTTCGAGGAGATGTCCTCCTCTGCACCGCGCAGGACGAGGTACTTCTCGTGGAGGTCGTCCTTCGTGCCCGTGAACCACACCTTGCCGTTGTGGAGGACGGTGATATAGTCCGCGATACGCTCCACGTCGGAGGTGATGTGCGTCGAGAAAAGGACGCTCCTGCTGTCGTCGGAAATGTATTCGGAGAGTATGTCAAGGAGCTCATCGCGCGCTACGGGGTCAAGACCGCTCGTCGGCTCGTCGAGTATCATCAGCTCTGCCTTGTGCGAGAGTGCGACCGCGACCATGAGCTTCATCTTCATGCCCTTCGAGAAGTCGCCGACCTTCTTGTCGTCAGGGAGTCTGAATGCCTTTATCCTGTGGAAGAATTCCTCGCTGCTCCAGTCCTTGTAGAAGGGCGCGAGCTGCTTGTCTATCTGCCTTATATTGAGGTGATTCGCGAGATAGAGGCTGTCGAATACCACGCCGAGACGCTCCTTTATCTCCACCGCGTCTGTCACGCTGTCGAGCCCGAATACGCTTATCTTGCCGCTGTCGATGTTCGCCATGTTGAGTATCGAGCGGATAGTCGTGGTCTTGCCCGAGCCGTTCTGTCCTACAAAGCCCATGATATAGCCCTTCGGAAGTGAGAAGGTGACGTCCCTGAGCGCGAAGCCCTCGTATGCCTTGTTCAAGCCTTTGATATCAAGTATGTTTTCCATAGTTATTCCTCCATAAATCCTTTTACTGCGGCGATTATCTCCTCATCGGAAAGTCCTGCGTTCCGTCCGTTGGTGACGACCTGCTCGATAGCCTCCTCCATTTCGCAGAGCATCCGCTCGCGCAGAAGCTCGTTGTTGCGCGGTGCGACAAAGTAGCCCTTTCCCGCGACGGACACGATGAAGCCCTCGGAGACAAGGTCGTTGTAGACCCTCGTCGTCGTGATGACGCTTATTTTAAGGTCACGTGCAAGCTGGCGTATCGAGGGGAGCTGTTCGTCTTCAGCGACCTTCCCCGCCAGGATCTGTGATTTGATCTGTTCCTCTATCTGCTCGTATATCGGCAGAGTCGAGCTGTTTTTTATTATTATCTTCATGAAGCACTCCTGTTTATACTGTACATACGTGTATATATCTGTATATATACAGTTTAGCATATATATATCTATTTGTCAATACCTGATTTGAGTTTTTTTGAAAAAATAAAAGGACTGCAATATGCAGTCCTTAATGATTGGCTATTAATCGAGGAAATCCTTGACCTTCTTGCTGCGGCTCGGGTGACGGAGCTTGCGCAGTGCTTTTGCCTCTATCTGGCGGATACGCTCACGTGTTACGTCGAAACGCTGTCCTACCTCTTCAAGTGTGCGCGCCTTGCCGTCTTCAAGTCCGAAACGGAGCTTCAGCACCTTTGCCTCGCGGTCTGTGAGAGTGTTGAGCACCTCGTTGAGCTGCTCCTTCAGCAGTGTATGCGAAGCAGCCTCGGCAGGAGCGGGAGCGTCGTCGTCGGGGATGAAGTCGCCGAGGTGGCTGTCCTCCTCCTCGCCGATAGGTGTTTCAAGCGATACGGGGTCCTGAGCGACGCGCATTATCTCACGCACCTTATCAACGGGCATATTGAGCTTCTCGGCAATTTCCTCAGGGCTGGGGTCGTGACCGTTCTCGTGGAGGAGCTGGCTCGATACCTTCTTTACCTTGGTGATGGTCTCGACCATATGTACAGGGATACGGATAGTACGCGCCTGATCGGCGATTGCACGCGTGATAGCCTGACGTATCCACCATGTGGCGTAGGTCGAGAACTTGAAGCCCTTGGTGTAGTCGAACTTCTCGACAGCCTTGATAAGACCGAGGTTGCCCTCCTGTATTAGGTCGAGGAACTGCATTCCTCTGCCGACGTACTTCTTCGCGATGCTGACTACAAGGCGGAGGTTAGCCTCAGAAAGACGCTTCTTCGCGTACTTGTCGCCCTTTGCCATGCGCTGCGCGAGCTCTATCTCTTCCTCGGTCGTGAGGAGCGGCACGCGTCCTATCTCCTTGAGGTATATCTTTACAGGGTCGTCAATGGCGATACCCTCGGTAGACAGCGCCATTTCGAGGTCGTCTGTGATAGACGAATCCATGCCTATCTTCAGGTCGGTATCGACGTTCATGTCCTCGACTATCTCGATATTGAGCGCCTCGCACCTGTCGTAGAAACTGTTTATCTGGTCAACGTCGAAGTCGAGCTCCTCAAGGGCGTCTGTTATCTCCTTTGTCGTGAGTTTTCCGTTTGCCTGACCCTGCTCTATGAGCGAGTCAATGGTGTTCTTTTTTGAATCCATTGTGATTCCTCCTGATTTTTGGCTGTATCTTGGAATATGGTATGACATTTTTTGTAGGGGCGGATATTATCCGTCCACAAATATCGTGCGGAAGTTTAAGAAGCGGAAATCTTTTCCCGCGATTGTCAGTGTTTCTTTTTATTAAAGAGGTCGCGCAGGTCGTCGTCGGAAATATCTCCGCCCGTGCCTGTGGGTGCGCGGTGCTGTCTGAGCGTTTCCGCGCAGTCGAGCATTGCTTTCTTGGTTATGCCAAACTCGCGGTTTGAGGCGGCGATCCCGCTTATCCTGCCCATTTCCTGCGGCGTGAACTCGTCCGCGATGAGCGAGAGCGTGAAGTGCTCGCTCGCCTGTATCGCCCGCAGAAGCGACGTATACACGCGCTTATTGAATGCGGTGACGAATATCTCGGGCGGTGCGGCGGCGCCTATCTTCTCGGCGTCCTCGGGACGTCTCAGCAGATAGCTGATTATCGTCTCCTCTGCCTTCGCTTCCCTGCGGAACTGCACGGCTTCGGGGTTGACGTCGTCCCTCACGTATGAGGTCTTTGCCTTGATATTACGCCATTCTTCCTTCTTCTTTCCTGCCTTTTTCACGCGTATCATTTCGTTGATGTGGCTTTTCAGCACCTCTGTGGAGATGTCGCATTTCTTCGCTGTGCGGGAAATGTATACCTCGCGCTCGAGCGGAGATTCTATACCCGCAAGTACCTTTGATACGCGTTTCAGCAGCTCTACCTTGCCGCTTTCGGAGTCGAGGTCGAGCCCCTCCTCGCAGCGGTCGAGCATGAAGTTGTTGGCGTCGTCGGAGCCTTCGATAAGGTTGCGGAAACGCTGTGCTCCGAACTTCTTTATGTATTCATCCGGGTCTTTGGCGCCATCCATATGGAGTATACGCGTGCGGAGCCCGACGTCCGAGAAGTGGTTTATCGCTTTCTGGGTGGCGTTCTGTCCCGCTCCGTCGCTGTCGTATGCGATGACGACCTCGTCGCAGTAGTGGCTTATCAGACGCGCCTGATTGGGCGTTATTGCCGTTCCGAGCGTTGCCACGACATTCTCGAAGCCCGCCTGATTCACGGCTATGACATCCATATAGCCCTCGCAGAGTATCAGCCGCTTCTGGTCGGCGTTCTTTGCGAAGTTCATGGAGAAGAGGTTGCTGCCCTTGTCGAATACGGGGGTAGCGCCCGTGTTGAGGTATTTCGGCTTGCTGTCGTCGAGGACACGCCCTCCGAAGCCGATGATATTGCCGCGGAGGTCGACTATCGGGAACATCACGCGGTTGCGGAAGAGGTCGTAAAGCCTGCCCGTATTTTGCGAGCGTCCGCCGAGCCATGCGTCCACTATCTCGTCTTCGGTGTAGCCCTTCGAGCGCAGCATATCCGTCAGCTCGGTGAACGAGTCCGACGCGAAGCCGAGCCCGTATTTCTTTATCGTCGCGGGTGTGAGCTTTCGCTTGTAGAAGTATTGCAGCCCCGCCTTATTGCTGCCCTTTATCAGGTTCGCGTAGAAGAAATTGGCGGCGAGGCGGTTCATCTCGTAGATGCGCGTTCTCCGCTGAGCCGAAAGGCTGTTGCGGTCGCTGCTCTGCGGGACTTCCATGCCGCTGCGCTCCGCAAGGAACTTCACGGCATCCATAAAGTCGAGGTTCTCGACCTTCATTATAAAGGTGATAACGTCGCCGCCCGCTCCGCAGCCAAAGCAGTAGAAATGCGGGTCTTTGTCCAGAAATACAGTACACGAGGGAGTTTTCTCCGAGTGGAACGGACAGTTGCAGACGTAATTGCGTCCGCGGCGGATGAGGTTGACATACTCACCCATGACCGTCTCTATCGGGTTGGCTTCCCGCAGTCTGTAGAGAAATTCGTCGTTCTTTACCATGAGCGGTCACTTCCAGAACTTGGGGACGAACAGCTCGGTGTAGAGGTCTACCGCGTAGCTGTCGCTCATGCCCGAGATGTAGTCGCAGACTGCTCGGTCGGGGTCGGTCTTCTTCGCGATGATGCGGTACTCCTCGGGGAGCTTGTCTATGTTCGCGATGAAGTACTCATACAGCTTTGATATGAGCTGTACTGCCTTTGCCTCCTCCTGCTTGGCTGCGGGATTCGTGTATACCTTGCGGAACATGAAGGCTTTGAGGTCGTCGTGCGCCTTGCGTACCTGGGGCGCGAAGTCTATCTCGTACGCTCCGTGCTCGATGACCGAGGCAATGAGCGTGGTTATGCGCTTTGTTTTTGTGTTGCCGAGGATGTGTACGCAGTCGTTCGGGAGGTCGTTCGGGTCGAGTATTCCCGCGCGCACAGAGTCCTCGATGTCGTGGTTTATGTAGGCGATAGTGTCAGCGAGGCGGACGATATTGCCCTCCTTCGTGGCGGCTACCTTGTTCGTGTGGCACAGTATGCCGTCGCGGACAGCGTAGGTGAGGTTGAGTCCATTGCCCTTTTTTTCAAGGGATTCCACCACGCGCACGCTCTGCTCGTAGTGCTTGAAGCCGTGCGGACATATCTCGTTGAGTATCTTCTCGCCGCAGTGTCCGAACGGGGAGTGTCCGAGGTCGTGACCGAGCGCGATAGCCTCCGTGAGGTCTTCGTTGAGCCGCATACCGCGGGCGATAGTCCTCGCTATCTGCGAGACCTCCAGCGTGTGTGTGAGGCGGGTGCGGTAGTGATCGCCCACGGGCGACAGGAACACCTGCGTCTTACGCTTCAGCCTGCGGAAGGTGTTGCAGTGGATTATGCGGTCGCGGTCGCGCTGGAACTCCGTGCGGAACGGGCATTTGTCCTCGTGGCGCTCGCGGCGTATCATTTCCTCGTTCACGCTCGTACACGCGAACTTGCTCAGTATGCCGACTTCTGTTATCTCGTACTGCTCTCTTACAGTCATTCTATCACCCCTTTGGAGCTTATCGCAGTCTGCAAAAAACTCTCTATAATACTTATACTATAAGAAAATGAAAATCCCTTTAAACTTTTCAGAAATTTTTTATCACAGAGGAAAAATCTCCGTAGAGCTCGCCTAAGTCCTCTATTTTTGCCGCTCCGTTAGTGACTTCGGTCAGTTCCGCGGTCAGTGCGGTGAGCTTCTCCGACAGCACCAGTATTTCAAGCGTGACCTCGCTACCAAAGTCGGAGTTCTCCGTCATAGTGTCAAAGCTCGGGAGGATGTAGCTGATCTTACCGTACAGCCCGTAATCCGCGGTGATACGCAGTCTGTGACAGAGGCGCATATCCATTAGCTGTGCTGCGTCGCAGGCGAGTGCTGCTGCATGGGAGTATGCCCGCACGAGACCTCCGCCGCCGAGCAGTATGCCTCCGAAGTAGCGGGTCACGACTACGCATACGTCCGTGAGTCCGCGCTTCTGCAGTACGTCAAGCACGGGGACGCCCGCTGTGCCCTGCGGCTCGCCGTCGTCGGAATATCGGGAAATATTGTCCTGACGCACAATATAGGCGTAGACGTTGTGGCGCGCCTTGCGGTGCATCGACTTTATCTTGTTTATGAATTCAACAGCTTCATCGCCGTTCTTCACGGGAGCAATATATCCGATGAATTCGGACTTCTTCTCCACGAACGAGGCTTCGGCGGGAGCGGATATGGTCAGGTAGTTCATTTCGCACCTCCGTTTGGTCGGGCGTTCGGCGTATGGACGTGAATCAGCAGATCCGTTTTTTATGTGAATGTGCTGACAAGTATGGCTCGCGGTGAAAAAGACTGCCGTTTCTGCGGGAATAACATCGCGAAGCTGCCAGCGCGGGCTCCGCGCAAAAAAGCCGCTCGTTTGAGCGGCTCTTTGATTACTTATCGAGATTGAAACGCTTCTTGAATCTGTCAACGCGTCCGCCTGTGTCAACAAGCTTCTGCTTGCCTGTGTAGAACGGATGGCACTTAGAGCAGATTTCAACCTTGATGTTCTCCTTTGTGGACATTGTCTCGATCACGTTACCGCAGTGGCAGGTAATTGTGGTCTTGTACATTGTAGGATGGATTCCCTCTTTCACGATTTTCACCTCCGAAAAAATATTTTCTGTATTATCGTGCAGCCCATCAGTTCCTTTAGACAGTAGTGCCAATATACATTACAGTAATCAATTATAGCATACGTGACGGATACTGTCAAGCGGCAGCGAATATATTTTATTCTTTTAATTTGTGCGGAGCGGGGCTTCGGGTTCTGTTTTGGCATTTTCCGCAGTATCATTATAAAAAGGAGGTTTGGAAATGGACGAGACGTATATTATCCCTACGGTCATCGACGACCGCCCTGCGCTCCCCGCCGAGGACGACACCGAACTGCTCGCGGAGGAGAGCTCCCGACGCAGGCGAGAGGGTCACGCAGACGATATCATCGCCATGCAGGCGGCGGTCTGTATGCTGATAGCTGCTGCTCTGCTGATAACGAACATCTTTCGTCCCGATATATCAGGCGAGCTCTTCACGCGTATACGTGAACTCTCCGAGAGTGCTGACGAACTCTTCGGGAATCCGCTCGAACTTATGACGGAACTGCTGAACAGATGACGAGGTTAAGGGTCGGTTTTTCGTTCCTCTTCTTCAACGCTTTGCTGTTCCTCTTTTGCGGCGGAGAGATGATACTTTCATTCTACGCGGTCTGCCTGCTGCACGAGCTCGGGCATATCGCTGCACTTCGCCTCACGGGCGGAGAGCTCCGTCGAGTGGAGCTCAGCTTCTTCGGGATAAGAATGGTAGCTTCTCCTGCGGCGGACGTGGGCAGGGGAGCGGTCGTGCTGCTTAGTGGTCCTGCGGCGAATCTGCTGCTGTATCTGCTCCTGACGGCTCTGCACTGCTGCACGGGAACGGCTCGGCTGAGCCTCGCGGCGGGTGTGTTCAACCTTATGCCGTTCAGCGGACTCGACGGCGGGGCTCTGCTCGATATGCTCGCGGAGGGAAGAACCTGCGAGCGGCAGTTCAGAACCTGTATCACGGTCGCGAGAGCGGCTGCGGGGGTCGGTATAGCCGCTTATGCTGCCGCGGAAGTGCTCGGGGAAATATGAGAGAGCCGTTCCCCCCGAGGGAACAGTTGACTTTTTTTCTCCTGTGTGATAAAATAGACCTGAATCAGACAGCCTATCGTTCGATAGTGAAAAAGGAGGAAAACAAAATGGATATAATATCGGCACTTTTGCTTGCGGTCCCCGCAACGGGCGATAACTTCCCCGCGCAGAAGCTCCTCATCGTGGCGGGCATTGCGGTCGCTGTTGCAGCGGTCACGATAATTGCGGCTTTTTTCAGAAAAAAAGACGATGACGACGAGGAATGATTCGCAATGCGTAATTATTCCGACAGGTCAGAAATCCGAATTCTGAATTAATATGGGTCAAGCGCCTCCGCATATGATTGTGCGGAGGTGTTTTTCTATGCTTTGCAGTCTGGAGGAGCTCCGCTCAAAAGAGGTCATCGATCTCGGTACGGGCGAGAGGCTCGGTTACATCGACGATATCCGCTTCGACACCGATACCTCGGAGGTAGCGGCTCTCGTCATCTTCGGCTCGGGCAGGCTGTTCGGGCTGCTCCCGAGAGGTGAGGACCTCGAGATACCGTGCTCGGCGATAGAGGTCGTCGGCACGGAGACAATACTCGTGAGGTGCAGCAATTTGACATATCATACAAATATACGCCGAAACAGGCTAAAAAGTTTGTTTGAATAAAATTTTGCCGAGCCCTTGCGGAAAAATACGGAATGTGGTATAATATTAAAGCAATTCGCACGCAGACGCTTTCATGGGTTGGTGCGGCAGACCTGCCGTTGCCTGTGAGCCAAGCCCTGCGGAGGATTAATATTAACCAATTTTAAGGAGGACTACACAATGTCAGTAGTTTCAATGAAGCAGCTCCTTGAGGCCGGTGTTCACTTCGGACACCAGACAAGACGCTGGAACCCCAAAATGGCACCGTACATCTTCACAGAGAGAAACGGTATCTACATCATCGACCTTCAGAAGACTGTAAAGAAGCTTGAAGAAGCTTACCTCTTCGTTCGTGACCTCTCCGCTGAGGGCGGCGAAGTTCTCTTCGTAGGTACTAAGAAGCAGGCAGGAGATTCCGTCAAGGAAGAGGCTACACGTGCAGGCGCTCACTTCGTTAATGCTCGTTGGCTCGGCGGTATGCTCACAAACTTCAAGACGATCCAGACACGTATAAAAAGACTTGAGCAGCTCCACACTATGGAAGAGGACGGCACTTTCAACCTCCTCCCCAAGAAGGAAGTTGTTAAGCTCAACCTCGAAATAGAGAAGCTTGAGAAGTTCCTCGGCGGTATCAAGACTATGAAGAAGCTCCCCGCAGCTCTCTTTATCGTTGATCCCCGCAAGGAGAAGATCGCTGTTGCTGAGGCTAAGAAGCTCGGTATCCCGATAGTTGCTATCGTTGATACTAACTGCGATCCTGACGAGGTAGACTACGTTATCCCCGGTAACGATGACGCTATCCGTGCTGTAAAGCTCATCGCAGGTACTGTTGCCAACGCTATCATCGAGGGCAGACAGGGCGGCGACGCTGCTGAGGCTCAGGAGACTGAGGCTTCCGCAGAGGAGACAGCTGAGGCTGACGCAGAGTAATCTGTCATTAACATTTAAGAACTGAAACGTAGGGGTTGGCGTCCCCGACAACCCGCAGCTCTGGGACGTCGAGGATGCCGTCCCCTACATTTGTATAATAATAATTTTTAGGAGGATATTACAATGGGTAAGGTATCTGTTGCAGAAATAAAGGAACTTATGAAGTCCACAGGCGTTGGCATGATGGACTGCAAGAAGGCTCTCGAAGAGAACGACGGCGATATGGACAAGGCTATCGAGTTCCTCAGAGAGAAAGGTCTTGCTACTCAGGCTAAGAAGAGCGGCAGAGCTGCTGCCGAGGGCGTTGTTGCTGCCGTTGTAAATGGCGAGACAGGCGTGCTCCTCGAAGTAAACACCGAGACAGACTTCGCTGCTAACACCGACGATATCAGAAACTTCGTTGCTAACGTTGCAAATACTATCATCGAGAAGAATCCTGCTGACGTTGAGGCTCTCAAGGAGATGCCCATCAGCGGCGGCACAGGCACAGTAGGTGAGGCTCTCACCGAGCTCGCAGGCATGAAGATCCGTGAGAACATCGTTATCCGCCGCTTCGTAAGACTCGAGGGCAAGCTCGCTTCCTACATCCACAACGGCGGCAGCATCGGCGTTCTCGTTAAGATGGATACAGATCTCGCTGCTGACGCTGTTGCTCCTATCGGTAAGGACGTAGCTATGCAGTCTGCAGCTCTCAATGCTCCCTACCTCAACCGCGAGCAGGTTCCTGCTGAGGTTATCGAGAAGGAGAAGGAGATCATGATGGCTCAGATGGCTGAGGATCCCAAGATGGCTTCCAAGCCCGAGCAGGTTCGTGCTAAGATAGTTGAGGGTAAGGTTGGCAAGTACTACACAGAGAACTGCCTCCTCGAGCAGGCTTTCGTCAAGGACGACAAGCTCTCCGTTCAGGGCTATGTTGACGCAGAGGCTAAGAAGCTCGGCGGCTCTATCAAGGTTACTGACGTTATCCGCTATGAGCGCGGCGAGGGTATCGAGAAGAAGGAAGATAACCTTGCTGACGAAGTTGCTAACATGATAAAGAAGTAATCATTGCATATTTAAGTCCCCGTACAGCTGTGCGGGGATTTTTTGCGTTTTTTATGCGCGGAGATAGCTCCGCGGATGTTGAAGATGCAGGAGAAAGCGGCTCCCTTTTCGGGAGCCGCTTTTCGTTATTACCATACCTTATAATCAGGATTGCCTATTCTGTAGGCTGTTCCGGGGACGTAGAGGTCCTTCGGCTCGTGGCCTGCTTCCTTCGCCTTGCGGAGCTCGCGGAACGCTACGCTGTTGAATACTATGCGCTGTACGTCCTCCTGCGGCGGGCGGGTGTTGAGGTACTCGAGTATAGTCTGCTGGATGTAGAAGTAGGAGCGGAGCTGGGTCTTGCGGAATTCAAGACGGTTGTCGCCCTCCTCGCTGTTGGGGTCGCCTGTCAGCAGGAAGAGGCTGTCGCCCTCCTCATAGCCGAGCGTGAGCTTCGCGAATATCTCGGGTATGAATATCCTCAGCTCTGTTGCCATGTCCTTATTGCCCGTGAAGTCGTCGAGCTCCTTGCAGAATGCCTGATACTCCTCGGGATTGGATATCTTTACCATTTTTTCAAGCGCGAACTTCGCTCCGTCTACGACCTGTTCCTTCTTGAAGGGGCACTCGTCATCTGCGCGGTTTACGAAGATAGCAAACTGCTTCTCGCATCTGAATGCGTCGGACTTCTCCCACGAGTTCACGTACTCAGTGAGCGGCTTTGCGAGCTCGTAGCATACGGAGCCGTTCACGCGTGCCTCAACTATCTGTCTGTCGCCCTGCTTTGCGAGGAATATCCTTATCCAGTAATACTTCTTCGAGCCGAGATACTTGGGGATATCGTTCGCGATGTAAGCCATGAGCATCTTGGGGTCGTTGTTGTGCTCGACGCCTATACGCACGATAGAATGTGCATACATATCGAAGTCGAAATGCTGTCCGAGGAAAGTCACGGGCACGTGGACAGGGTTCTTCTTGAACAGAGACTGGTCGATAGGATGCCAGAGACCGCCGAAGAATATCTCCACTGCCATATTTACGACCTCCTGGTCGGTGGGACCGTGTGCGTCAACGGGGTCGATGATAGGCTCATCGAAGCTGTCGCTCGACACGAGGAACATGAACTGCACGCTCTTGATGTTCTCGCGCTCTTCCTTCTTGCCTATCTTGACGTCAATTGTGATGCCTCTCGGCATGATGATACAGCCGTCGTAGAGTGTTCCGTTGAGCTTGGCGTTGAGCGCCTCAAGCGCTGCTGCCTGATAGTCGAAGCCCTGCTCGGCTACTGCTGCCGCTGCTTCTTCGTTTTCCTTGTTTTTCTTCTTGAATAAAGCCACTGTTATCATTCTCCTTAATTATAATGGTTGATGTCTTCATATTCTCACAGACCAATGGTCTGAAATATGCTTATTTTGCGAACTGTGCTGCTGCCCAGCCCTCCTTGATGTTCACGCCGAGACGTGTGAAGCCGCACTCCTCAATGGCGGTGAGCACCTCCTCCATGCGCTCTTCGATTATTCCCGAAACGATGAGGTATCCGCCGTCTTTCAGGTAGCGTTTGAAGTAGTCCTTCATCGCGATGAGCACGTCAGCTACTATATTTGCGGTGATTATGTCGTACTCCGCGTCTATCTCGGCGGCAAGCTTCTCGTCCGTGAGAATGTTGCCGAAATAGGTCTTGTAGTCCTCCTCGGGGATGTGGTTCTTCAGCGCGTTTTCCTTTGCGGTCGCGGCTGCGTTCTCCTCGATGTCGACTGCCACCGCGTTCTCCGCTCCGAGAAGCAGCGCTGCGATAGAGAGTATGCCGCTTCCGCAGCCGAGGTCGAGTATCCTGTCGCCCTCCTTGACGCAGCCTTCGAGTATCTCAAGGCACAGGCGCGTTGTGTGGTGCTGACCCGTTCCGAAGCTGGAAGCGGGATCTATCTCGAGTATGACGCGTTCGCCTGCGTCGTCGTATTCCTCCCATGAGGGCTTGATGACGAGGTTATCGCCGACTTTCAGAGGCTTGAAATACTGTTTCCAGTTGTTTGCCCAGTCCTCCTCGCGGATGCTTGCAAGCTCGGCTTCAAGGCGTCCGAAAGTGCCGTCGGTGTCTGCGGACTTCATCTCCGCGAGCATGGCTCTTACAGAGTGGAGCATATCTGCTCCCTGCTCGTTCTGCGGGAGATATACCGTGATGCAGGTCTCGCAGTCGGCAAGCCCCATGAGGTCATCGTCGATGTAGTCCCACTGACCGTTCTTGTTCTCGAGGAACTCCTTGAAATCCTCGGAGTCCTTTATCACAAAGCCCTTGATACCGATATCCGTGAGCTTTGAGCACAGGAGCTCGATACCGTCAGCGGTGGTGTAGATGTTTACTTCGGTCCATTCCATTCAGGAAATTCCTCCTTAATACTGTATAGCTGTGAGCAGAGCGATGAAGTCTGCTTCGTCGAGCGTTCCGTCAGCGTTCATGTCGGCGGCTTTGCGCTCGGCTTCGGTGAGTGCGGATATGCACTCCGGGAGCTCGTTCTTCCTCTTGAGGTATACGCTCAGCTTCGACAGGTCGTATTTGTCGATGTAGCCGTCGCCGTCGATGTCGCCTTTGTTACGCTCGGAAGTGCTGTTGTTTCTTATCATCCTCGATACGTCGACCCAGCCTGTGAAGTCTTTGGATTCGATATGTCCGAGCTTTCCGCGGCATTCAGTGACGTTCACAGTCTCGCCCGAGCTGAGAGTCATCATCGGCTTTTCGCCGAGCTCTGAGGTGTATACCTGAGTTTTGCTGCCGCTGCCGAGGTAATACTCGCCGACGGGCTGTGATACGGTAAGAGTGACCGAGGTGTTGCCGTAGGCGTAGGGGGTGGTGGTGTAGATGTCGAGCTCATAGTCGCCCGCATAATTCGGGTCGAAGAAGTAGGTGGAGTAGCTGACGTTTTCAGCTTCGGTCAGCAGGACGGGGTCTTCTTCCCATTCGTTGCCCAGCATATCCTTTCCGCTGCGCTTTATCATACAGGTGCTGAGGTCGAGTTCCTCGCCGTATGCATACATCGTCTTGGGAGGCGTTACGACTTCAATGTTGACGTAGGGCTCGAACTGCTCGGGCGGAACGTATTCCGTCTCAGGGGAGTTTGCTCCCTTCAGTGCCCAGTACTCGCCCTGAAGTCCGTCAGGGTAGACCTCGTAGAGCAGGGGATTGAGGTTGGCGGGGTCGGACATATAGATGTCTTCGCCGTCAACTCCGCGTATGTATACCCAGTGCCAGCCGCCGTATGCCGTGTTGACGCGGGCGATTATGTACCAGCCCTGTTCGAGCAGAGCCTGTACCTCAGCGGCTACCTTTGCCTTGTCGGGAAGGAGCTTTTTGACTTCGTTGCCGTCTGCGTCAAGCTCCGTCTTTTCTATCTTGCTTTCGACGCTCTTGAGATTCTGGTCATAGCCCCATTTTACCTTGGGGACGAGCTTCTGTATATCGAGCCAGCTCTTGATATAGCCGCCCGAGCCGAATCCGCCTATGCTCGTATAGCCCTTCGCGAGCACGCCCGGGTCGAAGTCCTCGGGCTTTTCTATGCCGAGATTCTTCATCGCGGCGTCGTCGAGCGAGCCTGAGTCCATTATCATTATTGCCAGCGCTGTGATAAGGCAGCCCGAGCTCCTTATGGTCGTGGAGTCCATGGGAGTGGCGCTCCAGCGCTCGTCGAGCTGGCTCCATGTGAGGTATTCCTCCTGTTTGTAGGCGCCCTGCGTCGGGAGCGCCGCTGTCAGCGTACTGACCGCAACGACTGCGGCTGCTGCCGTACTGATGAGCCTTTTAGCTATTTTTCCTTGCATTTTCAATTACCTCCCTGTGGGGATGTTTTGATTCTGCGATTCTTCCTTTTGCTTTCTTTAAGAGCTTCGTATGCGGAAAGGTAGTCCGCCATTGCCTTGTCTCTGTCGGCTTCACTCAGGGGGATGCCGCCGTATTCGGACTTGCTGAAAAGCTCCTTTACAGCTGATATGTCCGCGCCAGAGGTCTCGGCTATGAGCTGTGCCGCCTCACCGGCGGTATTGGTCGAGTCTATGCCGTAGAGCTTGCAGAGGCGGTGCATCACTGCTGTGACTGCCTTGTCGGGCTCGCGCTTCCTGTTTATGAGTATGAAAAGTTTATGCGTAAGATACGGCATTACCACGAGCAGGATCAGGGCAGCCGCTGAGATGATGAGCATTACAAAGCCTGCTTTTTTGAGCATATCGGTAGTCGAGCTCTTGGTCTCTGTTTTCTGTGCCTGTACGAGGTCGGACCTCGTAGGCTCGAAGATGACCCAGCCGTAGCCCTTGATGTAGAGCTCGGGGAAGGCGTGACCGTCGTTTGCCGATACGCGGTAGCTCTTTACTTTGGTATCTTCTATCTCGTACTGCATCAGGTATCCCTCGCAGTAGCGGGCGGGGATGCCTGCCGCGCGGGAAAGCATTACCATTGCTGTTGCATATTCGACGCACACGCCTGTTTTCGTCTTGAAAAGGAAGTCATGTACGTTCTCGTCCTGAGGCTTCTGATAACTGAGGTCATACTTGAAGTCGTTAGAGTAGAAGTACCACTCTATCTCCTTAGCCTTCTCGTACTCCGTATCACAGCCCGCTGTTATCTGCTGTGCGAGTTCGTATATCTTTTTGTCGTTTCCGTAGTCGAGGAGAATATCGGTGTAGTCGTCGTAGAATGCCTCGTTCACATTGAGAACGTCGCGGTAATGTGAGGTCTCCTCATCGGGGCGCCATATGTTGTCGAGGACTTCATAGGCGTCCGTGAGCAGAAGGCTGTAATCGTCCCTGTCGGCGAGCACCTGAACGAGCGACCTGTTGCCGTCGTCGTCGAGGGCTGTGCCCGGGACATACTCGAATGTGAAGCTGTCGTCTATATAGTATTGTTTGTCTGTTGTGAACACTGCACCCGCACGGCTGAGAGCAAGCTGGCTTTTGAAGTTGGTCTCGGTCAGGGCGGAAGCTCCCTGTGGGACGGGGACTGTCTCGGCACCGTTCATCACGCCGTAGCGTGCGAGAACGACTGCCTTTTTCTTTTTGGGATATGCGAGCTTTTTGCCCGCGTATGCCTCAAGACCGTATTTCTTTGCAAAGTCGGAGTCGAGCCCCGCGGCGAAGAATACGGCATCCGCGACCTCACGGCTGAAGTCGATGTCGAAGGTGGATTCGCTGTAGGTGCGGTAGTAGGTGTCGATATCGCTTACCTTCCAATCGTCCCTGTCAAAGCTGTAGTTGCTGAAAGTCGCGGTTTTAAGCCTCATCGGCTCGTCAGCCTCGACGATGTAGTGTATGACGTCGCTCTGACGTGTGCGGAACTGCTCACCTGACGACGTATCACGGAATACATCGAGCATCTGATTGAGACGGTCGGTGAGTGTGTCGGCGTTGATGAGAGTTTCGAGAATGGCTCTGTCTTCCTGTACGACAGGCTTCGGGAACAGCGTCGAGAACAGTGCGAAAAGCACTGTGAATACTGCGACGGACTTCCATGCCTCGCCTTTGTTGATGAGGACTTCCTTTTCGGATTCGCGGAGCTGTCTGAACGTCACCATCATCAGCAAATATCCGACCGCAAGGGCAATGATATAGCCGATAGGCATTTTCTCGTATTCCTTGCCGTATATGGTGAAGGGGATGATGAATATCAGGAAATTCATGAATATCCTGTACCGCACCCGCGTGAAATAATACACCACGGACAGCATGAACATGAGGAATAATATGAATATGGCTAACGTGTACCATTTGTTGTATCTCAGCGCGTCCTGCGGGGTGAAGAACCACAGTCCCCATGAGATGGGGTAGTTTTCAAGTCCCTTTTCCATGCAGGCGTAGGCTGCCCTTGCGGAGATGAAATACAGTATGATACAGGCGAAAAAGCCGATTATATGGTGCTTGTTGACAAAATCGAATATGCGGAAAACCATCCAGCCTATCAGATAGGCTGCCACACCGTAGGCAAACGCGAGGCTGCTTCGGTAGTGGTACATTATCGACATTAGCAGCAGCACTGTATACAGCAGTACGGGGTCTGCGAACGTCCTTATGAGGAAGCCTCTGAGCCCGCTGCTCTTGTTTGCAGTATCAGTCATTTTTTATACCAACTTAAAGTTATTGTCGCCGTCGAGGTACCACATCGGGAAGTCCGTGAGGTTGCGGCTTGTCGGGGATACGCCTATCAGGCTGACATTGTCCTTGTCATCTATGGCTTCGGATATCGTCTCTATCTCGGCTCCGCAGTCGGTAGATGCGATGACGCAGGCGCATACCGAACCACCGTACATTTTGAGGTCGACGCGCTCGTCTGCCGTCACCTTTACGGCGAGCACTTTCAGCAGGAGCTGTTCGGGATATTCGGGATTGTCCACGCTCTCGGCGATGATGTCACCGCCTGCGCTGCGGTATATGAGCGTAGAGGCGATGCCCTGTTTCACGAGGAGGGAGAGAAGTCCGAATACTGAACGTATTATCTGCTCCTCGCCGAGGATAGCCTCCTCGGGCTTGGCGGAGCTGCTCCTGTACAGGTCGAGAACTATCATCGGCTGCACTGAGGCTACTGCCTCGTCGAGCCTTACCATGAGCTTATCCTTTTTCGAGGAGAGCTTCCAGTTTACGCGCTTGAGCGGGTCGCCATGGACGTATTCGCGGTGCTCGTAGCCGGGGGAGGTGTTCGCCGAGAACATCAGCGCGGTGTCGTTTTCCTCCTCGTCGTCGCTCGTCAGGACGACGTCCGCGATGCTGCGGAACAGCTGTGAGGATGCCTTTATCTACGGTATCTCGGGTATTACTCCGACACTGATAGGAGCGGGGAGCTCCTGCGTCAGCGCTAAGCGGATGAAGCCGAGAAAGCCGCACGAATATACCGTATCAAGTGCTATTTCGCCGTTTCCGCCCGTTACGGCGTCAACGGTGTATGTGAATGTCTTTTTATCGTCGCGGACGAGCGATATGCGGTAGATCTTGTCACTATGGGCGAATACCTCGCTCGCACGGGGCGTTATCTCGATTATACCGAGCGGGAAGCGTCCCGTTTTTTCGACGGTGACACGTACCTCAAGCTTGCTTCCCTTCTGGACGTATCCGTCGCAGTTGACGCTGACCTTTACGCGCTTTCTTGCGTATACAGCGAAAAACAGCGATATCAGCGGCGCGAACAGGGTGAACGCCACGAGTATCATACCCATTTCGCCGTCCATGTAGAAGGTGAAAATATACAGCAGAAAGGCTACCGAAAGTATTGCTAACAAGGTCTTGAAGGCTTCGCCTGCTGTCGGCTCGAAAAGGATGACCTTTCGCTTTTTCTTGTTTTTATCCATATATGCTTACATTGCGGGAACAGGCGCGTTTTCGATGATGTGTCTGATGTAGCTCTCGCCCGTACCGAATTCGCTCTTGCCCTGCGGCGAGAGTATGATGCGGTGCGCGAGTACGGAAACTGCGGCGTTCTTTACGTCGTCGGGGGTAACATACTCCCTCTCGTAGATGTAGGCAAACGCCTTTGCTGCTTTGTAAAGTGCGATGCTTCCGCGCGGACTGATGCCGAGCGTTGCATTTCTGTCGTTTCTGGTCGAGCCGACGAGGTCTACGATGTAGCGCTTGACCTGCTCGGTCACGCGGATATTGCGTACCTCTTCCTGCATCGTGATGATGTCATCAACGTGCATTGCAGGCTCGGTGATGTTGTTTATCGGGTTGTGGTGCTCGGTGCGGTCGAGTATCTTCATCTCCTCCTCAGGGACGGGGTAGCCCATCGACAGCTTCATGAAGAAACGGTCCATCTGCGCCTCGGGGAGGTGGAAAGTGCCGTAGGTCTCGACGGGGTTCTGTGTAGCCATTACGAGGAAGGGCTGGGGGAGCTTGTGGGTCTCGCCGTCAAGGGATATCTGACGCTCCTCCATTGCCTCGAGGAGGGCAGACTGTACCTTCGGCGAGGCACGGTTTATTTCGTCAGCGAGCAGGAAGTTGCACATTACGGCACCGTCGCGGTAGACGAATTCGCCCGATTTGCCATCAAGCATGGTGAAGCCTGCGATATCCGAGGGCATTACGTCGGGGGTGAGCTGTATGCGGTTGAATTTTCCGCCGATAGAGCGCGAGAGCGCGGTTATCATCTGTGTCTTGCCGACGCCGGGGACGTCCTCAAGGAGCACGTGACCCTCGCACAGCAGGGCGGCGATGAGCCTTATGACGGTATCGTCCTTGCCGACGATGACCTTGCCGATGGAATCTGCAAGTGTTTGTATCTTACTGTTCATAGTTTTCCTCACATTATCAGATTGGCATACACAGTATACCTTTATAATTATATCATATTTGGCTTTCAGCCGCAAGTGTCGTATATATAGATTATCACTGCACATTTTTGTTAAATCATACAAAAACGAACTGGTGAAATTGTTGAAAACGGTAATTATGTCGTCCGAGTTCCCGCGAAGTCATGCATGTGCTGACGAGAATCGAAAAATTGCCGCTTTTTGCAAAAAAATACTTGACAAGAGGGGAACGTTGTGATAAAATATTATTGCCGCTTGTAAACAGGCTCTTCAAGTCATGTATATGCGCCTGTGACAGCGAGTTTTATGAAAAGGCAGGTGCCATTGAATGTACGCAGTTATTGAGACAGGCGGAAAGCAGTATCAGGTAAACGAGGGAGATACAATCTTCATCGAGAAGCTCGCAGTTGAGGCTGACGAGACCGTTACTTTCGACAAGGTCGTTGCTCTCGGCGCTGATGACGGCATCAAGGTAGGTACTCCCTATGTTGACGGCGCTTCAGTAAAGGCTACCGTTATCAAGAACGGCAAGGCTAAGAAGATCACTGTTTTCACTTACAAGCCCAAGAAGGGTGAGAAGAAGAAGCAGGGTCACAGACAGCCCTACACTCAGGTTAAGATCGAAGCTATCAACGCATGATCAAAGCTGAGTTCTATCAGTCAGAAAATCAATTTTGCGGATTCCGTGTAACAGGTCACGCAGGCTTCGCGGAGAGCGGACAGGATATCGTCTGCGCTGCGGTGACGTCGGCGTGTATGCTGGCAGCCAATATCATAACCGACGGCTTCCATATCAGGGCTGAGGCGAGCGCAGAGAACAACGTTATGCTCTGTATCGCAGACAAGCCCGATGAGAAAGTCCACGCCGTTATGGATATGCTCTTTCAGCAGCTCGAAATGATACGCGGCGAGTATCCGCATACTATCAGGATCTCATTTTCGGAGGTGTAAAATAATGATCAAGGTTAGCATTCAGTTCTTCGCTCATAAGAAGGGCGTTGGTTCTACAAAGAACGGTCGTGATTCCGAGGCTAAGAGACTCGGCGTCAAGAGAGCTGACGGTCAGTTCGTTCAGGCCGGCAACATCCTCGTTCGTCAGAGAGGTACTCACATCCATCCCGGTGAGGGCGTAGGTATCGGTTCTGATGATACACTGTTCGCTACTGTAAGCGGAAGAGTTAAGTTCGAGCGTTACGGTCGTGACCGTAAGAAGGTTTCTGTTTACACAGAGCAGTAACAATCTATTGCGTCATAAATCCCGAGCGTTTGCTTGGGATTTTCTTTTAAAAATGTGCCGCAGTGTCGGCGGCTCGTTCATTCGGTCTGTCCGCATATGCGGACACCACAGTTATTGGCTTAAAACAGGAGGTCGGAGAATGTTCGTTGATCAGGCAAGGATAAAGATCAAAGCGGGCGACGGCGGCGACGGTGCCGTATCCTTTCACAGGGAGAAATATGTGGCGGCAGGCGGTCCCGACGGCGGTGACGGCGGCAGAGGCGGCGACGTTATCTTTCAGGTCGATGACAATTTCTCGACCCTGATAGATTTCAGGTACAAGCGTAAGTACGTCGCCGAGAGAGGCGAGAACGGCTCGGGCAGGA
>JAGCHA010000086.1 GCA_017649325.1 Ruminococcus sp.
CAAACAGCACATAACACGAAAACAGCAAATAGAAGATGAACGCTGTTGACGACACGCGCTTTATCCTTTTCATCTCAGCTCTGTTTCGGGAAAACTCTTCTTCAAGTTCCATATCGTCACTTTCCTTTCATATCAGACCGAGGTTTTGTAGACTCTCATATCGAAGCAGGCGCCTCCGCTCGGAGCGTTATACGCCTGCAAGCTACCGTTCTGCGAGGTTATTATCCTTCGCGCGAAAGCCAGACCTATGCCGTAACCGCTCTTCGACGGCTCACCCGAGCGGTAGAAACGCTCGAAGATGTGGTCGAGGTCATGGTCACTGAAGCCGCTCCCGCTGTCAGTTATCATAATGCCCGTATATATAGGCGTTTCCGCGGCAGAAATGGCTATCATACCGCTCTCGGGAGTATGCTCCATACAGTTTTTCAGTATATTAAGCAGTGCCTCGGTGAAGTACTGCATATCGCCGATAAAACGCGGCTCGCCGGTAATATTGACGTCGACTGATATATTCTTGAGCTCGAGCGATACCGAAATGGGTTCAAGGGCACTGCTGATGAGCTCGCGGCACTCTATCTCCTGTTCGCGGAACTTCACAGCTCCCGCATCTATCCGCGAAAGTCCGAGCATAGTGTCTATGAGCCAGTTCATGCGCGAGAGCAGCGAGTACAGTTCCTGTACATACTCAGCCCTTTGCTGCGGAGCAAGCCTCGTATCACGCAGCAACTCCACGAGCAGTATCATCGAGGTCAGCGGCGTGCGGAGCTGATGAGCTATGTCTTCCATAGACTCCTTCATGAACTGCTTGTCGGCGCTCAATGCGAAATTCTGCTCGCGCAGTCTTATGGTCATTTTATGTATCTCGGCGGTAAGGATGCTCAGCGAGCCCTCCTTGTAGTCCTCAAAGCTCACGGAATCACTGCCTTTGAGGATACGGTCTATATCGTCGCAGAGCTGAAATATCTTCTTTCTGCGCTGATGCTGTATCATCTCGTCGACGAGGAATATCGCTGCCGACGTAAGCACGAGCACTATCGCCGCGGGAATGCTGAAAAGCACGCATACAGCCGCTCCGACGGCAGTAAGTACGATGTGCAGCACTCGGCGGAGCTTCTCGTGGCTCATTTATCCACCGCCTTATAGCCCATTCCGCGGACTGTCAGGATAATAGAGGGGCTCTGCGGGTCGTCCTCTATCTTCTCGCGCAGGCGCTTCATATAGACGTTCAGCGTGTTGTCGGAGACATACTCGCCCGAAACCGACCACAGCTCCTCGGTGAGGCGGTCGCGGCTGAGGAGCTTGTCCTTGTTGCTGAAAAAAACGAGCAGCAGGCGGTATTCAAGTGCCGATAAATAGACCTCCGCACCATTCTTCGTGACAATTCCGCGGGCAGGGTCTATAGTGACGTTGCCGCAGCTCAGAGCAGCAGAGCTTCGGCTGTTCTTGCGCATTGCATTCTTCATTCGTGCAACAAGCTCACGCGGTCGGAACGGCTTGCTGATATAGTCGTCCGCGCCGACCTCAAATCCCGCAACAGTGCAGGCTTCGTCAGCTGAGGCTGTAAGGAATATCACGGGTACATCCGACGCTGCTTTTATCGCAGCACAGACCGTAAAACCGCTTCCGTCACCGAGTGAGAGGTCGAGCAGCACACAGTCGAAAGAGCCGCCCTCGAAGGCTTCAATGCCCGCAGCCTGACCTGTCGCATGGGTAACGGTGTAGCCTTCAGACGTCAGGAAGAGCATGAGATTTTTCGCAAGCTGTATATCGTCCTCGACGAGTAATATCTTTGGCATAGTATCACCTCTTTGTTATATCAGTATACCACAAGCTGCAGGATTTAGCAAGTAGTGGGGCGAAGCCTTCTAAAAGTGACATAATTGTAATGAAATAGTCATGACAAAGTAATTTTGGCGTGCTATAATATGAACAGTGAAATAAACGGCTCGACCGTTATGGGAGGTATACATATGGAATTAATGCGAATAGAAAATCTATGCAAGATTTACGGCAAGGGCGAGAACGAGGTCAAGGCTCTCGACAACGTCTCCTTCACAGTCCCTAAGGGGCAGATGCTGGCGGTCATCGGACCGAGCGGCTCGGGCAAGTCCACGCTCCTGCACATTCTCGGCGGAGTCGACCGTCCCACCTCTGGCAAGGTCTACCTCGACGAACAGGACGTCTTCGCTCAGGATAACAAGAATCTCGCTATCTTCCGCCGCAGACAGGTCGGACTGATATACCAGTTCTACAACCTTATCCCCGTCCTCGACGCCGAGGAGAACATCACGCTCCCCCTTATCATGGACGGCAGAAAGCCCGACTCCAAGCACCTCGACGAGCTGCTCGGAATGCTCCAGATAAAGGAGCGCCGCCATCACCTGCCCTCTCAGCTCTCGGGCGGTCAGCAGCAGAGAGTATCCATCGGCAGAGCGCTGTTCACCTCGCCGGGAGTTATCCTCGCCGACGAGCCTACGGGCAACCTCGACAGCAAAAACAGTGCCGAGATAATAAAGCTGCTCCGCAAGTCCAACCGCGACTACGAGCAGACAATGATAATCATCACTCACGACGAGAACATCGCGCTCCAGTGCGACCGCATCATCACGCTCTCTGACGGAAAAATCGTCAGCGACAAGCTCAACGACATACAGTAAGGAGGCGCAGATATGTTTGAATTTCTGCTTGCGCGGAGATACATCACCACGCAGAAGCGCCACTCCGCGCTCACGATATGCAGCATTGCCGTCGCCGTGACGCTGATGAGTATGCTGTTCACGGGCTTCGCTACGCTGCTCGGCTGTCTGTGCGACGCCCACTACGACGCCAAGCCCTACCATATGTGCTTCATCGGCGTCACCTACGAACAGGCTGAGAAGATAGAGAAGCTCCCCGAGGTGAAGTCCTACAACGTTGGCAAGAACGAACTCGGCGACGGTACTTACGACGTCGAGGTGATGTTCAAAAAGCAGAGCATGAAGGACTCCTTCCAATACCTTCAGGATACCGCGATAAACAAGCTCGGCATAAAAATGGAGGACGCACCTGTATGGATAACCGCGCACATTGACTTCAACACTCAGCTTATGAACGACGACCTCGTCGACGACGGAGCTCGTTTCAGATTCGTTCAGATATTGTGTGTATTCTATGTGTTCATCGTTATCATCGCGCTGACCCTCCGCCTCATCATCGACACCGCCTTTGAGGTGTCCTCGAAGGAGAGGGAGAGGCAGTTCGGCGTATTGCAGTCGGTAGGAGCTACGCCCAAGCAGATAGTCCGCATCATGACCGCCGAGGGTCTTATGCTCTCTTCGGTGGGAATACCGATAGGCATCCTGCTCGGTATCGGCTGTGCATACCTCGCGTTCAGGCGTATTGTCGGGAACGGTCTCGCGGACGCATCCTCCAAGCTTGCCCCCCGTGCAGAAATGACCTTCGAGAACTCTGTGCAGCTTTTCCGTGGCGAATACCACCTTCTGGAACCGCTCGGTAAATCCGCCAAGATAACGGATGTGGTCCATATGCTCGTGGGTTATGAGCACCGCGGAGAGCTCGCGGGGGTCTATCCCGAGCGAGCGCAGGGAGCTCTCGGTCCTTGTCATGGATATTCCGGCGTCTATAAGAATATACGTGTCCTTATGCCACACCGCCGTGCAGTTGCCCGACGAGGAGCTTGCAAGGGTGCAGAAATACATATGTACCTGTTCCTTTTCAAAAAACAAGAGCCGC
>JAGCHA010000087.1 GCA_017649325.1 Ruminococcus sp.
ATGTTTTCAATGTCATAAATGAACATCTTACCGTCACCGTAGTTACCTGTGTAGAGGGCAGCCTTAGCTGCTGCAACTACCTTGTCCACAGGAACCGCACATACAGCTATCTCAGCCTTAACCTTAGGCAGCAGATTCATTTCAACTGTAGTACCACGATAGTAGTTTGTCTGTCCGTTTTGCATACCGCAGCCGAGAACATTGGTTACTGTGATACCCTTAACGTCGATAGCTTCCATAGCTTCAATGAACTGCTGGAGCTTCTGCTGCTTGAATATTACTACGATGTTTGTGAGCTTTGTTGCGCCGTCAGGTGAAGGAACTGAATAGTTCTCAACTTCAACTGCCTTGTCAACAGGAACAGCAGGTGTTCCGGGAGCGCCGACCTTCTTAACACTCTTTGCGTCGTCCTTAGTGTAGCCATACATTCCTGCCTCTGTAAGTGCGGGAGCAAAGTCAGCGTAAGAGGATATAAGACCATGCTCAGTAACATCGAGGCCGATGATCTCCTCCTGCTCTGAAGCACGGAGACCGATAGTCTTTTTAATAGCATAGAATACTATTACCATTGAAACAGCCGTGAAAAGTGCGATAGCAGCGAAACCTGTGAGCTGTCTTCCGAGAAGACCGAAACCGCCGCCGTAGAACAGACCTGCAAGCTGGTCGCCGTTCTGGTCAGCCAGTGAGTAGCCGGGAACCTCAGGGTTAGCGAAGAGACCAACTGCAATTGTACCCCAGATACCGTTCATCATGTGAACTGCTACTGCGCCGACAGGGTCATCGATGTGGAGCACATAGTCGAGGAACCATACGCCGAAGCATACGAGAAGACCTGAAACAATGCCGACCATAGTCGAACCGAAAGCGTCTGTTACATCACAGGGAGCAGTAATGCCAACGAGGCCTGCAAGTGAAGCGTTCAGGCACATGGAAACATCAGGCTTGCCGTATTTTATCCATGTGAATATCATGCAGGTAACTGTTGCAACTGCGGGAGCGATAGTAGTAGTAAGGAATACAGAGCCGAGCTGGTCGATAGATGTACAAGCAGCACCGTTGAATCCGTACCAGCCGAACCAGAGGATAAAGCAGCCTAAAGCACCAATTGTAAGGTTATGACCGGGGATAGCGTTTCCCTTGACTTCTCCGTCCTTTGTCTTGTGGAATTTACCTATTCTTGGTCCGAGGATAGCTGCGCCTACGAGAGCTGCGATACCGCCGACCATATGGATGTGTGCGGAGCCTGCGAAATCGTGGAATCCCCACTGAGCAAGCCAGCCGCCGCCCCAGCCCCAGTGAGCCTCTATCGGATACACAATAGCGCTGATGATAGCGGAGTAAACACAGTAAGACAGGAACTTGGTTCTTTCAGCCATAGCGCCCGAAACAATAGTAGCTGTTGTTGCGCAGAATACGAGGTTGAACACGAAGTTCGACCAGTCGAATGAACCGTAGGAAGTGAATATATCGAATCCGGGCTTGCCGATTATACCCACGAGGTCCTCACCGAAGAGAAGACCGAAGCCGATGAGGATAAAAACGACAGTACCGATACAGAAATCCATAAGGTTCTTCATAATGATATTGCCGGCATTTTTAGCGCGGGTGAAGCCTGTCTCCACCATTGCGAAGCCTGCCTGCATAAAGAATACGAGAGCAGCGCCTATAAGGAACCAGACTCCGAATACAACGCCGTTTGTGCTCTCAGTCACTTGTGAAATGATCGTTTGAGCGTCCATAGAAATTCCTCCTTGAATGAATTCAGCAAAAAAAACAAGGGGTGCATGATGCTATACAGACATCATACACCCCTTTGTGTATGGAATTAGCGCTAACCAAAAAATAAAAGCTGAGGACTTTTAATCCTCAGCTCCGTTGCTGTTTACAATGACATTATAGACCTTTGCGGCAGATTTGTCAATAGTTTTTTTCGAGTTTGTAAGAAATCAATATAATTTTTACTCATTAATCGGCAAAAGCGCCCGATAATTTACAAAAAGGGCAGTTCATGCACATCTGAGGTCAGGATGAACTCCGCCGCTGTTGGCGGTATCCTTTTTCAAAAACTTCCCCCACAACAGAGCTCCTGTGATACTTACGTATGTGCAAAACGTTCAGACGCCGTACTTTGTCTTGATACGCCCGAGCTTTTCGCCGAACGGCTTAGCAAGGAAATGGAGGAAGAGCACGTTTGAAACTGCATATGAGAGAGTATAGGGTATCGCCGTGAAGAGCGCCCCGAGGTAGAGCCTGAAGCTGAATCCCTCCGCGTACCATAGCACTGTCCAGATATCCATAATGAAAGAGTAGGCGACACCCGCGAGCGCTCCGTACACGAGCAGCAGCCATTTTCTGCGTTTGAGCGGCTCCGCGAGGATGCCCGCGATGAGTCCGGTCATTCCCCACGCGAGCATCTGGAAGGCTGTCCACGGTCCCTGCCCAAAGTAAAAATTCGAGAGCACCGCCGTCATCGCCCCGACGAGGAATCCTGCCTCTCCGCCGAGGTACAGTGCAGTTATTATCGTGAGAGCGGCTATCGGCTTGAGGAATGGGATGAATCTCCCCGCGAAGCAGAGCGCGGTCATCACGGACACTATCACGAGCCGCCGCGAGCCAGTAGTTTTACGCTCGAAGCCCGCCGCGAACAGCAGCAGCGCCATTACAGCGACCGCGAGCGAGATGATGATGTGTCGCTTTCTGTCGAACACCACTGCTCCCGCGATCGTCACCGCGGGTATGAGTACGAACGGCACCGCTACTCTGATAGAATTGCGCAGCTCGCGATTCTGTATCACAAACATGGCGGCGCCTCCTTTTTGCCGTTTCTGCGGCAGAGCTCCGCCGCCTGTGCGACCGTGACAGCTCCCTCGTAGAAGCCTCGGGTCATGCGGCTGACGGCGGTAGTATAGAAGCTGCTGCACGAGAAAAATTCGCGCGGCGCACCGACCGAGACCACCTGTCCGCCGAAGAACATCGCGCACCTGTCGGAGCAGTCTGCGGCGAATTCCACATCGTGCGTAACGATGACCGTAGTCACGCCGTCAGCCTTCAGCCTGCGCAGGATAGCCGTCATCTCCGCTTTAGCGTTCGCGTCGAGCCCCTTTGTCGGCTCGTCGAGGAGGAGCAGTTTCGGCTTCGAGGCAAGCACCTTCGCAAGCGCGACAAGCTGCTGCTCGCCACCCGAGAGGTCGTATGGGTGCTTTTCGAGAAGGTGCGAAATGTCGTAGGGAAGGGTTTTCACGTCAGCGCCGCACTCGTCGAGCTCCTCGCGCACGGAATTGTGCAGGAAGGTGGTCTGTACGTCCTGCGGCAGAAGCGCGAGACATTCACGGTAGAGCGAGCGGTTGCGGTACTCTTTCAGCTTCTTCCCGAACACGCGCACGCTGCCCTTATACGGCTTCAGCAAGCCCGCCGCGGCGTTGAGTGTAGTGGTCTTGCCCGAGCCGTTCCCGCCGAGTATGCAGAATATCTCCCCTGCCCCGACTTCGAGGTCGAGCCCTTTTATCACGTCGCGTGAATAGCGGTCGTAGCGGAACCACACGTCGCTGAGCGTGAGTGCAGGCGCGTCGGGGACAGCGTAGTCTTCCGCGGGCAGCCTCCTGACCTCGCAGGAGTAGTTTTCCTCTATATATCGGCGTCCTTCGCGCACGGTCAGTGGGCAGTCCCCGCTCTCGCCGAGCTCCGTGTACAGCCTCGCCGCCGCGGGCATACCGCTCAGGAGTTTATCCCGCCCGCTAAGCTGTGTTATTACCCGCTCGGGAGCGCCGTTCGCGAGGAGGCTCCCCTTTTCCATGACCATGAGCCTGTCGCATATCGGCACGACCTCCTCAAGCCTGTGTTCCGCCATTATCATGGTCAGGGACATATCCTGATTGAGCCGTTTCAGCGCCGCGATGAAGTCCGAGGCGGCTATCGGGTCAAGCTGCGCAGTCGGCTCGTCGAGGATGAGGATATCGGGCTGCATGACGAGGACCGCCGCGAGGTTGAGCAGCTGTTTCTGTCCGCCCGAGAGCTCGGCGACGTCCCTGTCGTACCATTCACCGATGCCGAAATAGCTCGCCATTTCAGCTGTTCTGCGAGCTATCTCGCTCTGCGGGACACCGAGATTTTCAAGCCCGAATGCGAGCTCGTGCCAGACCTTGTCGGTGACTATCTGCTGCTCGGGCTGCTGCATCACAAAGCCTATTTTCGCTGCAGAATCGCGGTCTGCGAGCTCTGACAGCTCCCTCCCGCAGAAGAGTATGCGTCCCGAGCGCTCCCCGAGCGGCGTGAGTTCACGTTTGAGCATACGCAATAGCGTCGACTTGCCGCTGCCCGTAGCTCCGCAAAGCACTGCAAATTCGCCCTTTTCGAGCGTGAACGAGACGTCCCTCAGCGCGGGAGCCCCGCAATTCGGGTACGTGAAGCTCAGATTTTCGACTGCAAGTATCTCCACCTCAGGGACACCTCCGTTTCAATAAAAATAGGCAGGAGCACGAGTGCTCCGTAGGCGGCGGCTCCGCAGATGCCGAGCGCGCCGTTTACCGTGATATCAATGCGCGGGTAGAACGTGAAAGCGAGTGAATCTGCCGCGATAGCCGCCGCCGTGACCGCAAGCAGAGCGAGCGTCACGAGGACGAGCACCGCGTCCACCGCCGTAAAGCGAAAGCGTCGGAGCTGTGTGCGTCTGCCCGTACCGTAGCCGCGTGCCGCCATGCTGTCTGCTGTTATTATGCCATTTTCCAGCGCCCACGTCGAAATTATCGAAAAGACGCGCATATGTCCGCGGATATCGTCGATGATGTTGTCCTCGCTGTAGAGCCCCATTGCCTTCTGCGAGTCGCTGACCTGCTTTGCCCGCCTTGCGAACATCGGCACGGAGCGAAGCGCCATTGACAGCACGAGCGCGAGCTTCGGCGAGAGCGTCCCCGCCACACACAGCACCTTCTCGCTCGTCATTATCTGTGTCAGCGAGCGGAACCAGTACAGCACGCCGACTATCATAGCTGCTGAATTTACGCCGTATAACAGCGCTTCGAGAGTGACAGGGCGGTCGTTGATTACGAACAGCACCGTTGCGCCGTTGTGCGATATCAGCGGATTTGCGAGTGCGAGCACCGCGAACAGCAGGAAGAAGAAAATGTGCGACCTGACGTGCTTCGTGCCGTTGCGGACGACGAAGAACAGCACTGCTCCCGCGAGCGATATTGCCATAAGGAGCGGGTGTCCGCAGAACATTGCAACGCCCGTGACACTGAAAAACCAGACCGTTACTGCCACGGGGTCAAATTCCGAAAAACGCCTCATTCTTCATACACCTCGTTAAGGTCATGTCCGAGCTCGCAGGTATACAGCCACTCTATGACGTCGCCGTCCGAAAGGACGTAATCGCCGCTGTTTCGCGAGGGCGAGATTCCGTTGACATGGTATACCCAGCCTGACAGGTCGCCGAAATCAAACTCGTACAGATAGTTTATTCCCGACACGTATATCATGCTTTTCGAACCTCCGCGCGAGTCCACCTGAATGCCGTAGGTCTGCGCGGCGTCGGTGAGGACGTCGTACACTGTGTCGCCCTCCTCGATATCGAAGGAGGTCACGGGCAGGATAACGCCGTCCTCGGGGATATATTCACTGTCGGACTTCCCGACCGCCGTGTCACAGCGTATCTCCATAGTCACCGTACCTACAGTGTTTTCCTTGACTGCGGACGAGCCGTAATACTCGTCTGCGGAGCGTATGTCCGTCACGAGGACGATAACTATGCCCGCCGCAGCCGCCGCTCCGATGAAGATGAAGTTCTTGCGGCTCTTCTTGCCGAGGGCGAGCAGCAGCACCGACAGCAATGCGCCCGCTCCGATGATGACGATGACGGCTATCGGCTTGTAGCCGCCGTGCCTGCCGCCTGTAACCGCGGATATCACACCGCCCGATGTTGCCGCCGACGTTACTGTAGTCGTTAACTCCGACGAAGCCGTGATATGGGCAGACGAATCCGCCGCCGATACTGAGGATGACGCCGCGGTCGCAGTAGATTTAAACGAAGCCGAAGTATGAGCAGCCGATACTGCGGACGAAGCTGCGGTCGTCGTCAGACCAACCTCCGCAGAATTTTGTGCTGACGCCGTCGTGACTGCCGCTGAGTCTGACTGAGTCGTCGCGGGAGCGGGCATATCTCCGCCCTTTTGCGAGAGTTCCTGACGGTCATCCATAATATAAAGGTAGGACTTCCCAGCGAGCATACGCTTGTAAGCGACGAATGAATACATCGCCTGAACAGTCGCAGTTTCGTTGAAGCCGCCGCCCGCCTCGTGGCAGAAGCTGCCGTCGCCGAGCCGATAGCCGAGCATGCCGTCGATAATGGTGTTGCCGTCCTTGATGAAGCGCTCGTCCTCGCAGCAGTCGATACCGAGCGCCGAGAGGGCGGTCAGCACCTGCGCGGAGCTCTCGAGATTCGGCTTTCCGAAGCCTTTATAGCCGCCGTCGTCCATCTGCTTGCGCGAGAGGAAGTCGACAGCACGATCAACGGCGGCCTCTACATCGGCACGCTCACTGTACTGAGGCGAAAGTGCCTGCACGGTCATAGCGGTTACATCGATATCGCCGTAGTCTCCGAAGAGAGCCCAGCCGCCGTCCGCATACTGCATTGCAAGGAGCTCGTCCGCGACCGACTCCGCCGTATATTTGTCGCAGGTGTAGCCGTTATTAAGGATGTGAAGCCCGTAGATTCGGCTCATAATGCCGTTCTCTCCGACAGAGCTGTCGAGGATATCGGCGATATAGCTGTCGGAACTCCCCGCGGCGCAGAGAGCGAGCGCGAGTTTTTCACGGCTCGTCGCCGAATGAATAGTATTCGAGCTGATGTAGTCTGTCAGCGCCCTTTCGTAGGACTCCATACCGCGCACGCCGTCCTGACTGAGCGCGATGATGTACCACTCGGACATCACTCCCGCCTTATCGGTGAGATAACCGTCTATCCACTCCTGAACGTCGTCCGCGCCCGATTCATCGAGCTTATCTGCAAGTATACCGCCGATAAGGTCATCGACCTCGTCGGCGGTATATCCGTAGCCAAAAGCTCTTATAGGTACGAGCGCGAGCGACAGTACGATAACTGCCGCCCACGACATCACCCTTCCGAGAGCCTTAATTCTCATGCTTTTTTCTTAAAGAGAATGCCGCAAAAACGCCTGTTCCGAGAAGAACGAGGGCTACTGCCGCGCCTGTGTCGCCTGTCTTGGGTGAAGCGGAGGCTGTTGTTGCAGCCTTTGAGGTCGTGGTCTTAGCGGTAGTTGTTGTGGTTGTAGTGGTAGAAGCTGTAGTTGTAGTAGTCTCTTCTGTGGTAGTGGTAGTCTCCTCGCCCTTTACGTCAGCGATGAGTACGGGAGGAATGAGTATAGACTCACCCTCAACTGTTGCACTGATAACGTTCTTGCCTGCCTTATCGAGCTTGACAGAAGCCTTGCCCTCGGCATCGGTCTTAGCCTCTGTAGCTTCGCCGTCCACGGTGATGACAGCGCCCTCGACCGCAACGGGTACCATCTGGAAGTTCTCGTCGAAGCTTGCGCGCTTGAGCACTACCTCGACCTCTGTACCCTGCTCTGCCTCAGCGGTATTCTTCTCGAACCAGCTGTAGTATGTGGTATTCCATGCGTTAGGGTCGGGATAAACGAAAGCGTTGAGGAAGTCGCCGCTCTTTATCTCGTCTGTGAGGCTGTTTGCAGCGGCATTGTTTACGTAGTAGCCGTAGCTTCCGCCGTTCTCGGTGCCCCAGAGCTTGTCGAGACCGAGTCCCCACTGACCCTCAGAGGACTTATAGCCTGCCTCGGAGCCGCCCTCGAAGAACTTATCGTGAGCGATAACGAGCGCGTCGTTTATCGTGAGCTTGCCGTCGTTGTCGGCATCGGTGACTGTTACAGCTTCCTGAGCAACAGCAAGCTTGCCGTCCTTATCCGAAATGGTGACAAAGATGTCAGCAGAAGCGTCATCGGCGAGCGCGCTGAGGCTCGCAGCCGAGCAGGTGATGAATGCGGCAGCAGCCGCAGCAATGATTTTTTTAATAAAATGACCTCTCCTTTTTTGATTGTTCCACGTGGAACAATGATGATAGGGCAATAAAAACGCCTTCCGAACGGAAAGCGGCTGCGGGACATAACAAACGACCTCCCGAATAGATCCGAGAAGCTCTGACATTTCCCGTTTTTCACTGTCCAAAAACGTGAATATCTGCATACCTGACGAGCGACCCGACTTTGGCTCATGCCGCATACGGTAGTGACTGCTGTGGCGGATTCTCACCGCACTTCCCTCAGTTTCAGGCTGCAAACACATTATAACACACTCCGCCGTACTTGTCAAGTGTGAGCAAGCGGATAAGCTTCCGAGCAAGCGTCCTCCTCGCAGCAGCGGGAGATTGTTTCACGTGGAACAATCTCCGTTTGACATTTTTCGCGGTCGGTACTATAATTAAAAAGTCAGATGTTCAGGAAAGGATATTGGTATGAAAACTATCAGAGATAGAAAGGGCAAGAGCAGACTGCTCCTGCCGGGTGACTACTGCGTGGTCGACATTGAAACTACAGGTCTCGCTCCCGAAGAGAGTGAGATAATCGAAATAGCAGCCGTCAGATACCGTGACTTCAAAAAGGGAGAGGTATATTCGACCCTTGTTAAGCCTCAGAATAGAATTTCGGGCTTCATAACCGAGCTGACAGGTATATCTAACGATATGGTCGCGGACGCTCCGAGGAGAGAGGAGGCTATAAGCGGCTTCCGTGAATTCGTCGGTGACGATATCATCCTCGGCTATAACGTCAATTTCGATATCAACTTTCTCTACGATGCTCTCCTTAAATGCCACGGAACTTACCTCCGCAATGATTTCGTAGATGTGCTCCGTTTCACGAGAAAGGCTCTGGCTGACCTCGAGAGCCGCTCTCAGGTGAAAGTTGCCGAACATTTCGGGATAAGTACGGGCGGTGCTCACCGCGCAGTGAACGACTGCGACATCTGCAACGCCATTTATCAGAAAATGTGCACCGAGCAGTGCATAATCGAACTGACAAAGAAAAAAAGCAGGGGTTAAGGTGGATACCCAAACAGAATCGTTACACTTATTGAGGGGGGACTCTTTTGAAAAAGGGTCCCCCCTCTGTCAGCTTTGCTGACATCTCCCCGCACTGTGGTGAGTCACCTCAAACTCCCTTCCTAAAACTTTCATTTATTATTTTTGCCCCTATGGGTCACTCTCATTGAAAAGAAAGTCTTACCTTTTTCTCATCAGGAGAGCACCCCATAGGGGCAAAAATTTGGACTAAGAGTCTTTGAAAAGGTGGCTGCCGCCGTGAGCGGGAACCTTTCTTCCGAGGGAGCGTCCCCTTACAGCAGAGAGTGGAAAGCTGTTAGGAATTCAACTCCTCCCCCACTCCCCTGCTCGAAAAATCGGCAAATACAGGCTGTTGAAAGAGGTCGGGGGAGGTGTAAAACTTTCGACAGTTTCAACACTCAGCCACACATTGAAATACTGTCTGAGACGTCACCCCACAAAAAAAGGAGCGGATAAATATCCGCTCCTGAAAAACCATATTTAAGAAAACTCACTTCATCAGCTCGTCAGCCATAGCATCTATCTGTGCGCAGCTGTCATCACTGAGCGCCGCCTTGACGGTAACGGTCGTGTCGAGCCATGTAATGTTCTTGGACTTCTCAAACTTCGCCTTGATAACTCTCGCCGCCGTAGGAGCCCACGTGCCGTTCTCTATGATACCGATAGTGCGGTTCTGATAATTTCTCTCGATGAGCCAGTCGATGTACTGGTTCATGAAGGGGAACACCTCACCGTTGTAGGTAGTGGTCGCGAGCACGAGCTTACCGTAGCGGAAACCGTCCTCGACCGACTCAGCCATATCCTCGCGGGCGAGGTCAGCGATAGCGACCTTCGGGCAGCCCTTCTCGAGGAGCTTCTCGCGGAGGAGCTCCGCCGCATTTTTGGTGTTGCCGTAAACGGAGGTATAAGCGATGAACACGCCCTCAGACTCCACCCCATAGCTCGACCACGTATCATACAGACCGATATAGTAGCCGAGGTTTTCGGTGAGCACGGGACCGTGGAGGGGGCAGATGATACTGATATCGAGAGCCGCCGCCTTCTTGAGGAGTCCCTGCACCTGCACGCCGTACTTGCCGACGATACCGAAGTAGTAGCGTCGTGCCTCGCAAGCCCAGTCCTCGTCAGCGTCAAGGGCACCGAACTTACCGAAAGCGTCAGCGGAGAAGAAGACCTTATCGGTGCTGTCGTAGGTCATCATGACCTCAGGCCAGTGGACCATGGGAGCGAAAATGAAGCTCAGCTCATGACTGCCGAGTGAGAGCTTGTCGCCGTCCTTAACGGTGAGTGCGTTCTTTATCTCGACATCGGGATAGAAAGCGGAGATGAAAGCGAAAGTCTTGGCATTGCCGACAACAGCCGTATTCGGGAACTCTCTGAGAAAAGCACCGATATTGGCGGAGTGGTCGGGCTCGACGTGCTGAACGATGAGGTAGTCGGGCATTCTGCCGCCGAGAGCCTCTTTGAGGTTTGCGAGCCACTGCTCGGTAAAGTTTGCGTCCACGGTATCGAGAACCGCAATTTTCTCGTCAGCAATGAGGTAGGAGTTATATGCCATACCGTTAGGCACGTCGTACTGCCCCTCAAACAGGTCGATATCGTGGTCATTAACGCCGATGTAGAAGATGTCCTTAGTGATGCTGTTCATAGACGATTACCTCATTTCGTAGTATTTTCGACGTGCCCCTCTATTTCGGGAGCCTCGGTCGTAAAGTTTGTCTTGGGAATATATCCGACCTTATCGAGTGTCTTGACGAGCAGATAATCGCCCTCCTCCTTGTAGACGTCGGCGGGGAAATCGGGATAAGCGTAGCCGTTTACGTACTTCTGGTCGAGAGCATTGAGGAGAATAATGTACTCCTTGCCCGTAGGCAGCTTTATCCAGCCCGAGTAGAGCACGTCCATACCGTCAACGGAGACGGGGTCATAATCGCCCTTAGTTGTGGACTGAGTAGGCTCATTGCCCTGAACGGTCACGGAAGTAGCTTTTCTGGTAGTTTTTTTATCGTTGTCGTCGCACGAGACAGCTCCCGCACAAACGGCAGCGCACAACAGAGCTATGATAAACCTGTTAAAATTTTTCATGTTTGACCTCCTGTCAGAATATAAGTATAAAGTTATTATAACATACATTTTCAGAAATAGCAAGGGCTCACCCGCTGGCGATCCGGCGGCTCTGCGCTAAAAAAAATGTTTACAGCAAAAAGAATCGGGCATAATATAACAAAGAGGTGATAATATGGTCGGATTCATACTTGGAAGCATGTTTGGCGGAGCGGTGGGAGTATTCGCAATGTGCCTGTGTATAGCCGCAAAGTGGGGCGACGAGTTCACGGAGCGCTAACCTCATAATTTACAGTCTGTAATATCAACAAAAAAATTTGAAAAACGTAGTATTTTTTAAGACTATTTTAAGAAAAGTGCGCCATAATAGAAGCAGAAAAAAATGAACGTGAAAAAATTACAGATGAAAGACGAGGTGAGCGGTATGCTGAATATGATGATAGGCGCATTCATCGGCGGGACGGTATCCCTATTCTCTTTCTGTCTGTGCGCGGCAGCAAAGCAGGCAGATACAGAGATGCTCAACAAATGATTTTCTATTCTTAACTACCCAACCTTTCCTAACATGAAGAAACGGCTGCAAGCTACCGAACCTTGCAGCCGTTTCTTTTTATATGTGCCGTAGGCACACCGCTATTATCCTTTATTCTTTCTTATAAAAAAGCCTTAAAGAATCATCAGATCCTTTAAGGCTTTTGGGTTTATTTCTTCTCGGGAACCTTGATAAGCTCCTTGCGCATATAGGGCTGAAGAGCCTTGGGAATGCGGATAGAGCCGTCCTCATTGAGGTTATTCTCGAGGAAAGCGATGAGCATTCTCGGAGGAGCAACAACAGTGTTATTGAGGGTATGAGCGAAGTACTTGTTGCCGTCGTCGCCCTTGACTCTGATACCGAGTCTGCGAGCCTGAGCGTCGCCGAGGTTCGAGCAGCTTCCGACCTCAAAATACTTTTTCTGTCTGGGAGACCATGCTTCAACGTCGAGGCTCTTTACCTTGAGGTCAGCGAGGTCGCCCGAGCAGCACTCAAGCGTGCGAACGGGGATATCGAGTGTGCGGAAGAACTCGACAGTATAGCTGTAGAGCTTGTGGAACCAATCCATAGATTCCTCGGGCTTGCAGACAACTATCATCTCCTGCTTCTCGAACTGGTGAATGCGGTAAACGCCGCGCTCCTCGATGCCGTGCGCGCCGACCTCCTTGCGGAAGCAGGGCGAATAGCTTGTGAGGGTCTTGGGGAGCTCGCCCTCGGGTATGATAGTGTCGATGAACTTACCTATCATCGAGTGCTCGGAGGTACCGATGAGGTAGAGGTCCTCCCCTTCTATCTTGTACATCATGCCTTCCATTTCCGCGAAGCTCATAACGCCCGTAACGACGTCGCTTCTGATCATAAACGGCGGGATGTAGTAGGTAAAGCCCTTATCTATCATGAAATCGCGCGCATAGGAGAGAATGCACGACTGGAGCTGAGCGATATCGCCGCATAGGTAGTAGAAGCCGTTTCCGCTTGTCTTGCGGGCGCTGTCGAGGTCGATGCCGTTGACCTTCTCCATGATATCGACGTGGTAGGGGATCTCGAAATCGGGCACAGCGGGCTCGCCGAACTTCTCTACCTCAACGTTCTCGCTGTCGTCCTTGCCTATCGGAACGGAGTCGTCGATGATGTTGGGGATAACGAGCATTATCTGACGGATATCGCCCTCAAGCTTGACCTCAAGTGCCTCCATCTCCTCGAGCTTCTTGCCGAGCTCCGAGACCTCAGCCTTGACCTTCTCAGCCTCGTCCTTCTGACCCTTAGCCATAAGACCGCCGATCTCCTTGCTCTTCACCTTGCGCTGATTGCGGAGGCTGTCGCACTCCACCTTAGTTTCTCTGTACTGCTTGTCGAGCTCGACAACCTTGTCAACGAGTTCGAGCTTCTCGTCCTGGAACTTCTTTTTGATATTCTCCTTGACGAGTTCGGGATTTGTTCTGATAAGCTTGATATCTATCATTTTTCTTCTCCTTAATTATTAATGTTGTAAATTTCGTCTGCAAGAGCCTTGAGGTCGTCCTTATCGTAGAATTCGATAACGAGAGTCCCCTTCTTTTTGCCGTGGTGGACTTCTATTTTACGTCCCAGTGCGAGCTGGAGCGATATTTCGACCTCTTTGTAAATGGTATCCTCTTTTTTGACCTTAGTCTCTTTCGGAGGCTTCTGAGCCTCAACAGACCTCTGAGCGAGCTTTTCGATCTGGCGGACAGTCATACCGCCCTCGGAAGCGCGGTTCGCGACAGCGATGAGCATTTCCTCGTCCTCGAAACCGAGAAGAGCCTTTGCGTGACCTGCGGAGATAGTCCCCTCCTCGACCATATTCAGTACACGCTTCGGAAGAGCGAGCATTCTGACTGAATTAGCCACAGAGGAGCGCGACCTGCCGACCATTGCCGCGACTTTTTCCTGTGTCATACCGTACCTGTTTATAAGCTCGGCATAGCCGTTAGCCTCCTCGACCGGGTTAAGCTCCTCACGCTGGAGGTTCTCGATAATTGCTATCTGCATAGTCTCGATATCGGAGAGCTCGCGGATAGTTACGGGTATCTCGTCGAGACCGAGCATACGCGCCGCACGCCATCTGCGCTCACCTGCGACTATCTGGTAGCCGCCCGTAGAGAGCGGACGAACGAGGATAGGCTGTAAGACGCCGTGTTCGCGGATAGACTCCGCAAGAGCGGTGATAGCTTCGTCGGTAAAGACCTTACGCGGCTGGTCCCGGTTCGGTTCTATTTCGGAAAGACGGAGAGTCTTTTTGACCTGAACTTCTCTGGAATTATCCTCAAAGAGCAGGTCAAGACCCGCGCCCAAACCACCTTTTGCCATTTTATCATCCTTTCGGTTTAATAAGCCGTCAGCAGAAACCGCGAGCTGACGGCGGAATAATTACTTTTTCTTTTTCCTTTTTGCCTTAGTGAAGGTGAAAATACCCCTTCTCTTCTTTTTCGGGAGCTCCAGCGGCTCGCCGAGCATTTCAAGACCGAGCAGAGTATACGAATCAGCGCCCTTGGAGCCCTTATCGTAGTAAACAATGGGCTTGCCGTGGCTGGGAGCCTCGGAAATACGCACATTTCTGGGGATTTTCGTCTCAAACACCTTATTCGGGAAATACTTCTCGACCTCGGCAACAACATCAGTTGCACTATTGAGTCTGCCGTCGAACATTGTGAAGAGGATGCCCTCTATGTCGAGCGACGGGTTGTAATTAGTTTTAACTATTTTTATAGTATTCACGAGCTGAGAGAGACCTTCAAGTGCGAAGAACTCCGCAAGCATAGGAATCATGACGGAATCTGCAGCAACAAGGGCATTAATAGTCAGCGTACCGAGAGCAGGCGGACAGTCTATGAAGATGTAATCGAAGACGTCCTTAACGGCAAGAACAGCCATTTTCAGGCGATTGACGCGGTTCTCCATATTCAGGAGCTCCACCTCAGCACCGGCGAGGCTCTCTGTCGCGGGAACTGCGCAGAGGTTATCGAACTCGGTCGCGAGAACGGCGTCCTGGATCCTTGCTTTACCGATGAGGACATCGTATATGGAGAGCTCAACGCCCTTTTTCTTGATACCGAAGCCTGTAGTAGCGTTGCCCTGCGGGTCAATGTCGATGCAGAGCACTTTTTTACCGCGCATACCGAGGTACGCCGCAAGGTTGATAACGGTCGTAGACTTGCCGACGCCGCCTTTCTGGTTTGCCACGGCGATAACTTTACCCATATTTTCACCCTCCATAAGTAATGTACTCCTATTATAGCACTTTCGTGAGGGAATGTAAATACTTGCGTGAGATTTTTGAAAAAAATGTTCCACGTGGAACAAAATTCACGCAAAAAATGTGAAAAATGTTTCACGTGGAACATTACAGGACCACATTCACCCGAAAAGAATTGTTCCACGTGGAACAATCAGCCGTTACGAAGCGGTATGCGAACGCGGTACTCGATATAGTCCTCAGACTGAATTTTTCTCGAATCTGCGAGGATACCGGCCGCCTGCATAGTCTCGACTGCCTTATTAATCGTGTTCACGAAAATTTTCACATTGCGGAACACTTTTGACCGCTTTTTGTAGCTCTGCTTCTCCCTGACCTTTCCTATGTAATCATCTACGAGCTTTTCCGTCCTGTCAACATTCAGCTTATTAGTGACGACTTTTTCGAGGATACAGAGTCTTTCCTCAGGGCTTCCGAGCTTCAGCAGAGCGCGTGAATGACGCTCCGTGAGGTTGAATTTCGTGATAACAGCTCGCTCATCGGGCGTCAGACGGAGCAATCTGAGCTTATTTGCGATAGTACTCTGCGCCTTTCCGAGCTTGCTTGCAGCCTCCTCCTGCGTCATTCCGTAGTAACTGATTAGTTTTTCTATCGCCGCAGCCTCGTCAAAAAAAGAGAGGTCCTGCCGCTGAATATTCTCGACAAGCGCAAGAATAGCGGAATTTCGGTCGCTGATATCACAGATTATACAGGGCACAACCTCAAAACCGCATAGTTTCGCGGCTCTTAGTCTACGCTCTCCCGCGACTAACTCAAACTTGTCCCCCGCCCTGCGAACAGTCAGAGGCTGTAATATGCCGTTCTGCGCGATTGAATCAGAAAGCGCAGAGAGCTCCTCGTCTGCAAAATCAGTTCTCGGCTGATTTGGATTCGGACAGATTTTTGCAATGTCTATCTCTACGACCTTATTGATTTGTTTTTCTTTAGAAATATTCAAAAATACTGGCATTTTATTCCCTCCGTTTTTTTCTATGCTTATCCTACCACTTTCAGGAAATAAAATCCATAAAAATATTCCGCCAAAAATCGACGTTTTGGCGGAATAAATGAATAAATATTCATTTTTCAGAGCGGTTTCTTTTTTATTTGAGCGCTGTTTCTCGGATATTTTGGCGGAGTTTGCGATACTTTTTTTACCTGTACAAGACGCCTTTCATCGCCGTCAATTTCATAATCAGTGACCTCAGCGATCTCACCTCCGAGCAGCTTTATTGCACCGTTAGCAGAATATATATCCTCGTTCGGACCTTTGAGAGAAATGAAGGAGCCACCCACTTTAACGAACGGTAAACAATACTCTGAGAGGGTGGATAAATTAGCAACTGCGCGCGCACATGAATAATCAAATTTTTCCCGATATTCTGACGTTTTGGAGACGTCTTCAGCACGTCCGTGAACGAAGTCAGCTTCAATTTCAAGCTTGTCGCAAAGCAGCTTTAAAAACGTAATACGCTTGTCGAGGCTGTCAAGGAGAGTGAGTTTTAAATCAGGTCTGAAAATCTTTATCGGGACTGACGGAAAGCCTGCACCGGTACCAACATCAATGATGGATGCACCCTCGGGAACAGTCAAAAATTTGAGAGGAGCAACGCTGTCAATGAAGTGTTTCACAAGTATATCTCTTGGTTCGGTGATAGCAGTAAGGTTGACTTTTTCATTATATTCGACAAGAAATTCTGCATAAATATTCATTTTTGCATATTTTTCCATATCAATATCGTCTATTCCATACTTTAGAAACTCAGCGCAACATAATTCAAAATCAGGCAGCATTCTCTCACCTCTTTTCCTTATGGAGCCATACTACCAACATAGATACGTCGGCAGGTGAAACTCCGGAAATTCTTGAAGCCTGACCTATTGAAAGTGGCTTTATCTTGTTCAGCTTCTCGGCAGCTTCAAGACGAAGTCCGTAAACCTGCGTATAATCTGTATCGGGTGGAAGTAACTTTTCCTCGAGTTTTTTCATTTGTGCTATCTGTTCAAGCTGCTTTTCAATATAACCCTCGTATTTGATTTTAAGCTCGACCTGCTCGCATACATCGTCAGGGAGCTGTGGACGCTCGTCATCATACTGAGCAATATCGTTATATTTAAGTTGTGGACGACGAATAAGGTCGGCAATTTTGCAGGGACTTTTTAGCGGTGAAGTACCCATGCTTTCTAAATAATTATTCAGTGTTTCACGTGGAACAATGGTAGTAGTTTTCACTCTCTTTATCTCGGTTTCGACCAGTGAAATCTTTTCTTCAAGCTTTCCAAGCCTTTCATCGCTGATAAGTCCGATACTGTGACCGATCGGCATCAGGCGCTGATCAGCGTTATCCTGTCGAAGAATAAGCCTGTATTCACTGCGTGAAGTCATCATTCTATACGGGTCTGAGCAGCCTTTTGTCACAAGATCGTCAACGAGTGTACCGATATATGAGCTCGCGCGGCTAAGAATCAACGGTTCACGTCCTAGAACTTTCAGCGCGGCGTTTATGCCCGCGATAAGCCCCTGCGCTCCGGCCTCCTCATAGCCAGAACTGCCATTAAACTGTCCTGCACCGTAAAGTCCCTTCACCTGCTTAAATTCGAGAGTCGGGAGCAGCTGAAGCGGGTCGCAGCAGTCATATTCTATCGCGTACGCGGGGCGCATTATCTCAACGTTTTCAAGTCCCTTTATCGTACGGAGAAATTTCAGCTGTACGTCCTCCGGCAGCGATGAGGACATTCCCTGCAAATAGTATTCTTCTGTTGATAATCCCATAGGCTCAACGAACAACTGATGCCTTGGCTTGTCAGAAAATCTAACGACCTTGTCCTCGATTGACGGACAGTATCTCGGGCCCACTCCCTCTATTCTTCCGCTGTATAAAGGCGACCTGTTGAGGTTTGAAAGTATCACTTCATGGGTATTACTATTTGTATATGTTATATAGCAGCTCACTTGGTTTTCAAGTCCGTCCGTTGCCGTTTCAAATGAAAAAGGAACTATTTTTTCGTCGCCGTCCTGACGCTCCATAGCATCAAAATCAATACTTCTTTTGTGGACACGACATGGCGTTCCCGTTTTAAAGCGGCGAAGCTCTATCCCGTTTTCCATCAGACTTGCAGATAAACCTCTGCTCGGGAGTGCAGAATCAGGTCCGCTTTCATATGAAAATTCACCAATATGTATCTTGCCTTTCAGGTAAGTACCTGTAGCAATTATCACAGATTTGACAGAGTATTCAGCTCCGAGCGAGGTTTTTACTCCTATTATTTGTCCATTGTCGCAGATTATTTCCGTGATCTCAGCCTGTTTGACAGACAGATTTTCCTGTTTTTCACAGACTTGCTTCATATAATTATGATATTTTACTCTGTCAGCCTGCACTCTCAGACTGTGAACTGCAGGTCCTTTTCCGCGATTCAGCATTCGGCTCTGGATAAAACAAGCGTCAGCAGCCTTGCCCATTTCGCCTCCCAAGGCGTCAATCTCGCGGACAAGATGACCCTTCGCAGTGCCTCCGATTGACGGATTACAGGGCATATTCGCTATCTGGTCAAGTGAAATCGTGAACATAACTGTCTTGCAGCCGAGGCGCGCTGAAGCAAGTGCCGCTTCAACTCCTGCGTGACCTGCGCCGACTACAGCTACGTCAAATTCTCCCATTTTGTATGACATATGAACTCCTTAATTGTTCCACGTGGAACATTATTTGCCAACACAGAAACGTGAAAAAACTTCGTTGACTACCGCTTCTGTGATTTTTTCTCCTGTCAGTTCGAGCAGTGACTGCTCTGCTTCGTCAAGTACGACGTTGAGTGCATCGTACATCTCGCTGGTCTCAATGATATTTATGCCTTCATCGATTGAACTTATTGCGCGGTCAATGCACTGCTTCTGGCGTTCGTTTGCCGCTGTTGCTACTGAAAATGTGTCCGAATTTATCTCGAAAAGGTCCTTGACTGCGCTCTCAAGCTGCTCGATTCCTTCGTTGTTTTTGGCTGAAATATATACGATATGTATAAATTCTTCTTTAAGAATTTCCGTCTCAATGACCTGTTCGCAGTCGGTCTTATTGATGACGGCTATGCTTTTTTTATTGTTAAATTTGTCTATTAAAGCAAAATCGTCCGCCGACAGAGGACAGTTTCCGTCAAAAACTGCTATCACAAGTTCCGCATTCTTTGCCGTTTTTTCTGCAATGTCTATGCCTATGCCCTCAATTATATCCTCAGTATCGTGAATTCCCGCCGTGTCCGAAAGGCGAAGAACTATGTCTCCAAGGCGGACTGTCTCCTCTACTACGTCACGGGTCGTGCCTGCAATATCGGTAACTATACTCCGCTCGCAGCCGCTCAGACAGTTAAATAGTGTCGATTTTCCGACATTTGGACGCCCGACAATTGCCGTAGAGACTCCCTCACGCAGTATCCGTCCGCTATCGTAACTTCGGATGAGCGAGAAAAGCTCACTGCGTATCTCCGTAAGCTCCGCTGTTATAGCTGTCGGCTCTATTTCGGGAATGTCCTCGTCAGGATAGTCCGTCCATGCCGCTATCCCGCTCAGCAGCTTCAGCAGCCTGTCCGAACACGCGCGCGCTTTCTTGTACGTCGCACCCTCGCGCAGCTCCTCTGCCATGCGAAGCTCTGCCTCTCCGCGCGCCGATATTACGTCCATTACAGCTTCTGCCTGCGTGAGGTCGAGCTTGCCGTTCAGGAAAGCACGCTTCGTGAACTCGCCTGCCTCTGCGCTGATTGCACCGTTTTTCAGCACTGCCCGAAGAATTCGCTTCGAGACATACAAGCCGCCATGACACGATATTTCGCAGGTGTCCTCGCCTGTGTAGCTGTGAGGGGCACGAAACACCGTCAGTATGCAGTCGTCGATGCGCTCTCCGCCGTCACGGGCGATGCCGTATGCGCAGGTATATCCCTGCATTTCCCCGACCGTTTTATCTCCGTACGGACGGAACACCTTCTCAGCGACCGCAAGCGCGTTTTCGCCGGAAATTCGTATGACGGCGATGCCTCCGACTGCGTTCGGAGTCGATATTGCCGCTATTGTCGACATTTTATCACTTCCATTTTTCTGCCGCGCGAGGCGGTAATTGGTACATATAGGTAGGGGCGCACTATTGTGTGCGCCCGCTGTTTTTTCAATAAATTAAAGCTCTATCTTGCCGTAGAGTCCGCCTTCCATGCTGTCTTCAGGCTTGGGCTTCTTATAGTCCTTCTCGAACGATGTCGAGAGGTCTATTGCTCTTGGCTCGAACGGCTCGCGTCTCTCTCTGCGGCGTCCGTTGCCTCTGCCGCCTCCGCGTCTGTCGTCACGTCTGTCTCTGCGGCGTCCGCCGCCTTCTCCGCCGCCTCTTCTCGGGTTATTGGAGGAGATGATTATCTTTCTGTAAGGCTCCTCGCCGACTGAGCGTGAGGAAACTCCCTCTATCTTTGAAATAGCCGAGTGGATGACTCTTCTCTCGTAGGGATTCATCGGCTCAAGGGGCTGGCTTCTGCCTGTTCTGAGTACCGATTTTGCTACCTTGTTTGCAAGCTGCTCAAGAGTTTCCTTGCGCTTGCTTCTGTAGCCGAGGCAGTCAATTGTGATGCGGTAATAGTCCTTGTCGCCCTTGTTTGCGATAATTGAGCAGAGGTACTGGATAGAATCAAGTGTCTCGCCGCGTCTGCCGATTATAGTACCGTTATTGTCACTCTCGATGTTGATAACTGCGCCTGTTTCATTCTGATATACAGTGAATTCTGCGTCTATGCCCATTGCGCGAAGAATGCTCGTGATATAGTCCTTTGCTATCTTTACCTTGGGGGCGTAGTCGGATTCGTTCTCTATGAGTGTGAAGCTGTCGAGTGAGAAGTCCTCCTCTTCCTCAGCGGGTGCAGGCTCTGCTGCGGGAGCTTCCGCTGTAACCTCGGCTGCAGGTGTTTCTGCGGGTGCTATAACTGCCTCGACAACCAGCTCAGCTGCGGGCTCAGCGACCTTTTCTACAGACTTTGCTGCTTCGCTTGCCTCTGCCTTGGGGGGGAGCATCGACTCATAGGTAGCCTTTACTCTTGCGTCCTTTGCTCCGAGTCCGAGGAATCCGCCCTTCTTGCCTTCTTCAAGGATCTCGAATTTGATGTCGCTTATGCTCTTTCCGAATTTCTGAGCTGCAAGACTCTTTGCTTCCTCGACGGTTTTTGCTGTGAAAATCTCAGTCATTTCTTAAACCTCCTATTTTGAGCTTGTCGTACAAGCTTTATTATTCCTCGTCATTTGAATCGTCGTACTCGTCGCCGTATTTCTCTGCCATACGTCTGCGGGCTTCCTTTATCTTGTCACGATTCTGCTTGTTCATCTCCGAACGCGATATCTTGTCGCCGTTTTCGTCAACTCTGAGAGCTGCCTGCTGCTGCTCGAGATTTGCCTGCTGTTCCATCATGCGCTGCATGAAGGACTTCTTGTTCGGGTGCTTTTCTGCGTATTCCTTTGCCTTCTGCTTCTCCTTCTCGTTTATTGCTACTATCCTGTCCTTGGTGAAGTAACAGTTGAGGGGGAGTGTGATAAAGAAGCTGAAGAGCGAGGAGAATATCCAGTAGAAGCCTACGCCTGCGGGAACTTCAAATGCTATCCATATCGACCATATCGGCATGAGCAGCGTCATTGCTGTCATACAGCCGCCGCCTGCCTGCTGTGCCTGCGGATTTACTTTTTTCTGGTGTATCTGTGAGTATACCGAGAAGATGAGCTGTGCAAGTCCTGCGAGGAAGGGGATACAGAAGAGTATTATCGACTCTCTGTTCCATACCTCGGGGCGAAACTCGGGAGTTTTTCCGAGATTAGCACCAAATACGCTGAACGTATCCGAAAATTCCGATACCTTCCGGAAAAAGCCCTCGGCAAAATCCGTGAACTCGGAGGGGTGCTTCTCAAGCGCCTCTGCTGTAAGGAGCTCACTTCTGAGGTTGCCTATTGATATCTCCTTGCCGTTGTTGACGTCACCGAACTCAACAGCGAGCTCTGACGCTTTCTCTATTGCGGCTGTCCTTACGGACTTTGTGATGTGGAGAATGTGGGTTATCGGCTTGTATACAACGTCGATAACGCCGAAGAGCAGGAACATCTGCACGAACATCGGCAGACACGAGCCCATGGGATTGATGCCCTCCTGCTGGTAGAGCTTCTGCTGCTCCTCCTGCAAGCGCTGGGGATTACTGCCGTATGCTTTCTTTAATTTTTCAAGTTTTGGCTGGAAAAGCTGCATTCTTGCCGCATTCTTCTGGGTCTTGTAGTTGACGGGAAAGAGCAGCAGCTTTGTCACGAGCGTGAACAATATGATAGCTATTGCGTAATTCGGTACTATACTGTAGATAAAGCTCATCAGATAGCCGAAAGGGATGCCTATAAGGTCATAAAGAAAATTCAATTTTTATCCTCTCCATTGTGCGAGTCAGTCTTGTCTTGCATTTCTGACGGAAAATCTCTCTCGTAATCATACTTTTTCACTTTAAAGGTGAATTTTTCGGGGACGTAGTCTATGCCTCCCATTGACCAGGGATTGCAGCGAAGTATCCTCCACGCGGCAAGAGCCGAGCCCCTTATCGCTCCGAAGCGCTTTACCGACGTGAGAGCGTAGCAGCTGCACGTAGGATAATACTTACACTTTGGAGAGGTCAGGGGAGAGATGAACCTCTGATAGAACCTTATCAGTGAAATGATGATATATTTCATTTTTTCTTCTTTGCTATCTTTTCTATCTCGCTGACTCCGTACTTTTTCATATAAGCGCAGTACTCGTCCGACTTTATCTCGCAGATGTGCGTACGCGCAACGATAACGATGTCTATCCCGACGGGCATATTTATCTCGCACTCGCGGTAAGCAAGGCGGATAAGGCGCTTTGCCCTGTTCCTGCGGACGGCGTTTCCTATCTTCTTGCCTGCGGTGATGCCGAGGCGGTTGAAGGGACGTCCGTTCGGGCGGACATATATCACGGAATATTTTGAGGGGATATATCGCCCCTTTTTGTACAGATTCAGGAAGTCCTTGTTATCCTTTAGAGTTTCCGTATAAAGCATAATTTTACCAGTTTAGCCGTTAGCAGTCATCCATCAGCCCTTAGCCAATGTCTGCTAACAAAAAAGACCACAAAAATTAAAATTTTTGTGGTCAGCGTCGTCAGTGAGTTAATCTTGCTCTGCCCTTAGATCTTCTACGAGCTAAAACCTTTCTGCCGTTCTTTGTAGACATTCTCTTCATGAAGCCGTGCTCCTTCTTTCTGTGGAGCTTCTTAGGCTGATATGTTCTTTTCATATTCAGTGTCCTCCTCTCTTCACTATTGTTATACAAGAGCCGCTCTGCTGACCGACTCCTAATCGCATATGGACGCGCCTCAGTACGCGTTACACTATAAGATTATACTTCATTATTGTCCGTATGTCAAGCAATTTCCGAAATTTTTTTTATTTTTCCGCATTTTTGATGATTTTGAACAATGTCCGCTCTTCCTTTTGCAAGCCTTTTCATCATTTTGGCGTATGCCTGACTTTTGCCGTTATACGCGGAAATTTCGGTGTGTGTGAGGTCCGCGTGAACTAACAGGAGACTGTCTAAAACCTGTCAGTTTGTTGAAAGTGTGTGTTGAAATGCTGTTTGCATACTTGTCGAAAACTGACTTTCAACAGCTCGATTTCCTTTATTCTGCGCTGTATTTTACGCTTTTTAACATACAGGAACTGTTTCAACAAAGTTTTCAACAATCTGCTGAATTAATGTTGGTATATTCATCCGATTTTCTATCTCTCGTACATATAAAATCGCTTGCAATTTCTATACCTGTATGTTATAATATACTATATAATAATATAGGGGAGTATGGTCTTCCCGATTTTTTATTTTTCATACGGAGGTTGCATATGAACTCTTTCGAGGAAGTTTTTGAAAACGTTAAGCAGTACTGCCGCGATAACGACAAGATCCCCGCTATCGCTATCAAAACTTGGATAGATCCGCTCAAGACCGTCAGCTTTGACGGTAAAGACGCCGTTTTCAGCGTCGATACGGAGTTTCAGAAAAATATCGTCATTACTACCTATGCGTCCGTGCTCGGTGATGCTTTCCTCAACGTGCTCGGTCTCAATGTCAATATCATCATCAATGTAGAATCCGACGAGCCCGCGCTCAGCGGTCAGATACCTACCGACGACGAGCTTGAGAAGAAGAATGCGGAGCTCGAGAAGTCTGTCAAGTTCGCGAACTATGACTATACCTTCGATACCTTCATCGAGGGTCCGTCCAACAGCTTTGCGCTCGCCTGCAGTAAGTCTGTGGCAAAAAACTGCGGAGAAAGAGAAGTATCAGGCTATAATCCGCTGTTTATTTACGGTCCGTCGGGAATGGGCAAGACACACCTCATCACCGCTATCGCCAACGAGGTGAGAAAAAATCACCCGAGCTTCAACATCGTTTACGTTACCAGCGAGACCTTCGGCAATGACCTCATCTCTGCTATCAAAAATAACCTTATCTCCGATTTCCAGGAGAAGTACCGCAATGCAGATATGCTCCTCATCGACGATATCCAGTTCTTCGCCGGCAAGGAGCGTATGCAGGAAGAGTTCTTCCATACCTTCTACAAGCTGCATCAGGAGGGCAAGCAGATAGTTATTACTTCGGACAAGCCCCCCAAGGAGCTCATTACCCTCGAATCAAGGCTGCGTACACGCTTTGAGGGCGGTCTTATCGCCGATATCTCAGCTCCCGACTATGAGACAAGGCTCGCTATCATCAACCGCAAGAGCGAGCTCCTCGATATGAAAATGCCTGCCGAGGTATCGGAATTTATGGCTAACCGCCTGAAATCCAATATCCGTCAGCTCGAGGGCGCTGTTATTCGTCTGAAGGCTCTCAACCACTTCGCTGGCAGCCCTATCACTATTTCTATGGCTCAGAGCGTTATCCGCGACGTGCTCACAGATGAACAGCCTATACCGATAACTGTTGAAAAGATAATCTCCGAGGTATCTACCGTGTACGGTGTGTCTCCCGAGGACCTGCGCTCGAACAAGCGCTCTCAGCAGGTGTCTATCGCGCGTAAGGTTGCGATATACGTCGTGAGAGAGATTACTCAGATGCCGCTCGCTTCAATCGGTACGGAGTTCGGCGGACGTGACCACTCGACTATCGTTTACTCCGTAAACAGCGTAACAGAGGCGATACAGAAGGATCAGAACCTCAGTAACCTCGTAAATGATATCATCAAGAATATCCGCGACAAGAGCAAGACCTGATCGTTATCTCATAAACTTTTTCCAATAATTTTTACAGGTTGGAAAGGTTGAAAATTACTGTTTCAACCCGGTATTCAACACATTGTTGAATACTTTGTGAAGATATTTCGCGGTCGGATATGAAATTTCAACCTTGTCCACTGTGCCGCTTCAACTGTCAACTGTGTGTTGAAGTGAAAATTCTTATCACTATCTGTAGAATCAACAGATTTGTTCACTTTTCTTCAACTTCAACTCCACTTAAATCAACTTTTTTCACTTAAAATATCGGGGCGGATTTTGTTTCCACGTTTGTCCGAAATTTTACAACAGAAGTGTGTGGAGGAGAATATGCCAATATACGGTGATAGGGGAGGAATATAAACATTTCCACGCCCCCTACTAATACTACTATGAATTTATATATATCATATCTTATCATGTTGTGTGTTTGTGTGATATGATGTGATGTGTTTTTCGATAATGAATACGGAGGTAATCGTTAAATGAGATTTATTTGTGAAAGAGATGCGCTCAGTGAGGCTATCAGCAATGTCTCGAGAGCTGTTCCGCAGAAGTCTACTATCCAGGCTCTCGAAGGTATAAAGGTGAGAGTAGCTCAGAACAGCGTTGAGCTCACGGGATACAACCTCGAAATGGGTATCAGGACCGCTATCATCGCGAATACGACAGATGAGGGCGAATTCGTGGTAAATGCAAGACTGTTCAGCGAGTTCGTGAGAAAAATGCCCGGCGATGAGGTGACTATCGAAGTAGATGAGAATAATGTCATCAACCTTTCGTCACTGGCTACAGAGTGCAGCTTCTCGGGCATCGCTGCCGACGAGTACCCCGACCTTCCCGTTGTTGACAATCAGAGGAGCTTCTCCGTTAAGGCTACGACGCTCCGCTCTATGATAAATATGACAAGCTATGCGGCTTCACTCAATGAGAGCAAGCCCATTCTCACTGGCGAGCTGTTCGATATCGAAGGGGGAAAATTCAACCTCGTGGCTATCGACGGCTTCCGTCTTGCGATAAGGTGTGAGCTCACCGAGAGCAAGGAAGACCACCATTTCGTTGTTCCGAAAAAGGCTGTTACCGAGGTATCGACCCTTATAAAGGACGATAACGACAAGAACTGCACTATTTGCGTGAATGACCGCCATATCATCTTTGAGGTAAACAATGTGTTCGTTATCTCGCGTCTCCTTGAGGGCGCTTTCCATAACTACAAGCTCAGTATACCCACAAGCTATAAGACTGAGGTCATCGTCAGCAAGAAGGAATTTATGACGAGCCTTGAGCGCTGCTCGCTCATCATCGACGACAAGAACAAGTCGCCGATACGCTGCGAAGTTGACAACGGCGTTATAAAGATAAGCTGCCGCACCGGCATAGGAAGAGTAAACGATGCTATCTCCGCCGATATATCGGGTGAGCCTGTGACTATCGGCTTCAATAACAAGCTCATTCTCGAAGCTCTCCGCGCTGCCGAGGGCGACAAGGTAAGAGTACGCTTCAACGGCGCGATGAAGGTCATAGAGATCCTCCCGCTCGAGGGAGAGAGCTATATCTTCCTCGTTATGCCGATCCAGCTCAGAAACTGAGTTTTTATAGTCAGCTGATGGCTGAAAGAAAGGATATATCATGGCGGAAGTTAAAATAAGCACCGAGTTCATCAAGCTCGATGCGCTGCTCAAGTTCGCTTCGCTCGTCGGTTCGGGCGGTGAGGCGAAAATGCTCATTCAGGACGGGAAAGTCCTTGTAAACGGCGAGGTCTGCACCATGAGAGGCAAGAAGATACGCAGCGGCGATACCGTGAAGCTCGAGGGCGGCGGAGAGGTAAAGGTAGTTTGATAATCACCTGCGCCGAAATTGACGGCTTCAAGAACCTCGAGGGCGTTTTCTTCGAGCCCGACCCTAAATATAATATCATAGTCGGTCCGAATGCGCAGGGCAAGACCAATCTGCTCGAGGCAATGTGGATACTTTCGGGCTGCAAGAGCTTCCGTGGGTCGAAGGAAAAGGACTATATCTGCCTCACGGGAAGTAAAATGTCCGCAAAGATAAAGATACGCGACAGTGTCCGCGAACAGAAAATTGAGTTCGAGATGACACGCAGTCAGAGCTCGCCGAAGCTGATAACTCTCAACGGTGTCAAACAAAAGGGTGCAAGAGCGCTGTTTGATGTCTTCAAGTGCATCGCTTTCATACCCGATGACGTCGATATCATCAAGGGCTCGCCCGAAAAAAGGCGCAGCTTCATTGATATGGCGGCTTCGCAGCTCAATCCTGTCTCGGTCGTGCATATAAATAAGCACAACGCTATCATGAATCAGCGGAATGCACTCCTTAAAGGCATCATGCAGGGAAGCACTGACCGCGGTATCCTCGATATATGGGACAGGCAGGCGGCTCGCGAGGGTGCTGTCATATCCTATATGAGAAATGAGTACGTCGCCAAGATAAACGATATCTGCGGAGAGCTCTACCGTACCATTTCGGGCGGTGAGGAAGTTCTTGAGCTCGAATACCGTTCGAATGTGTACCGTCCCGAGGATATGGAGCGTCCGTGCGACGAGGCTGCCGTTGAGCAGTATTACCGCAAGCTCCGCGAGACCGAGGACTACGATATCCGCACGGGTTCGACACACTCGGGTGTCAACCGCGATGAGATAAATATCAAGATAAACGGTGTCAGTGCGAGAGATTACGGCTCGCAGGGACAGATAAAAAGCGCGGCTCTCGTCATGAAGCTCGCGCAGGCTGAGATTTTCATGAAGCGCTCCAAGGAGCCTCCCGTCATCTTCCTCGATGACGTCATGGGCGAGCTCGACGAGCGGCGTCAGCGCTTCATCTTCGATATGATAAAGAATATGCAGGTTTTTCTCACGACTCCAAACGAGGGGGCGCTGCTCCCCGAGATAAAGGGTAAGGTCATGCGTATCTGCGGAGGAAGGCTCATTGATGAAAACGATATATCTTCACATCGGGAATAACTACTCCGTGGACGTGCGCGATATCGTCGGCATATTCGATATGGATAATACCACAGTATCGGGCGTGACAAACAGACTCCTCGACAAAGCTGAGAAGAACCGAGAGGTCTTCTATGCGACATACGAGCTCCCGAAAAGCTTCATTATCACCGAAAAAAACGGCAGGAACAGAGTATATGTCTCACAGCTTGCCGCAAGTACGCTCAAAAAACGACTCGCTGAAGGAGGCGGACTATGATGGATAATGTATCAATGAATGAAGATATGGACGCGACCAGTCCTAAAAAAAAGAAAAAACAATTGATCACCACTTTGATCGTGGTTTTTGTTTCTGTGATTGTGCTTAATTTTATGATGTATAAGTTCTTTGTGCCTATTTCATGGTCAAGATTCAGTGAAAAAAGAATAGAATACATTGAAGACAAGCTCAAGCTGGATATTGATAATGTAGAGCCTCTGAGTTATCGAGAAATCACAGCACAGGATTTTATCGCGGAGTTTGATTTCAAGGTCGATGATTATAAATCCTTCCTGGAAAGTGATTTTCACGGAGGGGCTATCATCAGAAATTATGAGGATTATAGTAAAGGCTATGTGTATGTGTGCTGGGTGGAAGATATGTCCAGCACTTACAGCAAATGCTTTGAAGTTGGATTCACCAAGGAAGGCGATGGCTATAAGGCTCATCTGTTTTGTTACAGAAATGTAGGGACTATGTCAGAATATTACAAGGAGACAACCACTTCGGAATGATCCTATTTTGAAAATGACCCTGTTAATTGGGATAATGATATATAACCAAAATTCATGGAGGTAAAACATGAGTCAGCAGAATAACAATTACGACGAAAACGACATACAAATACTGGAAGGTCTGGAGGCTGTCCGCAAGAGACCAGGTATGTACATCGGTTCAACAGGTCCGAGCGGTCTTCACCATCTCGTTTATGAGATTGTGGATAACTCAATAGACGAGGCGCTCGCGGGCTATTGTACCGAGATAACAGTCGAGATACTCCCCGACAATATCATCCGCGTTTCCGATAACGGCCGTGGTATACCCGTCGGTATACACCCCAAGGAGGGCATCTCCGCGGCGACTGTCGTGTACACTATCCTTCACGCGGGCGGTAAGTTCGGCGGCGGCGGCTATAAGGTGTCGGGCGGTCTGCACGGCGTTGGCGCTTCCGTTGTAAATGCGCTTTCGGAATGGCTCGAACTCACCGTCAAGGACGGTCAGCACGTTTACTTCCAGAAGTTCAAGCGCGGTCATTACGACGAAGAGCTCAAGGTCATCGGCGATACCACAGAAACGGGTACCTCCGTTATGTTCAAGGCTGACAGCGAGATTTTCGAGACTACCGTATATGAGTACGAGATACTGCTGAAAAGACTCCGCGAGCAGGCTTTCCTAAATGCGGGCATAAAGATAGTCTTCACCGATAAGCGCGACGAGGAGAACATCGTCGGCGAGACTCTCCACTATGAGGGCGGTATACGCCAGTTTGTCGAGCATATCCACACTACACGCGGCTATGAGGCTCTCGGCGGGGAGGTCATATACGTTTCCGGTATGCAGGGCGACTCATTCGCGGAAATTGCTATGCAGTACAATGACAGCTATAACGAGGTAGTGCTCTCGTTCGCTAATAATATCCACACCAAGGACGGCGGTTCACATGAGACTGGCTTCAAAAACGCCCTTGTAAAGGTAATAAACGAGTACGGAAAGAAGTTCAATAAGTTCAAGGAGAAGGATAGCTCAAAGAAGGGCAAGGATTCTCCGAAGAAGGAGATCGAAAGCCTCAGAAAAGAGGACGTCCTCGAGGGTCTGACCGCTATCGTATCCGTGAAGCTCACGGAGTGCGAGTTCGAGGGTCAGACTAAGGGAAGACTCGGAAATCCTGAAGTAAAGCCGTTCGTGGAGAAGCTCGTCACCGAGAAGCTCATGAACTTCCTCGAGGAAAACCCCGAGACCGCTAACGTTATTTTTGAAAAGTGCCTCTCTGCATACAGAGCGAGAGAAGCCGCTAAGCGCGCACGTGAAGCCGAGCGCAAGAAAAATGCTTTCGGCAACGCTTCGATGCCCGAAAAGCTCGCGGACTGCTCCGAGCGCGACGCACGCTACACCGAAATTTACATCGTCGAGGGAGATTCGGCGGGCGGCTCTGCAAAGCAGGGTCGTGACAGAAAATATCAGGCGATACTCTCGCTATGGGGTAAGATGCTCAACGTCGAAAAGGCGCGTATCGACCGAATCTACGGCAACGATAAGCTTGAGCCCGTCGTTACCGCTCTCGGTACGGGCATCGGCGAGGACTTCGATATCGAGAAGCTCCGCTACGGCAAGGTAATCATCATGGCCGATGCCGATGTCGACGGTATGCATATCAGAACGCTCCTGCTGACATTCTTCTTCCGCTATATGCGTCCACTCATCACTAACGGCAACGTTTATATAGCTCAGCCGCCGCTCTACCGCGTCGAGCGCAACAAGAAGGTATGCTATGCCTTCTCCGACGAGGAGCGCGACAAATACATCGCAGAGCTCTCCGAGAACGGCAAGTTCAAGGTCGAGACTCAGCGTTATAAGGGTCTCGGTGAGATGGACCCCGAACAGCTCTGGGAGACTACTATGGACCCCGAGAACCGCACCATAGTTAAAATCGAAATGGAGGACGCGCTCCGTGCAGATGAGACCTTCTCTATCCTTATGGGAGATAAGGTCGAGCCGCGCCGTCTTTTCATTGAGAAGAATGCGAAGTTTGCACAGAATCTCGATATCTGATTCAATATATGAAAGCTGTTGGATCAGTGTTCAGAGCTAAGAACTCAGAAAATACTTTTAGTTTATAGCTTTTAATTGGAGATACAAAACGAATGGAAGATAAATATATCCTTGAAAAGGAATACAGCATCTCTGCGGATACGTTCAGAGAGGCTTACCGTGCGTATCAGAAGAAATATGTATATCTGAAAAATTACATTTTTATGGCGATCTTCCTTGTTCTCGCGGCTGATTTTATCTATGCCGCGTTCAAGGACAACAGCAACTACTTCGCCTACATCCTCATAGTGCTCTGCCTCGCGCTCGCGTTCAGGGAGTGGTATAACCCACGCAAGATAAGACGTTCGCTCGTCGAGACAGTTAAGGAAATGGGCGACCTCGTCTACAAGATAGGCGTGGGGGACAGCTTTGTCGATATCTCGACGGTCTCAGCCCCCGACGGAATCGAGGAGGAGGACAGCGAAAACGAGTCTGATGCTCCCGCTGAGGAGGAGGCTCCCGAGCCGACACGAATCCCTAAGGACGATAAGATGAAGGTGCTCGAATATGACGAGTTCTTCCTGCTTATCTACGGCGAGCAGGTGTTCTACATCATCCCCAAGGAGAAGTTCAGCGAGTCCGAGCGCGATATAATCAGAAAGCTCGTGCCCGCAAAGTAACGTTTTTTTCAGAGCATTGTGCTCTAACACATACAGGAGGTCAAGAAATTGCTTTACAATGACAATTCCAAGGTAATACATTCCGAGATAGTCAACGAGATGGAAAGTTCTATGCTCCAGTACGCTATGTCGGTAATAGTATCAAGAGCCTTGCCCGATGTAAGGGACGGTCTCAAGCCCGTTCACAGGCGTATCCTCTATACGCTCCACGAGAACGGTCTTACCCCCGACAAGGCATACAGAAAGTGTGCTGATACCGTCGGTGCCGTGCTCGGACGTTATCATCCTCACGGTGATGCCGCCGTTTATGATGCTCTCGTCCGCCTCGCGCAGGATTTCTCGATGAGATATCCCCTCGTAGACGGTCACGGAAACTTCGGCTCTATCGACGGCGATAAGGCTGCCGCCTACCGTTATACCGAGGCGAAAATGGCGAAGATGACCCTCGATATGCTCACCGATATCAACAAGGAAACTGTCGATTTCGCGCCTAACTACGACGACCGTCTGAAAGAACCCGTAGTGCTGCCATCGCGATTCCCGAATCTGCTCGTCAACGGCTCGACGGGTATCGCTGTCGGTATGGCGACGAATATCCCTCCCCATAACCTCGGCGAGGTCATAGACGCTCTTCAGCTCCTCATCGACGACCCCGACTGCTCCATGGACCAACTCATGGAGAATATCAAGGGTCCCGACTTCCCCACGGGCGGCATTATCATGGGCAAGGCGGGTATCCGCGCCGCTTACGGTACGGGACGAGGCAAGATAATCCTCCGCAGCCGCACTCACTTCGAGGAGATAGGCAGCAGAAACTGCATCATCGTCGACGAGATACCCTATATGGTCAATAAGACCCTCATTCTCAAGAATATCAACCAGCTCTGCAAGGACAAGCGTATCGAGGGCATTTACGACCTCCGCGACGAGTCCGACAAGGACGGTATGCGTATCGTTATCGAGCTCAAAAAGGACGCTATCCCCAATATCGTGCTCAATAAGCTATTCGCAATGACGAAATTGCAGGATACCGTCGGCATAATCATGCTCGCTCTCGTCAACGGCGAGCCTAAGATACTCACGCTCAAGCAGATGCTCCAGCACTATCTCGACTTCCAGGTCGACGTTATCCAGCGCAGGACACGCTTCGACCTCCGCAAGGCTCTCGAGCGTGCTCATATCCTGCAGGGATTCGTGCTCGCGGCTGACCACATCGACGAGATAATCCAGATAATCCGCAGCAGCAGCAATATCCCCGAGGCTAAGACTCGCCTCATCGAGCGCTTCAAGGATATTGATATGTCGGAGCTCCTCGGACGTATAGAAGTTTTCAAGGATATGGACGTCTTCAAGGTGCTCGATACTGCCGAATTCGACCTCAGCGGCACCCACCTCGCAAGCGCAAAGGGTCTCTCCGAGGAACAGGCTGAGGCTATCGTGCAGATGAGACTCGGTGCTCTGACAGGTCTCGAGCGTCAGAAGATAACCGACGAGCTGTTCGGGCTCCTGACTAAGATAGAGGAATTCGAGGAGATACTCGCGGACGTCAACCGCGTTTACCAGATAATCATGGAAGACCTCAACGTCATCCGCAAGAAGTTCAGCGATCCGCGCCGCACGGATATCGAGTCCGTATCGGGCGAGGTCGACATCGAAGACCTCATCCCCGAGGAGGACTGCGTCGTTACGCTCACAAATAACGGCTACATCAAGCGTATGCCCGTTACCGAGTATAAGACCCAGCGCCGCGGCGGACGCGGTATCACGGGCATGAAACAGCGTGAGGAGGACTTCGTGGATACCATGTTCATCTGCGGTACTCACGATAATATCCTCTTTATCTCCAACAAGGGCATTATGTATAAGCTCAAATGCTATGAAGTGCCCGACGGCTCGAAGGCTTCACGCGGCTTCAACCTCATAAATCTGCTGCCTCTCACCGAAAACGAGAAGATAGCAGCTATGATAAAGACTACCGATTTCAGCGACGAGAAGTTCATCGTTATGGTGACCAAGAACGGCAAGATAAAGCGTACCAACCTCTCGATGTACAAGAACGTGCGCAAGAACGGTCTTATTGCTATCGGTCTCGACGAGGGCGACGAGATAGCGGGCGTACGCATGACTGAGGGCAATGCTCAGGTATTCGTTGCTACTCACAACGGTATGGCTATACGCCTCGAAGAGGAGAAGATACGCGCTCTGTCGCGCTCCGCTCACGGCGTGAGAGCTATAAAGCTCCGCGAGGGCGACTACGTTGTCGGTATGGCAAGAGTGCGCGAGGGGGCTACGCTCCTCACCGTCACCGAGAACGGCTACGGCAAGCGTACTTCCCTCGACAGCTACCGCATACAGGGCAGGGGCGGCTACGGTCTGTCGAATTATAAGGTCGACGATGTGCGCGGTCATGTATGCAATATCAAGATAGTCGACGAGGAGGACGATATCATCCTCGTTTCAAGCGACGGCATCATCATCCGCATACTCGCAAGCGATGTACGCGTTATGGGACGTATCGCCAAGGGCGTGCGCGTGATGAAGGTCAGCGAGGGTGCTAACGTTGTGGCGTTCACGCGTGCCGAGCATGATGACTCCGCTGAGACAGAGAATGTCGAGCAGCTCACCGAGGAGCAGGCTAAGCTCGCTGAAGCTGAGGCTGCTGAGGAGGAGAAGAACGAGGTAGTCATCGAGGCTGACCCCGACGACAATGACGACGATAATGAATAAAAACAGCGGGACTTCGTCGCTCAGGTTTACGCAGAGCCCGCTCAGCGCGGCGGTAATAACCGTGCTCAGTCTGTTCTGTCAGTTTCTCAACTGGTTCGCTTTTGAAAAAATAGGCTACCCGTGGTGGACGGCTCTGATAACGCCGCTCATTCTCTGCGCGATGTACCACTTCGTGCAGCTCGACGCGGGCGGAAACAGCGGCTATTCACGTATATTCGTATTTATATTCTCAGCGGCAGTTCCTCTGCTGCTGGGAATATTCCTTACCTTGGCGGTGTTTCTCGGGAATCCCGATATCAGCACGTTTGACCCCGAGGCTGAGTACAGGGGGACTGTCACCGAGCTGATATCGCTCTATTCGGGAAGATTCACCGTGACTTCGCTGTATCTGTGTGTGTTTGCGCTCATAGATATCCCCGTTCTGCGTGCCTGCGACAAGAAAAGGAGGTGCGTATGAAGTACCTCATCATCATTGCTGCTGTGATTCTTGCGGCGTACCTCGTCTTCGAGAACTTCTTCCGGCTCAGGATAAGGCGCGAGAGACTCGGGGGAGATGTGAGGATACTCCATATCACCGACCTCCACAGACGGCGCTTCGGCAGGGATAACTGCCGTCTCATCGGGGCGGCAAAGTCCGAAAAGCCCGATATCATCCTGATAACAGGGGATATAGTGTCGCGCAGGGAGAACGACTTCTCCGCTGTGGAAAAGCTCCTGCGGGAGCTGTGTTCCGTTGCGGATGTGTACTTTATCTACGGCAATCACGAGCAGAGCCTTATTGCTCCCGACGGACAGGCGCGCTTTGCGGATATGCTGGAGCGGACAGGTGTGAAGCTCCTCCGCAACCGCACCGTTACGGCTGAGATACGCGGCAGAAAATTCAATGTCTGCGGAATGGAGCTCCCATATACCACGTATAAGAAAAACGGCGGCTATTTCCGCCTCGACAGGCTGACCGTCGGCGATATCACCGCGGCGCTCGGTGAATGTCCGCATGGGGAGACTTTGCTGCTCGCCCATAACCCAATTTTCGGCAGAGAATACGCCGCTTGGGGCGCGGATTATACCTTCGGCGGTCATATCCACGGCGGCTCGGTCAGACTGTTCGGGATAGGGATGCTTTCTCCCGAAAGAAGGCTCTTCCCGAGGTTTTCCAAAGGCGTGTACAACATCGGCGGGAAAAAGCTGCTCGTGTCTGGCGGGCTTGGTAAGCTCAGAGCCTTTAATCCGCCCGAGCTGGTGGTGTATGAGATCTGATTACCGAGGATGTAAATATAAGACGCGGGCGGCAGGACGCCGCTCTACAAGTCATTATCAAAGGTGATACTGATATTTTTGCATTAAAGGGACGCACACTGTGTGTCCCTTTTTGCTGTATGAACGGAAAAAATCGGAAGATATCCCGTGCGGGTTGCTATTTTTATTAATTTATGTTATAATAACAAGATAAGATAGAATAGACCATGATAGGAGCATTTTATGTCAACTGAAACGATACTGAGCTATAAGCAGCCCGCCGAGGACTTCAACAGCGCCCTCCCCGTAGGAAACGGACGCATCGGCGGCATGATATACGGCAGAGCCGAAAACGAGCTCATCGGGCTCAACGAGGACTCGATATGGTCGGGTGGATTGCGTCACCGCGTAAACCCCGACGCGAGGGAGGGGCTTGCCGAGGTGCGCCGCCTCATCTTCGACGGCGATATCCCCGCCGCGGAAAAGCTCGCCTTCGAGAAGCTTCAGGGCGTGACGCCGAATATGCGCCATTATATGCCCCTCGGCGACCTCAGTATCCACTGTCATATCAGCGGTAAGCCCAAGGACTACTCACGCACCCTCGACCTCTCCACCGCTGTTTCGCACGTAAGCTTCAATGCGGGCGGGATAGGATATACGCGCAGCGTTTTCGTGTCTGCGCCCGACGAGGTAATGGTCATAGATATACACTCCGATACGCCAAAGAGCGTGTCCCTCGAAGTCTCTATCGACGGGCGCGACGACTACTACGACGACAACCGCCCCTGCGGCGAGAATATGATACTCTATACGGGCGGTACGGGCAGCCGCGACGGTATTTTCTTCGCTGCCTGCCTCGGTGCTAAGGCTGAGGGCGGCGAGATACGCACCGTCGGCGGAAAGATAGCCGTAAGGAACGCCGATTCCGTGATGATAGTGCTCTCCGCACGAACAAGCTTCTACACGGAGGACTATATCGAGTCCGCTGAGGTTGACGCCGAAATGGCGCTGCAATGCGGTTTTGACGAGCTCTACTTCCGCCACGTCTGCGACTACAAGGCTCTCTTCAACAGGACAGAGCTCAATCTCAACGACAACAGCGGCGAGAACCTCGAGCACTTCGCGACCGATGAGCGCATTTCCCGCCTCAAAGGCGATGAGCTCGACAGCACTGACTGCGAGCGCCTTATCCATGACAATAAGCTCATAGAGCTGTACTTCAACTACGGCAGATACCTTATGATATCAGCAAGCCGACCCTCCACTCAGCCAATGAACCTGCAGGGAATATGGAACCGCGATATGTGGCCCGCGTGGGGCAGCAAGTTCACGATAAACGTTAATACCGAGATGAACTACTGGTGCGCCGAGAGCTGCAACCTCTCCGAGTGCCACCTGCCGCTGTTTGACCTGCTCGAGCGAGTTTACAGGAACGGCAGGGACGTCGCAAAGGAGATGTACGGCATAGAGCACGGCTTCGTCTGCCACCATAATACCGATATATGGGGCGACTGCGCTCCCGCCGACCTCTGGATGCCTGCGACGATATGGCCTATGGGCGGCGCGTGGCTCGCGCTCCACATCTTCGAGCACTACGAATATACCCTCGACAGGGACTTCCTTGCCGAGAAATACCATATACTTAAAGGCGCTGCCGAATTCATGGCTGACTTCCTCACGGAAGACAGCGAGGGCAGGCTTGTGACCTGTCCGTCGGTATCGCCCGAGAATACCTACCTCACCTCCGCAGGGACGCGCGGCTGTCTCTGCGCGGGACCGTCGATGGACTCCGAGATAATCACCGTGCTCTTCAACGATGTCATCAGGGCGGCGGAGATACTCGGTACGGATAAAGACTTCGCAGACAGGCTCGCGGAGCTGCTCAAAAAGCTCCCGCAGCCCGAGGTCGGCAAGTACGGACAGATAAAGGAATGGGCTGAGGATTACGACGAAGTGGAGATCGGTCACCGCCATATCTCGCAGCTTTTCGCGCTCCACCCCGCTGACCTCATCACGCCTGTAAAGACTCCCAAGCTCGCGGACGCCGCAAGAGCTACGCTCGTGCGCCGACTGATACACGGCGGCGGACATACCGGCTGGAGCTGCGCGTGGATAGCGAATATGTGGGCGAGGCTGTACGACGGGCGTATGGTCTACGAGAACCTCAAAAGGCTGCTGTGCCACTCAACCAACCCGAATATGCTCGACACCCACCCGCCTTTCCAGATAGACGGAAACTTTGGCGGTGTAGCCGCGATCGCGGAATCGCTGCTGCAAAGTGTGTCGGGCGAGCTGATACTGCTGCCGGCTCTGCCCGATGAGTGGCGCGAGGGAAGCATTCGCGGACTGCGCGGAAAGGGCGGCTTCGGTGTCGATATCACATGGCACGACTGCAAGCTCGCCTCGGCGGAGATAACCTCAGACAAGGGCGGCGAGTGCAGGCTGCGCGCAAACTGCGTGGTCAGCATAACCTGCGGCGGAGACAGCGTCGCTTCGCGCATTGAGAACGGCGTTATCATTTTCGATACCGAGGCGGGTAAGAAATACAGCGTTAAGGCTTGAGCTCGAGCTATTAGCTAATTGTGTCTGCTCAGCAGACTATTTAAAATGTATCGCCGAAGGCTATACCGCGAGCTGTCGGCTAACGGCCTTTTTAAACAATCGGAGGACAAAACCAATGGATATACGTAAGCTGACCGCGCTCGCGGCGGCGGTAATGATGACCGCTTCGTGCGTGGTATCATGCAAGAAAAAGAATAAGGACGAATCGAGCGAGAAAGAGCCTGTGACGAATGTATTGGGCGTAATCGAGGATGAGACCGTCGGGACTTACCCCGACTACCCCATAACCTACCCCGAGATAGAAAAAAAGCCTACGGGCGACCTCTATGAGGCGGAGGACGCTAAGCTCGGAAGCGGCCTGAAGGTCGTTAGTGCTCCAAAGGAGGAGACTACCGACAAGGATGGCAAGAAGGTGAAGTCCGAGGCTGATACACAGCCTGCGACCAAGTTCGACCCGACCGTCAAGCCCGATACCGTCATCTCAAAATACAGCGGTGAGGGCTATGTAAGCGGCTTCAAGAACGACGGCACTGCGGCTGTCACATTCACGGTGGAGGCTCCGACGAATCAGCACTACGACCTCTCGTTCAGTATCGCCGCAGACCGCTTCGTCAACTGCGATGTGCTCGTAAACGGCACCGCGACAGCGACATTCAAGACCATGAGCGACAGCGAGTTCACTCTGATAACACTTTACGGCGTGTTCCTCACCAAGGGCAAGTCCGAGATAGAGCTCCGCCCGCACGGCGATATCAAGCTCGACTACCTGAGAATGAGTAATAATACCTCACTGAGCGCTATAAAGTACGACGCTGAGAACGACCTCTCCAACAAGGAGGCGGGCAGGTCTGCGAAGGAGCTCATGGACTTCATGACCAAGTATTACGGCGAGTATGTGCTGACGGGTCAGTATGCGTCGAGCCCCAAGAACGATGAGCTCGAACTGATATACCGCACGACGGGCAAGTACCCTGCGATACGCTTTTCAGCGCTGCATACCAATAATAAGAACTTCGACAGCGCTTTCAGAGATATCGACGCCTGCGCGAACTGGTACAGAAAGGGCGGCGTCGTCGGACTTATGTGGTACTGGGAGGCTCCCTCCAAGACAAAGCAGTCGGTGTATGCTAAGGATACCGATTTCAAGCTCTCCGACGCTATGACAGACATCGACATCGCCGAGATGACGCAGGAGGAGATACGCGGTCTCTATGGAGAGGGCAAGATTTCCGAGCAGTGCTACGGTCTCATACTCGACATTGACAATATGGCGGGACAGCTCACTTCGCTCAAAAACAAGGGCGTGCCCGTGCTGTGGAGACCTCTTCACGAGGGCTACGGCGACTGGTTCTGGTGGGGCGCGAGCGGTGTTGACGCGTACAAGTGGCTGTGGGAGCTGATGTACCGCCGCTATACCAACTACTTCGAGCTCGATAACCTCATCTGGATATGGAACGGTCAGAGCGAGAGCACTCTCGTAAACAAGTCCACGTTCGATATCGCTTCGCTCGATATCTACCTCGACAGCGACAAGGACTACGGCAGCCGCTATGAGCAGTTCCTCGCGCTGCAAAATATCGTCGGCAAGGAAAAGCTGATCGCGCTGAGCGAGTGCAGCACCGTTCCCGACATCGACGCTTCCTTCCGCGACAATGCGGTGTGGTCGTTCTTCGGGCTGTGGTACGGCAAGTATATGACCGACGAAAACGGCGAGTATTCCGAGAAATTCACGAGCAGAGACGCCCTCATACGCGCCTATAACTCCGAGGGAGCACTGACTCTCGACGAGTATATCAAGCTGCGCGGCGGCGAGAAGCTCATTCCCGATTACGGCAGCGAGAAGCAGACAACAACTTCGACAACTGCCACTTCAACTACAACAGACTCCACCGACACCGACACCGCAGATACCTCGGAAAGCACCGAAACTACGGCTGTTTCCACGGACTGACACAAGGAGGTTCGCTATGGACAACTCGATAAAGCCACGTATCGCTCTCACGCGGGAGCAGGTCGAGCTGAGGCAGAAAATGCTCGATGAGGTCGGAAGATCGGACTACAGGGCAGTCAGCTTCCGACTGACAGGCACGCTCATCTCAAACGCTTTTCCCGAATTCGAGGACATATTCATGCTCATGGAGGAGGACTTCCGTTCGCTGACGACCGTGAAGAAAAGCTTCAAGGAGCTGCGCACCGCTGCTGCGGATGCCGCCGAGAAGAAGTTCGAGAGCTCGGGCGGCGCAACGATAGGACGGATATACGAAATCCTCGCGAAAAGTGCAAAGCTGTCGCCCTTCGGCAGGGACAAGCTCATGAAGCGCGAGTGTGAGCTCGCGGTACATTTTACGCTGACAAGAAGCCTCGGCAAGGAGCTCTTCGACGAGGCTAAACGCACCAAAAAGAAGATAGTCATAGTCGCGGATACGATATATCCGCGGAATGTGGTCGTTCGTATCCTTAGCAATTGCGGCTACGAGCAGGCAGACGAGCTCGTCGTGCCGTCGGAGCTGAAGGGCAGCGTCACCGACCATAAAGCTGTGTATGACGCCGTTCTTGCAAAGGCGGGAGTGGCTCCCGCTAAGCTCCTGCACATCGGCGGGGACGTCGAGGCTGACATCGAGACCCCGATAATGAACGGCTCGAAGGCTCTGCTGCTGTCGGGGACGATACCCCTTATGGTAAAGTCGGGGCGTCTGCGCGGCTGGGTACAGGACAGACACGTCTACGACTACGACGAGCCAGAGTATCTCGCGCTGCACGGCGCTTTCGGCATTTATGCCGCCTACCTCTTCGACGTGCCGATAAGCAAGTCGCCGCAGAGCGACTTCTGCGCGAGCGAGTATATGCTCGGATTCATGGTAGGCGGAACGGCTCGCGCGGCTGATTTCCGCCCCAAGGACAAGAAGCAGGCGATGCTTCTCGGGCTGCTGTCGGATAGTTCCGAAGCCGCACGCGGTATGGAGGATATGGACAGGCTCTTCCACTTCCACTTTGACGGACACCTCGAAAATTACGGCTATAAGGACTGCGATATGCCCCTGCGCTTCTTCGCGGAGCACAGCGCGGTCGGCGACAGGGCTATGCTCCAGAGCCGACTCGACCCGACGGATTTCGCAGAGTGGACAGAGGGTACGAAAGAGCCTAAGCTCGCTCCCGTACACGCACGCAAGCTTAAACGCAGTGCCACTGCCAAGCTCGCGGACAAGCTCTTCCCGCCCGGCACGAAAGTGCGTAATATCGCCGACGGCATGCTCGTCAAGATGAAAGGCGGAGGAAAATAAAGGAAACACGTTTCCGCATACTTCGCCGTTTCTCACGCATAAACGACTTTTCACTGCCGCCGTGACAACTTTCATTTGTATGCGATAAAACATTACCGCAAACGACATTATTCATTGTTGCTCAGTAGACCATTCCTGTGATATGATAGAATCGTAGAGAAAATCATCAATCAGGAGGTTAAAACTATGAACAACAAAATAAAGGTACTTATCGGGGACGATTCCGCAGGAACAGGCGTTAGTCTGGCGAATAAGCTCCGCGAAAATGGAATGTACGCATATACCCGCAGAAAGGACTGCGACGTCATCGTCGATTCCATACGCAACGACCCGCCCGACGCCGCTGTGCTTGATATCACGGCTGAAAACGGCGATGCCGTCACCATTATGAAAAAAGTGAAGGAGCTCGGCGTGAAGTTCCCCGCTTTCATAATCACCTCTGCTTTTGACAACGAGTTCATCGAGCGACAGGTAATGGAGAACGGTGCCGCTAAGTTCCTGCTAAAACCCTACGACGCGGATGACCTCATCTCCGCCATAACCTCTGCCCTCGGTGACAGAGCAAACAGCCTCAGCGACGATATGGAGGTCGTTATCACCGATATCATCCACCAGCTCGGCGTGCCCGCGCATATCAAGGGCTATCACTACCTGCGCACCGCAATTCTCTACTCAATAGCGGACAAGGAGCTCCTCGACAGCATCACGAAGCTCCTCTATCCGACGGTAGCGGGCATTTACGACACGACTTCGTCACGTGTCGAGCGCGCTATCCGTCACGCGATAGAGATAGCGTGGGACAGAGGCAACGTCGATACTCTCAACTCGTTCTTCGGCTATACAGTCGATACAAGCAAGGGCAAACCCACAAATTCGGAATTCATCGCGCTCATCACGGACAAGCTCCGACTGCGCTATAAATCGGCTCTCAGGAGGGCGCAGGTGCAGACGTGAGCGCGCATTTTAAGGAGGAATAATCATGTCATTCAAGAAAGTAGAACTTTCAGCGCTCAAGATCGACCCGTTCACTAAAATAGGCAAGGAGTGGATGCTCCTCACAGGCGGCACTATGGACAGCTTCAACACCATGACAGCTTCATGGGGACAGCTCGGCGTACTCTGGAACAGAAACGTCCTCACCTGCTACATTCGCCCTAACAGGTATACCTACGGCTTCATCGAGGACGGCGAGACCTTTACCGCCTCTTTTTACGGAGAGCAGTTCCGCAAGGCTCTCTCCTTCTGCGGCTCGCACTCGGGCAGGGACTGTGACAAGGTCAAGGAGACAGGTCTCACACCCGCTGACTTCGGCGGAAGCGTCGCCTTCGAGGAGGCTGACCTCGTGCTCGTGTGCCGCAAGCTCTACAGCTATGACCTCGCAGAGAGCGGATTCCTCACCGACGACGGCATACCCGCGCAGTTCTTCGCCTCTGACCCATACCACCGCGCCTATATATCCGAGATAGTCGGCGTCTACGTCAAGGAATAAAACATCACTGTAATACTTCCGTATGGGGACGGCGTCAGGGCTCCTGTTCGCTGAGGGATGCGAAGTCCGATTCATCGCGCTTGTACTGCATATACAGTATCACAAAGGCGGCTATCATATAGGGTATGCCCGCTACCAAGCCGATGTCCATAGGTCCGAATACCGAGCGTTCGTAGTGCCCGTCGGCTCTCAGAATACACGGGTTGAACGCCGAATTCACCGCTCCGTGGAACAGTCCGCACAGCCATATGCAGTGGGTCTTCTCATAGAGCAGGTTCGATATCGTGCCCGTGGTTATGCAGAATATGCTGAACGCGAAAAGTCCGAGCACGGGCGCTCCGATGTAGTCTTTGCCGTACTCGTAGCCCATAAGCAGCATCAGCGGGAAATGCCATGCTCCGTGTATAACTCCGCCGAGAATGACGCCCTTTGTCCTGCCGAAGCGCTCCCTCAGCACGGGGAACATGAAGCCCCGCCAGCCTATCTCCTCGCCCAGTCCCGTTACAGCCGCGGGGAGTATGTAAAATGAGGTGAATGAGCTGAATATCTCGCGTATCACGTACCAAGCATACGAGCCGCCGCTCTCCTGACACTGTATGTAGGTGTCGCGGTCGATATCGCGCACGAAGTTGCCCGCGGTCTCGAAGTCGTCGGGAAAGGCGATATAGTATACTACTGCTCCAGCAAGCTGAAAAAAAGTCGGTGCAAGCCACGCGATAAGCAGATACCTTGCGCCCTTTCCGAATTTCGGCTTCCAGCCCAGCTCGCGGAAATTCGCTCCCGCGATGAGAGCTCCTATCGTCGGCATGAACATACATACCGAGACCGCATAGCTGAACGTCATCTTTCCGCCTATGCCTGCATTTTCATAGTCGCGGATACCAATCACCATCAGCAGCCACGAAGCGGCAAATGTAAAGATAAGGTATTTGGCGAGCTTTGGCATATCCTGTATCCCCCTTGAAAAAGTGTATATTTTATTATATCACCGTGCGTCGGAACTGTCAATCACGCGGACGGCAATCTTTATAAAAACATCAGCTAAACTATTGATTTTTTCGGTGAAACGTGCTATGATATTATTGTAATATTTTATGAAAGAAGGTATTCCACTATGGATATCAAAGCTAAAATCGAAGAACTCGTGAACAAGGTGAAGAACGACAAGGACTTCGCCGCAAAATTCAAGGCTGACCCCGTTAAGGCTGTTGAGGGCGTTATCGGCGTTGATCTCCCCGACGACCAGATAAACAAGATCGTTGACGGCGTTAAGGCTAAGGTGACAGCCGACGGTATCGGCGGCAAGATAGGCAGCATAATTGACAAGATCACCGGCAAGGACGAATAAAAATGAATGTTGAACGAGGAGGGGCACTTTCAGTGCCCCTCCTCTCAGTTTGTCGGAAAAGTCAGAATGACTATGAACAGCAACAGGGCGTACAAATGCCCTCAGGAGCACAGCTCCACAATAGCTTCTGCCATTAGCTCGGCATTTTTCAGCAGGTCGGAGACAGTGATGAACTCGTCGGGACTGTGCATATGATAGTCCGTATCGGGGAACTCCGCTCCGAAAGCGACGCCGCCCTCTATCTCGTGGACGTAGGTGCCGCCGCCGATAGCGATACAGCGCCCCTTATCGCCCGTCACGCGCTCGTACACGCGCAGGAGCGCCTGCACGAACTCGGAATCGCCGTCGGTGCAGTGGGGCTCGACGCCCTCACAGGAGTCGATATCGAAGCCCGCCGCGCGGAGCCTGCCGCAGATGATATCGCTTATCTCAGCCTTTGTGCGGTCTATCGGGAAGCGTATGTCGATGCCGCCGCGGAGTCTGCCGCCATCGGTGTTGAGCATGGACAGCACACAGGTCATACGTCCCGATATATCGTCGGAGAAGCCGAGCCCGCAGGACTTGCCGTCGGTCTCGCCGAACGGAAACAGTTCCGCGAGACCGCTCAGCAGCGGCACATTTTTGCAGTGCTCCGCGAGGAACTTCGTTATCGCGTTTTCGCCCTTTTCGGGGGTGGAGGCGTGCGCGGAGGTGCCTTCTGCTGTTCCGAAAGTCATTTTCGGACCGTCTTTCAGCGCTTCCACTACTGAAAATCTGCAACTCGCGGGGACTGCGTTTATTACGGTTCCCGCCTTTATTTCAACATTTTCGGGCGCTGCTGCGGAAAAGTACACCCTCATCATACCCTTCTCGACGTTGATGACGGGGTACTCGCCGTCGGGAGTGAACACCATCGGCGGCAGACTGCGTTTTTTGCGGTAGTATTCGAGGTCGGCTGAGCCGTTTTCCTCGTTCGTGCCGAATATCAGGCGGACTCCCTTTTTCAGCGGTATACCGAGCTCTCTAACGGCTCTGAGCGCGAACACCGCCGCCACAGCGGGTCCCTTATCGTCGATAGCTCCGCGCCCGATGAGCTTGTCTCCGTCACGTGTGAGCGTGAACGGGTCGGAGCTCCAGCCCTCGCCCGCGGGTACGACGTCGAGGTGTGAGAGTATCGCGAGGGCAGGCTCGCCGCCTAAGTCAGCCGAGCCTGCATAGTTGTCAACATTTTCCACATCAAAGCCGTACTCACGACACTTATCAAGCATTATCGCGAGGGCGCGGGCGGGCTCTGCTCCGAACGGACAGCCGTCGGAAGCCTCGCCCTGAACGCTCGGTATGGCGACAAGCTCGCTCAGAAGCTGTATCATCTCGTCCTTGTGTGACTCTATATATTTTCTTGTCTCAGTCATAGCAAACCTCCGTAATACGCAAAAAACCGCAGCAAAAGGGTAACCCCCGCTGCGGCATTTGCCCCGATGCCATTGCCTTTATGGCATCGGGTAGAAAGAAAGGATAAATATGAAAAGTGATAATTTCAATGTTATCAGTTGACGATAGCTCTCTCTGTCTCCTTGTCGAACAGATGGATCCTGTTGGGATCGATAGCGACCTTGATATCGTCTCCGGGTCTTGCTGTAGATCTCGGGCTAACTCTTGCAGTGAGGTTGTTGCCCTCGCATACGAGGTAGAGGTAAGTCTCAGCACCCATAAGCTCTGTGATCTCGACATAAGCATCGATAACGCCTGTTGTAGCGTTCGAGAGGTACATCTCCTCATCGTGGATGCTCTCGGGACGTACACCGAGGATAACGTCCTTGCCGACATAGTTGCCGAGCTCGTCGTTTACCTTGGACTCAGGAACGATTATCTGGTACTTAACGCCTCTGGAGTTCTTTGTATCGCTCGAGCCGAACTCTACAACGAACTGACCGTACTCTTCCTTGAGAGTAGCGTCGATGAAGTTCATCTGAGGTGAACCGAGGAAGCCTGCAACGAACTTGTTTACAGGGTTCTCGTAGAGGTTCTGAGGAGTATCTACCTGCTGAACGAAACCGTCCTTCATACAAACGATACGGTCGCCCATTGTCATAGCCTCAGTCTGGTCATGAGTTACGTAGATGAATGTTGTACCGAGCTTCTTGTGGATCTTGGCGATCTCGGTTCTCATCTGAGCACGGAGCTTAGCATCGAGGTTCGAGAGAGGCTCGTCGAGGAGGAATACCTTAGGTGAACGAACGATAGCACGACCGAGCGCAACACGCTGACGCTGACCGCCCGACATAGCCTTCGGCTTTCTGTCGAGGAG